>NZ_JCAFRY010000017.1:0-89658 GCF_059368675.1 Stenotrophomonas sp. YJH_SMC_120
GCTGGCCTGAAGGCCAAGGGCAAAGCGAGCAAGGTGGCGCTCGTGGCGGTCATGCGCAAAATGCTGGTGATCCTCAACGCCCGTAAGCGAGACGCCGAGGTGGCCCTCGGCTGCCCCTGACAAGACAGTTGCTACTGCAGAGCCGGGATGGATCCGGCGGCCGGTTGGCCCAGTAGATCCATGCCACGCATGGATGGCCTCAGCCTGAACACACCTCAGAACCGGCGATACATCCCGATCGATGCAGGTGCGGTGGGTGCGAAACCAAACTGCGCGTACAACCGGTGCGCTTCACCATCGGCCAGAAGGCTGACGTATGCAGACGGCGGCAGGTTCGCCTGCATCCAGCCATCCAGGCGACGCATCACTTCCTTGCCCAGGCCCTGCCCCTGCAGGCGCGGCAGCACCGCGATATCACAGACCTGCAGGTGGCACCCACCATCGCCGACGATGCGGCCCATCGCTACCAGCTCATTGCCCTGGTAGGCGCACACGCCATACAGGGTATTGGGCAGCGCGCGTGCCGCCGCCTCCTGGCTCTTGGCACTGAGGCCCGCCAGCACACGCAGCTGGCAATAGTCTTCGACCGTGGGGACAGCCTCGCGGAACTGGCAGCTGACAGAATCATTCATGCGGTATCTCCCTGTAGGTCGGGCTATCCTGCCGCATCCACGTCGCAACGACTGCGACCCAGGCCTGCAGAGTTCCCATGTGCTATTCCGCCCTGATCCGCGCTGACTACGCCAAGCTGGTCCGCGAGTTCGGTGCCATCCTGTCGCTGGAGGAGTTCGCCGAACTGTACGCGCACGATCCCGGCAAGAAGCGGCCGAAAACCCCCAAGGCCATGGACGACGGCTTTGCCGGCGCGCGCACCGAACAGGGTCGCGACATCGTCGCGAAGATCCAGCAGTGGCATGCGCAGGAACGCCAGGCTCTGGAGGCGGAGCTGGCCCGCCAACGCGAGCGCCGCGATATCGCCCACGCGACGCTCGCCACCCGCCCCACGCAGAAGGCACGCAACGACCTGCGCGTGGCCGGCAACCGCATCGAGCGCGCCCAGGCCCGGCTTGAGGACCTGCACCGGGTACAACTACTGCCGCGCGACAACCGCATTTTTCCCGGCACCTACGCGCCGGTGATGGTCAGCGAGAGCGGCCGACGGGTGATCAAGCCGATGCGCTACCAATGCCGGCTGCCGGACAAGCCGGCACGCAACGACGTGCTCTACCCCGGCACCTACAACGCACGACGCGACAGCCTGGAAGGCTATTGGCGCGGCGCGTTCGGCCTTCGCCACGGCGTTGTCGTGGTGCAGGCGTTCTATGAGCACGTACCACGCCACGCGATCGCAGGGCGCGCGCTTGGCGCCAGTGAGAAGGAACAGGATGTGGTGCTGGAGTTTCGCCCGGACCCGCCCCGCGACCTGCTTCTGGCCTGCCTTTGGGCGGAATGGGAGGGACCGGAAGGACGCCTGCTCTCATTCGCCACGATCACCGACACCCCGCCACGCGATGTCGCCGCGGCAGGTCACGATCGCGGCGTGATACCGATCCGCAGGGAGCATCTCGATGCGTGGCTCAACCCCGATCCGGACAACCTGGCCGGGCAGTACAGCATCCTCGACGACCGCGAGGACATCCGTTACCTGTACGAGGAGGCCGGCTGAAGCGCCGTTCTCACGCCGTTGCGCTGGAACGGCCCACCGCACGGCTCAGCGCCCGGGTCAGATCCGCCGACAGATACGGCTTGACCAGCAGTACTCCGGACAGCATGGACTCGGGCAGCTGCTCAGCCAGCATTCCGGTGGCAAGCACGAACGGTACGCCTCGCGCCGACAATGCTGCCGCCACCGGCTCGCTGGTCTCGTTGCGGGCCAGGCGATAGTCCAGCAGGGCCACATCGGGGACCGAGTCTTCCAGCACGCGCAATGCTTCAGCCACGCTCGCCGCCAACCCGACCACGGTCGCGCCGGCATGCACCAGCTGCATCTGCAGCAAGGCTGCGCTCATCTCGTCGTTCTCGACCACCAGCACCCTCAGGTCCTGCAACACTGTCATCGGCTATGGCTCCTGGAGGCATTCAAGCCGGCGCAGTATAGCCATCGCAGAGCCGATGCCGACAGGAAACGCCTCGATCTGCCTTGCCCCTATGAAAGCCCTGCCCTCCTCGGTTACACTCACACGCTGCCTGCCGGTGTGGCGGAATGGTATACGCAGCTGACTCAAAATCAGCCGGGGGTGACCCCATGAAGGTTCGAGTCCTTTCACCGGCACCACAGCATCAAAGGCCAGGTCCATGACCTGGCCTTTTGCTTTTCGGGCGATGCAGGCCCGTGTAGCCGCTCCGGTGTCACTGTGCTGACGCAAAACTGCGACCGCTGACAGGGTTGTCGCTAGACGTAGTGCACACTTTTCTTGCCAGCCTCACGTACATCTGCCTATGGTGATCCCGCCGGATCCGGGGGTGGGGGACTGCATGACGTTGCGTGCTGCACTGTTTTTTCTCGTCACGCACGCGCTCGTCATTGCCTTTGTCGGCCCGCAGGACCCGGTCGGCTCCTACCTGATGCTGATCACCGCCCCGCTGCTGGCTGCACTGGCCTGCGTACGGCGTGCACGCGTCAGCCCGGCGGCCTGCCAGTGGCGACTGCTCGGCGCGGCCGTCGGCCTGTTCTCTCTCGCGCTGCTGGCCCTGCTGTACCGCAATGTGGCCGGCCTCGCCCCTGCGCAGATGACCGCCTCAACACTGATCCTGTACGTGTTCTACCGGATCCCCCTGACCTACGTCGCTGCAAGCCCGGGCGGCGGGAACCGCTACATCCGTGCGGTGGACCTCGGGATCATTGCCCTGCTTTGGCTGCTATACTACCTGCATGCGCGGGCGATGGCGCCGCTGAACACCGCCTTGTGGACGCAGTGCCTGAACACCATGAGCGGCGTGCAGAACAGCCTGGTGTTCTGCTTCGCACTGATCCGTTTCCTGGCCGAGGACGATCCGGACCGCCGCGATTTTTTCCGGACGCTGACGATCTACGCGCTGGGCTACTTCCTGCTGGCCTTCTACATCAATACCTATCAGCCGCAGGTGCCCGACGGCAATTGGGGCGACCTGCTGATCAGTGGACTGTTCGTGCTGCTGGCCATCCTGGCGGGCAGCCATCGTCGCTGCCCGGCAGTGGAGGTATCCCGCAGCCTGCGGCGCATCGTCGATGCCGGCGTACCACTGATGCTGCCCTTGCTGCTGATGCTGGTGGCGCTTCTGGTCGCGCGCCTGCAGCCGACCCTGGCCACGGTCGGCTTCATCGGCTCCCTGCTCGGCTATGCGCTGCGCAGCGTGCTGAGCCAGGTCGAGATCCAGCGCCAGCGCGATGAACTGGAAACGCTGGCGCGGCGCGATCCGCTGACCGGACTGGGCAACCGGCGCAGCTTCGATGAGTCGCTGGATCGGGCCCACCGCCGCGCGCGCCGCCAGGGCCAGGGCCTGGCGGTACTGATGATCGACATCGACCACTTCAAACGGCTGAACGACACCTACGGCCATCCGGAAGGTGATCGGCGCCTGCGTGCCGTCGCCGGCATCCTCGATGGCTGCCTGCAACGGGGCGACGATCTGCTAGCCCGCTATGGCGGCGAAGAGTTCATCGCCGCCCTGCCCTCGCCCGATGCCACCCACGCCCTGGGCCTGGGCGAACGGCTGCGCGCTTCGGTCGAAGCCGCAGCCCTGCCCGCCCCCGTGGCCACCGTCACCGTCACCATCAGCATCGGCGTGGCCTGGCAGGCACCCGGCGAAGACGGCGATCCGCGCGGCCTGGTCGAACGCGCCGACCAGGCCCTGTATCGCGCCAAGCATGCCGGTCGCAACTGCGTACGCGGCGACACCGAAACCAAGGAAGAACAGTCCGGTCGCCGCGCCTAGACCGCATGCAGCGCCGCCGCTCCGTGCCGGTGCCCGGCGCCGCCCTGCAAGCGGAAGCTGGCCACCGTCTGCAGCAGCTGCGCCGACTGCTCTTCCATGCTGCGCGCCGCCGCCGACGCCTCCTCGACCAAGGCCGCGTTCTGCTGGGTGCCCTGGTCGATCAGATCGACGGCCTGGTTCATCTGCTGGATGTCGTCGCTCTGCTGCTGCGAGGCAGTGCTGATTTCGGTCATCAGGTCGCTCACCCGGCGCACATTGGTCACGATCTCGTCCATGGTGCGGCCCGCGCTCTCAACCTGCGCCGTACCGGCACCCACATTGGCAACCGACTCATCGATCAGGTGCTTGATCTCCTTCGCTGCGCTGGCCGAACGCTGCGACAGCTCGCGGATCTCGGTGGCAACCACGGCAAATCCACGGCCGTGTTCACCGGCACGCGCCGCCTCCACCGCTGCGTTCAGCGCGAGAATGTTGGTCTGGAAGGCGATGCCGTCGATCACCCCGATGATGTCGACGATGCGCCGCGACGAGGCATTGATCACCGCCATCGTCTCGACCACCTCATGCACCACACTGCCGCCGCGCGCAGCGACATCGGCGGCTGCACCGGCCAGCTGGCTCGCCTGGCGCGCGTTGGTGGCAGTGCGCTGCACGGTCTCGGCCAGGCCCTTCATCGACACCGCGGTTTCCTCGAGCGAAGCCGCCTGCTGCTCGGTGCGCTGCGAGAGGTCGCTGTTGCCCTGTGCGATTTCAGTCGCGCCGACTGCGATGGTGTCCGCGGCGAACTTGATCTGGCCGATGATCGCGGCCATCGCCTCGACCAGCGAATTCACGCCTTCGCACAGTTCGGCGATCGAGCCATTCTTGTCGGCGGTGGCCACGCGCTGGGTCAGATCGCCCTGCTTGGCCGCGGCCACCACCTCGCGGGTCTGCGCCACCGCGCGCTGCATGGCCTGGTTTTCATGCACCTGCGCGGTGATGTCGGTGGCGTACTTGACGACCTTGAACGGCTTGCCATTGAGGTCCAGGATCGGGTTGTAGGATGCCTGGATCCAGACCTCACGCCCGCCTTTGCCAAGGCGCCGATACTGGCCGGCGTCATATTCGCCGCGCCCGAGTTTCTCCCAGAACTGGCGATATTCGATGCTGCTGCGATGCTCGGGCTCGACAAACAACGAATGGTGCTGCCCGCGCACTTCGTCCAGGCTGTAGCCGGTGGCGGCCAGGAAATTGTCATTGGCCGACAGGATGCGGCCATCCATGCTGAGCTCGATCACCGCCTGCGACTTGGTGATCGCGGCCAGTTGCCCCGCCGAGTCGGCCGCCTGCAGCTTCTGCGCGGTGATGTCGGTCGCGAACTTGACCACCTTGTACGGCCGCCCCTGGCGGTCCAGTACCGGGTTGTACGAGGCCTGGATCCAGATCTCGCGCTGGCCCTTGCCGAAGCGGCGGTACTGTCCGGCGTCGTATTCGCCGCGCCCCAAGCGCGCCCAGAAGTCGCGGTATTCGGCGCTGCGCGCCAGCTCGGGGTCGACAAACAGGGAATGATGCTTGCCCTGGATCTCCTCCAGCCGGTAGCCCATCGCCTGCAGGAAATTGTCATTGGCCTGCAGGATGGTGCCGTCGAGCGCGAACTCGATGACGGCCTGCACGCGATGCAGCGCGGCCACCTGCGCTTCCAGCTCGGTGCGGTCGGTCATCGCCTTCTCTGTGCCGGTGCGTTGCTGCGGCGCCAGTACGCCAAGCAGCGCACGCCACGGCGACCAACGGGTGTGCAGCTCGGCCGGCGCCTGCGCGCCTGCCGTGAAGCCTGGAATGAGCATTGTCTGATCCTCGGTGTCCGGTAAGCGGTTGTGACCCGACGGGCGGGATGCCCGGCGGCAACATCAGTTGCCAGGGACTACAGGTGCCAACGGCACCTCTCGAGCGACTGCCAAGAACGTCTGCTGCGGGTGCGATCGGCATCTGGGAGCGGCGGAACACACTGCGCGGACCGCCCATCGGGGGCAGCCTGGGGTCCTGCGGCGGGTGACTGGAGCGGGATCCAGAGGGAGTATCGGCGATGCCGTCAGCCGCTTTAGCGGGATTCCGCGACGTCCGTCGCAACTCCGTGCATTGCAGCCGGAATGCGGTCGACGATTGCCGTGTACTTCACGCCCTGCTCACGTGTTACAGGCAATCCCCCGAGGGACTCAGCGAGGGAACGGCTGGACCGGTTCTGCTCGGCCACCGGATAGCGGAACGCAGCACAACGCAGGCGCCCTGAGGCGGCCGACCACACCGCCGCCACGGCTTCGCGGCCATAGCCGTGCCCATGCATCATTTCTGCGATCCAGATGCCCAGTTCGGGTTCTGCGTCACGGGCTCGATGCAGGCCTGCCAGGCCAAGGAATACACCGGGGCGTGAACGGCCGGAGGTGCAGCCGCGGACTGTCGATGATCCAGTCGTCGGACGTCATGTTCTGCATTGCCTGGGCGCTGGGTACAGCATCGCTCAGCAGAAGGATGCAGCTCAAGGCAAAAAGGTTTACATGACCAATGCGGGATTCCGCGGCAGGAGAATATGACCAGCATGAAGGTCCCGCAGGATGCTCATCGACATGGAGATCGCATGTTCCCTCGCTTTGCCAGCCTTCTCTTCCTGGCCGTATGCAGCAGCAGCGCGCTGGCCAACGACACCGCCTATCGACCGGCCTTCCACCCGGACCAGCTGAAGGGACCGCCCGCAGGGCGCCCGAACGAAGTGCTGGTGCTGGGCAGCCCGCACCTGTCCAGCCTGCCGGAGACCTTCACGCCGGCGATGCTGGAACCTCTGCTGCAGCGCCTGGAAGCCTGGCGGCCCACCGCGATCGCAGTGGAGAACCTGTCCGGCCTGCAGTGTGACTTCATGCGCCGCAATCCGGCCCGATACGCCGACAGCGTAGCGGACTACTGCGTCGATCCGGCACCGGCGCAGGCCGCCACCGGCCTGGACGTGCCCAGCGCCAACGTGGAGATGGAACGCCTGCTTGCGGATTGGCCGAAGGCGCCAACCGCTGCCCAGCGACGCCGATTGGCCGCAGTGTTCCTGGCTGCGGGCGAGAGCAGCTCGGCAGTCGTCCAATGGCTGCGGCTGCCCAGGGAAGAGCGACGTGCCTCGGACAGCCTGACACCGGAGCTGGTGCAGTTCCTCGACACGCGCATCGCACGCCGCAACGAGGCCGGCCTGGTGGCCGGCGTCCTCGCCGCGCGCCTGGGGCTGGAGCGGCTGTGGGCGGTCGACGACCACACTGCGGATTCGCCTACACCGGAATCGCAGCAGAAGGCCTACGCTGCCGCCATACGCGGTGCCTGGGACAATTCCTTCGCCAAAGCGCGCAGGGCGGCCGATGAACGACTGGAAGCCAATCTTGCTCAACCGGATGGGTTGCTCGCGATGTATCGCGCCTACAACGCACCCGAGGCCGCGATGCTGGCCTTCAACAGCGATTTCGGCGCGACGCTCGTCGAACCCTCGCCGGAAGGCTTCGGCCGCAACTACGTGGGCTACTGGGAAACCCGCAACCTGCGCATGGTCGCCAACATGCGCGACGTGCTCGGCCAGCACCCGGGCACCCGCATGCTGACCATCGTCGGTGCCTCGCACAAGGGCTACTACGAGGCGTACCTCAACCAGATGCACGATGTGCAGCTGGTCAGTGCGGATGAAGTTCTGCGTTGACGTCAAGCCGGTCGGCTGCGGTATCTTGGATGCAACTTCAACCACTCCACGGAAGGAACCCATAATGAAACAACGCATTTCCGCCGTACTCTTTGCCATAGGCCTGACCGGTGCTGCGCAGGCCTCGGCATGCGATCTCACTCTCGACAGTGGTGGTGACCTTGCTGCCGCAGTGACAGCCGCACCTGGCAAGAAAATCTGCCTGCGGCCTGGCGCCTACGTCACTGGGCCTGCACCACTTGAAGTACCCTCCGGCACGACCATCGAGGGATTGGGTGCGAGCATGGCCGACGTCGTGATCTCCGCCCATGGCTCCCCACAGAAGGCAATCGGGCTCGGCAGCGGCACCATGCTGCACAACTTCACATTGTCCACCGGTACAGGCGGAAACTTCGGTGTACTGGCCTATCATCAGGACCGCATCATCATCTGGAGCCTCGATATCGTCGGCTTCCAGATCAGCACTGGTGTCGTGGGCGGGAAAGGTGTGGATATATGGGACACCTTCATGCGTGCCAACGGCATAGCGGGCAACAATGTGGCAGACCCGAATCTGTGGATCACCGATTCCCGCGACGTCACCATCCTCTATGGGCAGCTGACCGGCCGCAAGGATGGCCCGGGGGGCGATGGCGAGATGGCCATCTACAACTCGAGCAACGTCATGATTGATGGCGCCCGCGTCATCGACTCCGGCGCCAGCGCCATCTATCTGGTGAACTGCGTCGACTGCACCATCAAGAACTCGGTGATTGAACGCCCTGGCGAATGGGGTATCGACGTCGTACAGGGTTGACAGCGCTTTCTTGCAGAAAACAATGCTGTAAGCGGTGCGAACTATGGTGGGGCGGTGTTTGAGACATCGGGCGGTACCACGGCAACATTCCGCTCCAACCGGTTCATTCAGAATCGTCGCTTGGGTGTTGGAAACTGCAACGGCATCAATGCAAAGGGTGGTGTTGCAGGCGTTATATCGACAGGTAACATCTCTTTCCCTTCAGGTGATCTCTGCGCCTTCCCGTGAAGCATGGGCCTGAGCATCAAAAGCATGAGGCGGTACTTCCTTCCTGCCCGCCCGCCACAGCACGATGCTGGCGGCACCGATGCAGGACAGCGTGAACACCAGCAGGGCGACCGCCCCGCCCTGTAGCACCGGCAGCAAGGCCTGCGCGTGCAGGTCGCCGCGCAGCTGTTCCGTACGCAGGCAGGCGGCCAGCGCGAGGCACCAGCCGACCAGGGCCGGGGCGAAGGCACGCACCGCCATCGGGTTGCAGACATTCATGGGATCACCTGTAAGAGAGGAGGTGCGCGGAGTATTTGCGCCCGCCCTCTCACAGGCTGAGATCAGCCCTCGACGACCTCGGAATCATCGCCCGGCAGCTCACTGGCCTCGCCCTGCACCTGCACGTTGTTGCGGCCCATCGCCTTGGCCCGGTAACACTGGGCATCGGCCGCGGCCACCGCCTGGTCCACGCTCATCCCCCCGGCCAGCGGCGCGATGCCGATGCTGGCCCCTACCCGCAACCGGTCCTGGTCCCACGGAATCGACAGCGACGCCAGGGTATGCAGCAGCTCGCCGCCAATGCGCGCTGCACGACGCGGCGTGCAACCGGACAGGATCACCGCGAACTCATCGCCGCCCAGCCGCGCCACCACATCCGAATCGCGCACCCCGTGACGCAGAACGCTGGCCACCGCCCAGAGCACCGCATCGCCAGCCAAATGGCCCCAGGTATCGTTGATCGGCTTGAACCGATCCAGATCGATGTACATCAGCGACGCGGCCTGGCCGGTACGTTCGACACGGGTGATCGCCTGCTGCAGATGCACCTCGAAGCCACGGCGGTTGCTCAGTTCGGTCAGCGGATCGATCTCGGCCAGATGACGCGCCTCGCGCTGGCGGGCACGCTGCTGGGTATCGTCGCGCAGCACCCAGACCGCGCCTCGCACGTGGCCCTCGTCATCGCGCAACCAGGCGCGGGTCAGGTCCACCGGCACCGTGGCGGCACCCAGGCGCAGCAGCAGGTCGGCATGCAGGTCGACCGCATTGCTGTCCGGATCCAGCAGTACCGACACGTCCAGCACCGAACCCGGCGCGTATTCGGTGGTCAGCGCCAGCACATCCTGCACCTTGTGTCCGGCCAGCGACAACGCGCCATCGCCGGCCAACATGCGTACTGCAGCGGCATTGGCGTAATCGATACGGCCATCGAGGCTGACGCTCAGCACCAGGTCGGCCACGGCATCCAGGGTGATGCGGCTGCGCTGTTCGCTCTCGAACAGCCGCTGCTCGCTGCTGCGCTGGGCGGTGATGTCCTGGATCTGCGACACGAAATGCAACGGCTCGCCATGCTCGTTGCGCACCAGCGAGACCGACAATCGGGCCCAGATGACCTTGCCATCGCGATCGAGATAGCGCTTTTCCAGGTGGTAGTGGCTGCGACGCCCGGCCAGCAGGTCCTGCACCAGGGCCAGGTCGGTCTGCAGGTCATCAGGATGGGTGAGACGCTGGAAATCCACCTGCAGCAGTTCTTCCCGCGGATAGCCGAGGATCCGGCACAGCGCATCGTTGACGTCCAGCCATCGCCCTTCCAGTGACACCAGCGCCATGCCCAGCGCAGCCGAGGTGAATGCACCGGCGAACTTCTCCGCGGACAAGCGCGCTTCGGCCCTCGCCTGCAGGATCTCGGTGATGTCGATGGCCATCCCGACATAGCCGATGCGTACACCGTCGGCACCGTCCATGCGGCTGATCGAGAGGCGTACCTGGCGTGGCTGGCCGTCCTTGCGCAGCAGCGTCCATTGCCGCGAATAGGTCTGGCCATCGGCACGCGCACTGAGTGCCTCGAACACATCTGGCAGTTGGCCATCGGCATCGGCCAGCGGTCGCAGCCAGGCATTCAGTTCCTGCGGATCGTGGAAGGCATCCAGCCGGCGCTGGCCGACCACATCCGCCGCGCTGTAGCCCAGCAGGCGTTGCGCGCCCGTGTTGAACAGGGTGATGGTGCCATCGATATCGGTGGCGATCACCGCCACCTCGTCGGAGGCATCGACCACGGCCTGCAGGCGTTGCCGTGTTTCGGCCGCATCCTGTCGGGCCTGCTGCAGCTCGGTCACGTCGGCATGCGCGCCGGCCATCCACAATGGTTTGCCCTGCGCGTCCCATTCGAAGACGCGGCCACGGTCCTGGATCCATATCCACTGGCCATTCTTGTGGCGCATCCGCAGCAGGCACGCATAGTTGTCGGTGCGCCCCTCGAAATGCTCGTCCAGTGCCGCGTCCGACAGCGCTATGTCATCGGGATGGACCAGCTTCAGGAAGGTCTTCTGGCAGACCGGCTCCAGCTCTTCCAGGCGGTAACCGACAATCTCGGCCCAGCGCGCGTTGACCCGCATCTCGCCGTTCTGCACGTTCCATTCCCAGGTGCCCGCGGCGGTGCCATCGATGATCATCGCCAGCCGCCGACGCTCTTCGGCCAGCGCCTGCAGGCGGCGCTCCAGCAACCCGTTGCCGTTGGTGCCCTGGCCCGCCATCACCGCTGCCCCCGGCCCGCGCAGGCAGGCAGCGGCCGCAGCGCGACGCTGCAGACCTCAACGAAGACGACGGGTCCTGCTGGCGTCATGGCCCTCCCCAGCGACAGCGGGGTGGCCGGACGCCTCCCCTCAAGCGCAAGTGTGCGCAATCACGGGGAAAATCGACAAGTCCCCCGCCACGAATCAAGCGTGACGGGGAACACGGTCCTCAACTACGCTTGGCGCGGGCGAAGGCCTCGGCCAGGGCGTTGTTGGCCGGGGGCGCGGACGCGGCGGGACGGCCACCATTGCCCTGGCCCCGGTTCGGCCCGCGGTTCTGGCCGCCTGCATCCCGGCGCGGACCCTGCCCATGGCCGCGCTCATCACGCTGGCCCGGGCGGCTGGTGGCCTGCCCGGGGGTATCGTCCAGGCGCCGGGTCAGGGCGATGCGCTTGCGCGCCACGTCCACCTCCAGCACCTTCACCTTGACGATATCGCCAGCCTTGACCACATCACGCGGGTCCTTCACGAAGGTGTCGGACAGCGCCGAAATGTGGATCAGGCCGTCCTGGTGCACGCCGATATCGACGAAGGCACCGAAGGCCGCCACGTTGCTCACCACGCCTTCCAGCACCATGCCCTCGCGCAGGTCCTTGATGTCCTCGACGCCTTCGGCGAAGCGCGCAGCCTTGAACTCCGGACGCGGGTCGCGGCCCGGCTTCTCCAGTTCCTTCAGGATGTCGCGCACGGTCGGCAAGCCGAAGGTGTCATCGGTGAACTGCTCGGCCTTCAGGCCACGCAGGAAGCTGCCATCACCGATCAGCGCCTTGATCGGGCGTGCGGTGCTGGCCACGATGCGCTCGACCACCGGATAGGCTTCGGGGTGCACCGCCGAAGCATCCAGCGGCTGGTCGCCGTCGGCGATGCGCAGGAAGCCGGCGCACTGTTCGAAGGTCTTCTCGCCCAGGCGCGCGACCTTCAGCAGATCCTTGCGGCGCTTGAACGGGCCGTTCTCGTCACGATGGCGCACGATGTTCTCGGCCACCGTGGCCGACAGGCCGGACACCCGCGACAGCAGCGCGGCCGATGCGGTGTTCACGTACACGCCCACGGCGTTCACGCAGTCCTCCACGCGCGCATCCAGCGCCCGTGCCAGCCGGTACTGGTCCACATCGTGCTGGTACTGGCCGACACCGATCGCCTTGGGTTCGATCTTGACCAGTTCGGCCAGCGGGTCCTGCAGGCGACGCGCGATCGACACCGCGCCACGCAGCGACACATCCAGCCCCGGGAACTCCTTGGCCGCGAACTCGGAGGCCGAGTACACCGAGGCGCCCGCCTCGCTGACCACGACCTTCTGCAGCTTCGGGTTGGCGGCAGCCTTGATCGCTTCGCCGGCCAGCTTGTCGGTTTCGCGGCTGGCGGTGCCGTTGCCGATCGCGATCAGTTCAACGTTGTGGTTGGCGCACAGTTGCGTGATCGTCTGCACCGACTGGTCCCACTGGCGACGTGGCTCATGCGGGTAGATGGTGTCGGTGGCCACCAGCTTGCCTGTGGCATCGACCACGGCGATCTTGCAGCCGGTGCGGATGCCCGGGTCCAACCCAAGCACGGTCTTCGGGCCCGCCGGTGCGGCCAGCAGCAGATCCTTCAGGTTGTCGCCGAACACCGCGATGGCCTCAGCCTCGGCCTTCTCGCGGGCCTGGTTGAACAGGTCCAGCAGCAGATGGGTGTGCAGCTTGGCGCGCCAGGTCAGGCGGCAGGCGTCCAGCAGCCAGCGATCGGCGGCGCGGCCCCGGTCGGCGATGCCGGCCCTGCGCGCCACGCGGCCTTCGGCGTACTGGTGGCCGGCCTCGGCATCGCTGCCCGGGTCCAGTTCCAGGAACAGGATCTCTTCGCGGCGCGCGCGGAACAGCGCCAGCAACCGGTGCGAAGGAATCTTCGCCAGAGATTCGGCATGTTCGAAATAGTCACGGTACTTGGCGCCTTCGGTTTCCTTGCCCTCGGCCACGCTGGCACGGATCACGCCGGTCTCTCCCAGCCAGGTGCGCAGCTCGCCGACCAGCGCGGCGTCCTCGCCCCAGCGCTCCATCAGGATCGCGCGCGCACCTTCCAGCGCGGCCTTGGTGTCGGCCACGCCCTTGTCGGTGTTGACGAAGGCGGCCGCGAAGGCCTGCGGGTCCTGCGTGGGATCGGCTAGGAGGCCATCGGCCAGCGGCTCGAGACCGGCCTCGCGGGCGATCTGGGCGCGGGTACGGCGCTTGGGCTTGTACGGCAGGTACAGGTCTTCCAGCCGGCTCTTGGTGTCGGCGGCCAGGATGTCGTTGCGCAGCTCGTCGCTGAGCTTGCCCTGCTCGCCGATGCTGGCCAGCACCGCCGCACGGCGCTCCTCCAGCTCGCGCAGGTAGGTCAGCCGGGTTTCCAGGTTGCGCAGCTGGGTGTCGTCCAGGCCCCCGGTCACTTCCTTGCGGTAGCGCGCGATGAACGGAACGCTGGCGCCCTCGTCGAGCAGGCCGACGGCGGCGCGCACCTGGGCGGACTGGGCACCGATCTCGTCGGCGATGGTCTGGGCGATCTGCTGGGCGAGCGCGCTCTGGGCGTTCTTGGCGTCGTGCATTGCTTCAGGTCTGTGCCGCGGTACGGGAAGATCCCATTCTGGCAATCCACGACGGAGCCGGACAAGGCATTGACAGGGGGCGAGGTTCAGCGGCGGGGCCGGAGTGGACGCCGGCATCCTGGCGGAGAGAGGGCTCGGACTGGCCCTGGGCTGGGATGCCGGCGCGGGCGCGCGATGGTGGGCGCGCCCTGCCGCGTGTTGCGAAGGTCAGCGGTAGTGGCGGGCGGCGCGCTGCATGACGATCTCGTCACGCATGCCTTCCAGGGCCATCAGGCGGACCTTGCCGACACCCTGCAGTTCCATGAACCGCTCCGTGTAGAACTCCGGCCCCAGCGCGGTGTCGGCGCGGGATTTGCTGAAGCCGTAGGGCACCACGCCCTTCTCGCCATCCTTGCTACCACCGACATAAAGAACGATTGCCATGTGATGTATTCCTCCAAATCGCTACTGCGTACTGCACTCGATGAACGATGCTGCGAGCTCATCAAGGGAGAGCTTACCGCGTCGAACCTGACTGGAACGTCACGAAGGCTAATGACGATCGGTTGCATGCAGATGACTGCGGGATCGCAGCAGAATGCTTACGGATCTTTAACTTCCGGCTAACGAATCCGTGGCGGATTCCCGCCAACGGCGCAGCCCCTCGTGGGTGGTCGTGTAACGCGTTTCATGTGATTGGGCCGGGCGGGGTGGGTGCGCGGGACACGCCGTGGACCCGTCCCTGGGGGCTCGATGGCGCCTTGCTCGTGTGCGCAGTCCTGCGCACACGGCAAGACCGGGGTTGGGCGTCCTGCCCAACCCGCCCGAGGCATGCCTCGGGCCCATGGCGCCAACGGTCCCGCGCACCCACCCCGCCCGGCCCCTGACAGTTTTTCGGGCACGTTCACCCACGGAAAAGAAAAAAGAAGATCAAAAGCAAAAACAGCTTGGCCGGCTGATTTGTTGCTTCCTGTAGAGCCAAGCCAAGCCAAGCCATGCCCCGCTCGCGAGCAAGCGCAGCGCGCGATCCGCTTCTGCTGTTCTATTTCTTCTCCGTGGCTGGACGCGCACGGAAACTGTCAGGGGCCGGGCGGGGTGGGTTCGCGGGACCGTTGGCGCCATGGGCCCGAGGCATGCCTCGGGCGGGTTGGGCAGGACGCCCAACCCCGGTCTTGCCGTGTGCGCAGGACTGCGCACACGAGCAAGGCGCCATCGAGCCCCCAGGGACGGGTTTACGGCGTGTCCCGCGCACCCACCCCGCCCGGCCCAATCACATGAAACGCGTTACACGACCACCCACGAGGGGCTGCGCCGTTGGCTGGAAACTACGGCCACCAGCCACGCCCGAACCGGGCGAAATGATCGGCCGCCCGTTCGAACGGATTGCGCGCACTCACCCCGCCGCACAGCAGGTACACCGGCAGGTACAGCGGGCCCAGCACCATGTACTGGTACACGTGCGCCCGTTCGTGATCATCCAGCCGGATCAGCGGCTCCACGCCCCACCCTGCCTGATGCGCATAGGTGCGGCAGGAAATGCCCAGGTCATGGCCGGTGTGCAGGATCACGTTCCCCAAGGTGATCGCCCCGCCTGGCCCCCACGGCCAGTGGTCGAACACCAGCGCGCAGTCACGGCCGCTCCAGCGCAATGTCGCGCCGCCGAGCATGCCGGCCAGGCCGCCGATCACGCCGAGCAGGGAATTGGGTAACGTCCACACCGCGCCCAGCACCTGCAGCGCGCGCAGCCAGATCGGCCAGGGCGTTGCTCCAGTCTTCAATCGGCCTCGTTGGGGATCAGGAGCCACAGGATCAGGTAGACCAGGATGCCAGGGAAGGCGGCGGAGGCCAGCGAAACCAGCACGTAGATCACCCGCAGCAGGGTCGCATTCCAGCCGAAGCGATGGGCAATACCGCCCATCACGCCGGCAATCATGCGGTCGTTCAATGAGCGCGACAGCGTTTTGGGCGTGGTGTTCATGGCGGCAGCTCCGGGAAACGGACAAGGCAGTCGAACATGGCTCGACTCTACACCGCCCCCATGTCTACGGCGTGCGGTGGCGCAGGGCCTGCAGGCGTGCGCCGAACCAGGCGGCTGCGGTCTGTTCAGGCTGCCCCGGACACTGGATGCGGTAGGGTTTGCCACTCATGCTGCTCTGGCTGGCAGCGCGCTCGATGAACTGCTCGGCGCTGTCCACCATGCCCTTTTTCAGCAGGTAATCGTACTTGCGCTGCAGGTGCGCGCGCGCGTCGCTGCCGTCGTACCAGCTGCCATTGCGCTGGAAACGGCACTGGGAGCCGTCCAGGCTGGCGATCAGCTGGGCGATCTCCCGGCGTGCATCCGTACTGGGTGCAGCGTGGGCAAGTGGTGCTGTCAGCAGTGCCGCAAGAATCAACAAAATCCGGTACATCATCACCCCCAAGTCAGTCGAGCATGGCTCGACTCTACAGATCGCGCGCTTTCAACCAGCCATTGATCGTGGCCGGTACTTCGCGCTGCGCGCGGCCGGACACGTAGATACCAATATGCCCACCACGGAAACTGGACTCGGTGTAGTCGTCCGTGCCCAAACGCCCGCGCATCGCGCGAGAGGCATCCGGTGGCACCAGATGGTCCTGCTCGGCATAGATGTTCAGCACCGGCAGCGTCACCTGCGACAGATCCACCGCTTCCTCGCCGATCCGCACCGTGCAGTTCACCAGCCCATTGCCCTGATAGAACTGCTTGATGAAATCGCGGAACGCCTCGCCCGCCAGGTCCGGTGAATCGAAGATCCACTTCTCCATGCGCAGGAAATCCTCCAGCGCGGCCTTGTCATCGAGGATGTCGAGCAGGCCGACGTACTTCTGCACGTTCAGGCGGAATGGCTTGAGCATCAGGTAACTGGCATTCATCAGGTCGGCCGGGATGTTGCCCAGCGTGTCGACCAGCAGGTCCACGTCCACCTGCCGCGCCCAATGCGAGAGCATGTTGTCAGCCGTCTGGAAGTCGACCGGGGTGACCATGGTGATCAGCTTGCCCAGCTTCTGCCGGCGCAGCGCGGCGTAGCAGAGTGCGAACACGCCGCCCTGGCAGATACCCAGCAGGTCCACCGGGCCACCACTGCGCGCACGCAGCGCATCGACCGCGCCGTCGATGTAGCGCAGCAGGTAGTCCTCCAGGGTCTGGAAGCGTTCGGACCTATCCGGGTAGCCCCAGTCCAGCACGTACACGTCCTGGCCCAGCGCCAGCAGCTTCTGCACCAGCGAACGGTCGGCCTGCAGGTCGACCATGTACGGCCGGTTGACCAGCGCGTAGACGATCAGCAGCGGTGTGCGCCGGGTCGGTGCCTGTTCGCCGACGAAGCGGTACAGCACCACCTTGCCGTCACGCCAGACTTCCTCGCGCGCGGTCACGCCATAGTCCACGTCTTCCACCTGCGGCAGCAGCTTCAGCCCTTCCATCAGCTTGCGCTGCATGGCCAGGGTTTCCTGCATCAGGTCATCGGCGTTGAAGCCCAGCGGTCCTTTCATCGGTCACGCGCCCGAGTGGACGCGCGAGACGCAGCCTTCTTCGCAGACACCTTCTTTGCAGGCGCCTTCTTCGCCGGCGCGGCCTTCTTCGCGGCTTTGCGCGCGGCCGGCTTCACCTTCGCCGGTGCCGGCTGCGACACCGGATCGACCGCGGCGGTCCCCGCCAGCACCGCCACCTGTGCCTGCAGGCGGCGAAGGCTGCGCTCCAGTTCGGCAATACGGCGATGCGCGGCGTCCATCTCGCTGCGGGTCGGCAGGCCGATACGCTCACTCATCTGTTCCACCTCGCGCTGCAGGCCGGCGCGCAGGCGCATCTGCGCGTTGCCCAGCGAGGCGTACACCTGCTGGAACGGTTCGGACATGGCGACCTTGGCGTAGGCCTCCTCGGCCACTTCGATCCACAGGTCGAACATCGCGCGGGCGCTGGTCAACTGGCTGCCGGGCTGTTCGTGCTCGGCCAGACGCTGCTCGAACAACGCGAAGGCCTCGTCCAACGCCTGCCTGATCTGATCAACGTAGGCGCGCGAATGCTGCTGGTACTCCTCCTGCGCCCGCAGCAGCGCCTGCCAGCGCGCCTGGTGCTCGCGGCCGGGGCCGAACGCCGGGCTCTGCAGCCACGGGCCCGCCTGCAGCTGGAACTGCTGCAGCCATGCGGCGAATTCGGGCACGGTGGCGCCGGCGTGGGTGCTGCCACGGGCGCCCTGCAGCATCCACTGCAGCATGCCATCGCCCTGCCCCTGCACCGCCTCGCGCCAGGCCTGGGCCACATCGGCACTGCTGGCGTCGCGGCCGGCAAATCGTGCGGCGACCTCCTGCATGGTGCCGTACCAGCTGCCCGCCTGCTCCCGGAACCGGCGCACGGCATCTTCCGGTGCGCCCTGCGCCTGCTCGGGCAACAGCTGGCCCCACCAGTCGAACAACCGCTGCCAGCTGCCGGGGTCGTCACCGGCGGGTGCGCCGGGCGTGCTCGCATGACGCAGGGCATCGCCCCAGGCGCCGAAGTACTGCCGGGCCAGGGTCTCGAAATCGCTGCTGCCGGCGTCGTGGGCCGAGCTGGTCATTGCAGGCCTCCGCTGGGCTGGCTCATGGCTTGGGGATACGCAGGGTCTTGCTGATCATCAGCGACCCGGACAAGGCGAACAACAGCACCATCGGGTGCAGCTGCCACGGGCCGATCTGCCACTGGCCGAACCAGATGTTCTGGCCGATGGCATCGGTACCGGCGGCAATCGCCAGTACGATCACCAGCACCAGGCTGGTCGGGATCGGGGTGCCCTCGAAATACGTGACCTTGCCCTCGTCGCCGGCCAGCGCCTCGGCAGTGACGTTGTAGCGTGCCAGGCGGCTGACACCGCAGCAGACGAAGTAGCTCAGCACCAGCCAGTCCCAGCCGCCCTGCATGCCGCAGGCATAGGCCAGCGCCGCCGGCGCCACGCCGAAGGAGATCACGTCCGACAGCGAGTCCAGCTCGCGGCCCAGGGTGGAACTGGACTTGCGCCAGCGCGCGATGCGCCCGTCGAGCGCGTCGAAGATGAAGGCCAGCGGGATCAACGCCATGCCGAACAGCAGGTAGCCACGCTCGCCGTCCTGCAGGAAGCGCATCGCGGCAAAGACCGCACCGGTGCCGCAGAAAGCATTGGCCAGGGTGAACCAGTCGGCCAGCTGGAATTCGCGCAGCATCGAGAAGTGACGTTTCATGGGGTCTCACGGAGCATCAAGGCCCACAGGTTACCGCGAGCGCCGCCGCTGGCGACAGCACTGGCAGGACCCGCCTTCACCGCTCCCTCACCTGCCCTCACCAGCGGTGAATTTTTCGCCACCCATCTTGACAGCCTAGGGGGGTGGCGCCTGTCGCGGCTTATCCACAAAGTTGCCCACGCGTAATCCACACCCCCTGTGGACAACCAGATCTCACCGACTGCGACGCTGGACATTTCCTCATCACCCGGAAGCGGGGTTTCCCTACTTCCCAAGCCACAGGGTCGGCGCTATGGTCACCGGCGGACCCGCCGCCGCCACGTCCGAAACTCTGCAACGGACGATGATGATGCTGGATGCTCCCACCCTGGCCGCACAGCTGCGGCAGCCCCACGGCGAGGCCGCGCTGGCGGTGGCCGACTCGATGAACCACAGCAACGGCGCACTCAACCTGGCCGCAATCGGGCTGCTGGCCGTCGGTGCCGGCGAACGGGTCCTGGAGGTCGGCCCGGGCAATGCGGCCTTCGCGCCACTGATGCTGCAGGCCACCGGCAGCCACTATCTGGGCATCGAGCTGTCCACGGCCATGGTCGAGGCCGGCAACCAGCGGCTGGCCGACGCCGGGGTGGCCGAACGTGCGGCGATGCGACACGGCGACGCCCATGCACTGCCGGTCGCCGATGCCGCGATGGATGCCGCGCTGGCGGTCAACACCCTGTACTTCTGGCCGAACCTGGCCCCGGTGCTGGACGAACTGGCGCGGGTGCTGCGCCGGGGCGGCCGCCTGTGCCTGGCCTTCGGCGATGCCAGCTTCATGCGCAGCCTGCCATTCGCCGCCGACTTCCAGCTGCATGAGCTGGACACGGTGGAGCTGGCGCTGCGGGTATCGGGCTTCCGCGTCTCGGCCTGGCGCAGCCACCGCGAATCCGCAGCCGGCAATGACGGCCAGACCCGAGAAAAGCACTTCCACCTGCTGCTGGCACAGCGGCACTGAAGTGGTAGAGCCGGCCGCTGGCCGGCTGCCCCGGCCATTGCGGATTGCCGGCCAGCGGCCGGCACTACCCTGCCTGCACCCGGCCGCCAGCGAGCAAAACAGAACACCTGCATCCGCGCCGGATGCGATCCGTCCGAGTGGTAGAGCCGGCCGCTGGCCGGCTGCTCCGGCCATTGCGGATTGCCGGCCAGCGGCCGGCACTACCCGGCCTGCACCGGTCGCCAGCGAGCAAAACAGAACACCCGCATCCGCGCCGGATGCGATCCGACCGAGTGGTAGAGCCGGGCGCTGGCCGGCTGCTCCGTCCATTGCGGATTGCCGGCCAGCGGCCGGCACTACCCGGCCTGCACCCGGCCGCCAACGAGCAAAACAGAACACCTGCATCCGCGGCGGATGCGATCCGTCCGAGTGGTAGAGCCGGCCGCTGGCCGGCTGCTCCGTCCATTGCGGATTGCCGGCCAGCGGCCGGCACTACCCTGCCTGCGCCCGGCCGCCAGCGAACAAAGCAGAACACCTGCATCCGCGCCGGATGCGATCCGATCGAGTGGTAGAGCCGGCCGCTGGCCGGCTGCTCCGGCCATTGCGGATTGCCGGCCAGCGGCCGGCACTACCCAGCCTGCACCCGGCGCCGCCAATGCGCGAAACAGAACACCTGCATCACCAGCATGGCCAGCAACCCCAGCGGCCATGCCCACCACAGCCCGGCCAGACCGTGCCGGGACTGCAGCCACATCGCCAACGGCAGCTCCAGCAGCAACACGGCAGCCATGCCCAGCAATGCCGGCAACAGCACCGTGCCGCTGCCGCGCATCACTCCGACCAGCACCGCACTGCCTCCCATCGCCAGCACGCCCCACACCACGGTGCGCAACTGCAACGCGGCCAGTTCGCGCACGTCGGTCGCCGCCAGGATCAGGCCGGTCAGCCAGGGCGCCAGCGCCACAACCAGCACCACCACCCCGCTCAGCATCGCCAGTCCAAGCAGCACGCCTGTGCGTGCGATGGCCGGCAGCCGTGCCGTACGCCCCGCGCCCATCGCATGCGCCGCGAGGATGGTGGCAGTGATGCCCAGCGACATCGCCGGCAGCTGCACCCAGCTCATCAACTGGTTGACCGCACCGTAGGCGGCCGTGGCCGTGTAGCCATAGCGGTTGATCCAGCCCAGCAGCACGATTTCGGCAATGGCCAGGCTGAGCATCTGCAACGAAGACGGTATGCCGATGCGCAGCATCGAACGGATCAGCGCTCCATCAAAGCGGATGGCTTGCAGCAACTCATGCCCCGGGGCCAACGGGTGCCCCATCCGCTGCCACCGCCACATCAGCCAGGCCAGGGCCAGCAGCGAGGCGAGCGCCGCCGAGACTGCCGCACTGGCCGCGCCCAGCTGCGGCAGGCCGGCCCAGCCCAGGATCAGCAGCGGCGTGCACAGCAGGCCGACCACTGTGGCCAGCAGCAGCGCATGCAGCGGCGTTCTGGCATCGCCCACCGCACGGCTCACCGCAGTGGCCAGCCACAGCAGGAAGAACACCGGTACCGCCAGCAGCAGGACACGGGCATAGACGATGGATTCGCCGAGGATCGGCGCCGGCGTACCGAGTGCCACCAGCAGCTCTGGAGCGAAACCGCCGCCCACTGCCATCACCAGCACTGACAACAACAGGATCAGTGCCACCGCACTGCCGGCCACCGCGCGAGCCTGTTGCGGCCGGCCCGCGCCCCAGGCCTGGCCGATCAGCACCATCGCACCGGTCGCCAGACCCATTACCAGGGCCAGCAGCAGGAAGAAGACAGGGAAGAACGCTGCGGCGGCGGCCACCGCCTGCGTACCCAGCAGATGGCCGAGGTAGATGTTGTCCAGCGTGCCTGCGGCCAGCTGCAATGCGTTGGTCAGCAGCATCGGCAGCAGCAGGTTCAGATAGGTGTGCCAGAGGGGCGGCGCGACCGGGGGGATGGGATGTGCGGGGGTGTCCATGGGGTTCTCTGGGCAAGGCGCTGCCCTGCCCGGCGTTTCCGCCAGCAAAGCAAGCAAAGGGGAGCGGGCGGCCGTGGCCCGCGATCAGGTGGCGCCGCCGCTCAGCAACGGCGCAGTGGCTCAGCCGTCTGCGTGGTCCGAAGAATCATCGAAGGCCAGGCGCAGGGCGTGATTGCGCACATCCTCGGGCCAGCTGCGCAAGGCCATTTCCAGGCCTGCCCGGTCGTGCGCGAACAGCACACGGATGGCCTCCTCGAAACCCGGGAGGTCTCCGGCGATGGTCTGCAGGAAGTGATAGGCACGCTCGCTGTGGCGGCGCCGCCGGTCCTTGTCGGCACCAGCACGGCTGGCCGCCTCCACCAGCTTGCGCAGCACTACCGAGGCCCCGCCGGGCTGCTCGGCCAGCCACGCCCAGTGGCGGGGCAGCAGGGTCACTTCGCGTGCGACCACGCCCAGCTTGGGGCGGCCGCGGCCACGCGGAGTTGCCGGCGCCTCTTCGGCAGTAGCGTCGGCATCCGCCTCGACGGCGGCGGGAAAGGCTTCGACGACCCGCGCCAGCAGTTCTGCGTCACTGCCGCGCGTATCGAAATCACGGGTGCGGCCGGTAGCGTTGTCGAACACAAGCAGCGGACCGGCAGCGTTGCCGGCACGCAGCTGCTTCAGCGCAAGCGCTGCCACTTCCGGTGTACCGGAAGCGACCAGGCGGTGGCCGTCGAAGCAACTGAAGGGAGGGAGTCGGGACGCAGGCATGGCAATGGCATCGGAGGTGATGCGCGAATATTGCCCGGGTAATTTTCATTCGTCAATATTGCCCGGGTGTTAATGAACCGGAAGAGCGTGCCAACCAAGGTTGGCACCCACCTGGAAGGTTGATCCCCACTCGAAAGATCGCCCCCCTCCCGATTCGCCGGCTTAAAGCCGGCTGTAGGACCAGCTGACCATGCGGCCGTCCTGGTACGGCATCACGCCGTGGAAGGGGCGCGGGTCGGCGTCGAACACCAGCGGCAGGAAGTTGCGGTCGCCCTCCCACATCGGCAGCGTGTCCAGCTTGTCCAGGTCCACCCACCCCAGCGTGCCTTCATGGTTGCCGCCGTGCGGGGTGCCTTCGAAACTGTCGATGACGAACACGAAGCCCAGCCAGTCCTCGCCGTGCTTGCCGAAACCCGGCCAGCTGATGGTGCCGCGCAGGCGCATGCCGGTGCAGTCGATGCCGGCTTCCTCGGCGATCTCGCGGCGCATGCCTGCCGCAACGTCTTCGGTTGGTTCGATCTTGCCGCCCAGCCCGTTGTACTTGCCCAGGTGGTGGTCACCGGGCCGGGTGTTGCGGTGGATCATCAGCACCTGGCGACGATCGGGCGACAGCACGTAGCCCAGGGTGGCGACGATCGGGGTGTACGGCATGGGCAGCATCCAGCGGCAGGTCAGCCGTGGATTATGGCCGATCAGCGCACCAGCGACAGGCGGCGTTCGGCAGCCGCAGTGGCGCCATCAGGATCGCGGCGCAGGGTGGCCACGCCGTGGCCGCGCTCGGCGAGGTATTCCAGCCACTTGCCGAGGAAGGTGTTCATCCGCATGCGGTGGCTGATCAGTTCCGCCGGCGGCGGGTACAGGCCCATGGTGTCCTGCCAGCGGCGGCCGACATAGCAATGGGTGGTTTCGGCCTGGCGCGCGTCACGGTACAGGCGCACGTAGGCCGACGGATCGGGCTCGCCGGTGACCGGGTCGGCCAGGTCGTAGGTCAGCCGCAGCTCCACCGTGTAGCGGTGGCACTCGATCACGTCCAGGCGGACATCCAGGCCGTCGCCGATCGAGGAGATGTAGCTGCCCGCCACCAGTCCGGCCGGTTCGAACAGGCGCACCAGATGGCGATAGTTCTCCGCGTACAGGCCCATGAGCCAGCTCAACCGGCTCAGGCGGGGAATGCGTTCGGTACGGGGCAAGGCTCGGGCCATGGGTCGATCCTACACGTTGGTGCTTCAACGTGGGGGCGTACATGCGCAAGCCAAGCCCTGGGGTAGTGCCGGCCGCTGGCCGGCAGCGCAATATCGCGGCCGAGGGTCCATCGATCAGCCGGCCAGCGGCCGGCTCTACCGGCTCCACCGGAATCAATACAACTCGCGCTGCAGCCCCAGCGTGGCCAGCACCTTGCTGGAAATCTCCTCGATCGAGGTATGGGTGGTGCTCAGCGTCGGGATCCGCTCCATCTGGAACATCACCTCGGCCGCGGCCACCTCGCGCTTGCAGGTCTCCAGGTTGGCGTAGCGCGAGTTCGGGCGGCGCTCCTGGCGGATCTGCTGCAGGCGGTCCGGGTCGATGGTCAGGCCGAACAGCTTGCGCCGGTAATTGCGCAGGCGTGGCGGCAGGCGATCGCTTTCCAGGTCCTCGTCGGTCAGCGGGTAGTTGGCCGCACGCACGCCGTAATGCAGGGCCAGGTAGATGCAGGTGGGCGTCTTGCCGGCGCGCGACACCGCCACCAGGATCACGTCGGCATCGTCGTAGTTCACCGCGATACCGTCATCGTGGGTCAGGGCGAAGTTCATCGCGTTGATGCGGCGGTGGTAGGTGTCGAAGTCGACCATGCCGTGGGCCTGGCCGACCCGGGCCAGGCGCGGGCTGGCCAGTTCACGCTCCAGCGGCTCGATGAACGGCGCGAACACATCCAGCATCAGCGCCCCGCTGTCGGCCAGGATCAGGCTCAGGCTCTGGTCCACGCAGGAGTTCACCACGATCGGCCGGACCTGGTACCGCTCCCCTGCCGCCTGGATCCGGGCACAGGCTTCACGCGCTTTTTCGGGGTCGTCGACAAACGACATGCGGTCGGTAATGAAGCTGAACCCGGAGAACTGGGTGAGCAGGCTATGCCCAATGGTTTCAGCGGTGATACCGGTTCCATCGGAAACGTAGAACACCGGGCGGATGGTCGACATGCGCGCTTTTACCCCCTACGAAGCTTAAAAAGGCCGCCAGCACAAGCTTGTGCCGACAGTGGTCTGCCCGGCATCATATCGGCTTCTTCCTACGGACGCGGCCACTCAGCCCGCCTCGGGCGATGGCCAAACGGAGCATCGCGCTTGAACGAGAACATCCTGTGGTTGCACGAACTGCGTCTGGCCGATCTGGCCCGCGTAGGCGGCAAGAATTCGTCCCTGGGCGAGATGATCGGCAACCTGGCCGGTCTGGGCGTTTCGGTGCCGGGCGGTTATGCCACCACCGCTGAAGCCTTCAAGGACTTCATAGCGCACAACGACCTGTCCAAGCGCATCTTCGACAAGCTGGCCACGCTGGACGTCGAGGACGTCAACGCGCTGACCGCCGCCGGCAAGGAAATCCGCAGCTGGGTGATCGATGCGCCGCTGCAGCCGCAGCTGGACCAGGACATCCGCACCGCCTACGCCAAGCTGAGCGCCGACAACGGCGGCGGCGACGTGGCCGTGGCCGTGCGTTCCTCGGCCACCGCCGAGGATCTGCCGGATGCCTCCTTCGCCGGCCAGCAGGAAACCTTCCTCAACGTCACCGGTGCCGACGATGTCGTGCACAAGGTCAAGGAAGTGTTCGCCTCGCTGTACAACGACCGTGCCATCGCCTACCGCGTCCACCACGGCTTCAAGCATGAGGACGTGTTCCTGTCCGCCGGCGTGCAGCTGATGGTGCGTTCGGGCGTCGGTTCCTCCGGCGTGCTGTTCACCCTGGACACCGAGTCCGGCTTCCGCGACGTGGTGTTCGTCACCTCTTCGTTCGGCCTGGGCGAAATGGTCGTGCAGGGTGCGGTCAATCCGGACGAGTACTACGTCTACAAGCCCACCCTGCAGGCCGGCAAGCCGGCGATCCTGCGCCGCTCGCTCGGCAGCAAGGCGATCCGCATGGTGTATTCGGATGTCCCGGGTGAGCGCGTCAGGATCGAGGACACTCCGGTCGAACTGCGCAACACCTTCTCGATCAGCGACGAGGACGTGCAGGAACTGTCCAAGCAGGCGCTGGTCATCGAAAAGCACTACGGCCGCCCGATGGACATTGAGTGGGCCAAGGACGGTGTCAGCGGCAAGCTGTTCATCGTGCAGGCGCGCCCGGAGACGGTGAAGTCGCGCAGCCACGCCACCCAGATCGAGCGCTTCGCGCTGACCGAAAAGGGCGGCAACGTGCTGGCCGAAGGCCGCGCCGTCGGCGCCAAGATCGGTTCGGGCGTGGCCCGCGTGGTCAAGACGCTGGACGACATGAACCGCGTGCAGCCGGGCGACGTGCTGATCGCCGACATGACCGACCCGGACTGGGAACCGGTGATGAAGCGCGCTTCGGCCATCGTCACCAACCGTGGTGGCCGCACCTGCCACGCCGCGATCATCGCGCGCGAGCTGGGCGTGCCCGCCGTGGTCGGTTCGGGCAACGCCACCAAGGTCATTGAAGATGGCCAGCTGGTCACCGTCAGCTGCGCTGAAGGCGATACCGGGTTCATCTACGAAGGCAAGCTCGGCTTCGAGCGCACCACCACCGATCTGGGCAACATGCCGCCGGCCCCGCTGAAGATCATGATGAACGTGGCCAACCCGGAACGTGCCTTCGACTTCGGCCAGCTGCCGAACGCCGGCATCGGCCTGGCCCGCCTGGAAATGATCATCGCCAGCCACATCGGCATCCACCCGAACGCACTGCTGGAATACGACCGCCAGGACGCGGCGACCAAGAAGAAGATCGATGAGAAGATCGCCGGCTACGGTGATCCGGTCAGCTTCTACGTCGACCGCCTGGCCGAAGGCATCGCCACTCTCACCGCCTCGGTTGCACCGAACCCGGTGATCGTGCGCCTGTCGGACTTCAAGTCCAACGAGTACGCCAACCTGATCGGCGGCAGCAACTACGAGCCGCACGAAGAGAACCCGATGATCGGCTTCCGCGGCGCCAGCCGTTACGTCGACCCGAGCTTCTCGGCCGCCTTCGCGCTGGAGTGCAAGGCCGTGCTGCGCGTGCGCAACGAAATGGGCCTGGACAACCTGTGGGTCATGATTCCGTTCGTGCGCACCCTGGAAGAAGGCCGCAAGGTCGTCGAGGTGCTGGAACAGAACGGCCTGAAGCAGGGCGAGAACGGCCTGAAGATCATCATGATGTGCGAAGTGCCGTCCAACGCACTGCTCGCCGATGAGTTCCTGGAGATCTTCGACGGCTTCTCGATCGGCTCCAACGACCTGACCCAGCTGAGCCTGGGCCTGGACCGCGACTCTTCGATCGTTGCGCACCTGTTCGACGAGCGGAACCCGGCAGTGAAGAAGCTGCTGTCGATGGCGATCAAGGCAGCACGTGCCAAGGGCAAGTACGTTGGCATCTGCGGCCAGGGCCCGTCCGATCACCCGGATCTGGCCGAATGGCTGATGCAGGAAGGCATCGAGTCGGTGTCGCTGAACCCGGACACCGTGGTCGATACCTGGCTGCGCCTGGCCAAGCTGAAGGCCAACGGCTGATGCCGTGATGGCTACAGGCTGACGTCGTGTTCATCGGCGTCGGCCGATACTGCTGCTGCATGCAAGCCCCGCCTCTGCGGGGCTTCGTGTTTCTGGCGTGCACCTGCCCCACGCAGACACCGTTTCTCAGCAAAGGACTTCCGCATGATCGCCGCAGCAGCACCCGCCGCCCCCGCCGCAACGCCCTGGTTCCACTCGCTCGACTGGGAACGCCTGCTGGAAACCTACGGCGTGCCGTTGCTGGCCGCGATCGTGGTGCTGCTGGTGGGCCTGTGGGTGGCACGTCGCTTGTCCAATGCAATGCCGCGCGCCACTGCGCGCATGGGTGTGGACCCGATGCTGGGAAGCTTCCTGCGCAACGTGGTCTATGCCACCTCACTGGTGATCGTGGCGCTGCTGGCCATCGACACACTCGGCGTGAAGATCACTCCGCTGCTGGCCGTGCTCGGCACCGCTGGCCTGGCGGTCGGTCTGGCATTGAAGGATTCGCTGTCCAACATCGCCTCGGGCGTGATGCTGGTGACGCTGCGTCCGTTCCGCGTGGGCGATGTGGTCACCGTGGCCGGCCAGACCGGCACGGTGCGCGAAGTGCGCATCTTCCAGACCGTGCTAACCGGCGCCGACAACCAGCACACCACCATTCCGAACACGCTGATCACCGCCGCGCCGATCATCAACCTCACCGCCGAGCCGACGCGCCGCGTCGAACTGGTGATCGGCATCGGCTACGAAGACAACATCCAGCTGGCACGCGACACCGCGCTGGCGCTGATGAAGGCCGACCCGCGCGTGCTGCAGACCCCCGCACCGGACGTGGTGGTCTACGAGCTGGGCGCACACGCCATCAACCTCGGCATCCGCTGCTACGTGAAGTCGGCCGACTGGTTCGGCACCAAGGTCACGCTGCTGGAGCAGCTGAAGCTGGGCTATGACAGGGCCGGCATCAACATTCCGTACCCGCAGCAGGACATGCACCTGTACCTGCATGGAAAGGATGGCGGTGTGGTCGAGGCCGATGCGCTGGTGCGCGACAAGCCGTGATCCGGCAGTGGAATGCCGGCCAGCGGCCGGCACTACCCCTCGCCGCCTGACTGAAATGCCGGCCAGCGGCCGGCACTACCCCCCTCGCCGCCTGACTGAAATGCCGGCCAGCGGCCGGCACTCCCCCCCTCGCCGCCTGACTGAAATGCCGGCCAGCGGCCGGCACTACCCCTCGCCCACTGGCAGTGCCGGCCGCTGGCCGGCAGCCTCCAGAATCAGGCAGCGACGCTCTCTTCCAGCGCCGGGTAATCAGTGAAACCCTCCGCACCACCGCCAAAGAACGTGGCGCGATCCGGCGGATTCAGCGTCGCACCCGTACGCAGGCGCTCGGGCAGATCCGGGTTGGCGATGAACGGCCGGCCGAAGCCGATCAGGTCAGCCCAGCCTTCGGCCAGTGCCTGCTCGGCGCGCTCGGCGGTGTACTTGCCGGCGTAGATCAGCGTACCCGGGTAGACCATGCGCAGCGCCTGCTTGAACGCCACCGGCATCGGCGGTGCATCGTCCCAGTCGGCCTCGGCAATGTGCAGGTAGCCCACCCCCATCTCACCGAGCAGGTGTGCGGCAGCCAGATAGGTCGCCTGCGGCGTATCGTCCACCGCCCCCTGCAGCGTAGTCAGCGGCGCCAGGCGCACGCCCACACGCTCGCCACCGGCAACCTCGACCACCGCCTGCACCACCTCGCGCAGGAAACGCAGGCGATTCTGCAGTGAGCCGCCGTAGGCATCGGTGCGCTGGTTGGCCTGCGAATCGATGAACTGGTTGATCAGGTAGCCGTTGGCGCCGTGCAGTTCCACACCATCAAATCCCGCGGCCAGCGCATTGCGCGCAGCCTGCGCGTAATCGGCGACGATGCCCGGAATCTCGTCCTCGCGCAGCGCGCGCGGCATCGAGTGCTGGATCATCTCGCCCACACCGGCTTCGGGACCCGCCCCAGTCGGGTCGACGAACACTTTCACGCCTTCGGCGAGCAATGCCGAGGAAGACACCGGCGCCGCGCCATCGGGCTGCAGGGCCACATGCGAGACACGGCCGACGTGCCACAGCTGGGCGTAGATGCGGCCACCGGCGGCGTGCACCGCATCGGTCACCTGCCGCCAGCCCTGCACCTGCTCGGCACTGTGGATGCCCGGGGTCCAGGCATAGCCCTGGCCCTGCTGGCTGATCTGGGTACCTTCGCTGACGATCAGGCCGGCGCTGGCGCGTTGCGCATAGTAGGCGGCCATTTCCGCGGTGGCGACGTTGCCATCGGCGGCGCGCGAGCGGGTCATCGGCGGCATCACGATGCGGTTGGGCAGCGTCAACGCGCCCAGGCGGTGGGGGGTGAACATCATGGCGGCAATCTCTTGCGGGGGGAGTGCCGCAAAGGATGGGGATGCCGGCTGCCAGGCAACAGGCATGCACTGGCAAAACAATTGTTCCCTCGAGGCAAGGATCACCCGCCACTAGGGCTCATCCACGCATGGCGTGGCTCTACTCCAGCCTTGGCTCGATCCTTACCGCACCATGCGCCACGCGGTCATAGCAGGCGCGCACCACATCCTCACCGTACTTGCGCTCCAGCCGGCGCACGATGAAGTGGCCGCGCGCCATGTCCTGGTAGTAGTCGGTGAACATGGTATTGAGTGTTGCACCGGCGGCAGCACCGACGATCGGCACCGCCTGTGCGGCGAATTTCTCGGTGACCACCACGCCGAAGCGCGCCGCCACCTTTTCCACCATCTTCGCCAGCAGCTTTCCAGCTTCCTTCGGTGCCACGCCCAGGGTCAGGTCGCGGCCGGTCACCACACGCCCAGCCAGTTCGGCCGAAAGATGCCGCATCACGTCGGTGGTGAAGCCTCGGGCCAGGTAGTAGCCGGTCTCGCTGGCGTCGTCGCGCGGCGAGTTGCCACCGAGCGCGAACACCTCCAGGCACGCCTGCCGGGTGCTGAACTCGGACAGGTCGAAGCCCTCGCTGCGGGCCACGTCGGCCACGGCGCGCATCATGATGGTGGTCGACACCGGCAGTTCGATGAACAAGGCCGCGAAACCAAAGGCCCCGCCGACCGCGCCCGAGGTGGCTGCCGCCAGCTTGTGCCAGCGGGTGGACGCTCCCTTGCCGGGCGAGTTGTCCATGCTCCACAGCGCCGCCTGTGCGGACTTGGACAGCGCCGCCTGCACCGCACCGTGTATGCGGCCGGAGACCGCCTTGGGCAGCGCCTTCACCGCGAACTCCAGCGGCGTGCCGACCAGATTGGCCATGCGCGCGGTGAGGGTCGGCGCTTCCAGCAGGGCCACCGCCCGCTGCAGGTCGGACCAGTCGCGGGCGTCGTGGGCAATGTCGCGGGGAAGCAGGATGGGCTCGTTCATGGCGCCGATCTTAGCGCCGGGGAGTTGAACGGTTCGTCGCGAGGCACGACAGAGGGGTCAGAGCCCTTGCCGCGGGAAGGGGTTCGGCCCCGACGCCTTGCCGGCCAGCGGCCGGCACTACCAGTTCGCGTGTCACCCGGTAGCGCCGGGCCTTGCCCGGCGTTGTTGTTCAGGCCGTGGGCAAGCCCGACAGCGCGCCCATGAACTGGCGGTAATGGCGCAGCTCGGCGATCGAGTCGTGCACGTCGCTCAGCGCGGTGTGGTTGCCGTTCTTGCCGACGCCGGCGGCCACGCTCGGCGCCCAGCGCTTGGCCAGTTCCTTCACCGTGGACACGTCCAGGTTGCGGTAATGGAAGTACTTCTCCAGGCGCGGCATCTGGCGGTGCAGGAAGCGGCGATCCTGGCAGATCGAGTTGCCGCACATCGGCGAAAGACCGGCCGGGATCCACTGCGCCAGGAAGTTCACCATCTGCGCCTCGGCCTGGCCGAGGGTGGTGGTGCTGTCCACCACGCGCTGCCACAGGCCCGAACGACGATGCTGGTTGCGGTTCCACTCGTCCATCGCCTCCAGCGTTTCCAGCGGATGATGGATGGCGAATTCCGGACCTTCGGCCAGTACGTTCAGCTGGGCGTCGGTGACCACGGTGGCGATCTCGATGATCGAATCGTTGTCGGTGTCCAACCCGGTCATTTCCAGGTCGATCCAGATCAGTCGTTCGTTGGCCGCGCCGGTGTCCGCCATTGTGTCGCCTCGTTGCTGGGCAGGCGCGCGGCCTACCGGTGAAGGAAAGAGGCGCCCATCATACCCGTTCGCCCCTCAGCCCTCGCCGACGTGGTCTTCCAGCAGCAGCGGCGGCTTGCCACGCTTGGCGCGGAAATAATTGGTCAGGCGCGTACTGGCTTCCTTGGCCAGCACCCCGCCGTGGATCTCGACCCGGTGGTTGTGGCGGGCATCGCCGAGCAGGTCGAACACGCTGCCGCACGCACCGGTCTTGGGGTCGCTGGCGCCGTAGACCAGGCGCGAAACGCGCGCATGCACGATCGCCATCGCGCACATCGCGCACGGCTCCAAGGTCACGTACAGCGTGCTGCCAAGCAGGCGATGGTTGGCCAGCAGCTTTCCACCGGCCCGCATGGCCACGATCTCGGCATGCGCACTGGGGTCATGCGAGGCAATGTTGAGGTTCCAGCCCTCGCCCAGCAGCTGGCCGTCGGCGCCCACCAGCACCGCCCCGACCGGAATCTCGTCGAACTCACGCTGCGCGCGCTCGGCCAGGGCCAGTGCATGGCGCATCCAGTGTTCATCGGCGTCGTGCACCGGTACACCCAGGACATCGGTCATGGCGGTTCTCGCTTTTCAACTGGGCCAGGATGGCCGCCGGGGGCGCATTGTACGCCCGGGACCGTGCAGGCGCCGCTAGCGCGCGTCGAAGCGCTCGCGGGCCGCATCGAGCGCCGGGAAGTTGTGCTCGGCCCAGCGATCCAGGGCGGACAGCGTCTCGACCAGGCCGCGCGCGACCTCGGTCAGGCGGTACTCCACATGCAGTGGTCTGCTGCCCCGGTCACACCGCTCGACCAGCCCATTGCGCTCCAGCTGGCGCAGGGTCTGGGTCAGCACCTTCTGCGAGATGCCTTCGATCTTCCGCAGCAACGCGCCGTTGCGAAGCGGGCCCTGCGCCAATGCCGGCAGCAGCAGCATCACCCACTTGCCTGAAATCAGCGCAAGCGCATCGCGTGCCGAACAGTCGGCGGCATAGACATCCCCGGGAAAGGCCATGGTTACCTCAAGGTGCGTAATTGCCGGCGCATGCCGGCACCGCGAGGATGGTCGCACACTCGTCGAACACCTCGCCCCATGCGCGCCCTGATCCTGCTTGCCCACCCCGAGCCCCGCTCCTTCAATGCACATCTGGCCGCTCAGGCCGCCGAGCAGCTGCGGCATGACGCGCTGCAGGTGGACGTGGTCGACCTGTATGCGGAGGGCTTCGATCCGCTGGAAGCGGCTGAACACCATCCGCATCGCCTGCATCCCGGCCACTTCGACGCCCAACGCGAACAGCGGCACAGCGCCGAGCAGGGCCAGCTGCCCGTCGATGTGCAACATCACCTGCAACTGCTGCGGGCCGCAGACCTGCTGATCCTGCAGTTCCCGCTGTGGTGGTTCGCGGCGCCGGCCATCCTGAAGGGCTGGCTGGACCGCGTACTGGTGTACGGGCCGATGTACAACAGCCGCCTGCGTCACGAGCACGGAGCGATGCGCGGCAAGCGTGCGTTGCTGAGCGTCACCACCGGCTCATCGGCACGGGCCTGCGCAGTCGACGGCCGCGAGGGAGATACCCGGTTGCTGCTGTGGCCCTTGATGTACAGCCTGCGCTACGTCGGCTTCGACGTGATGGAACCGCACGTGGTGCACGGCGTGCGTTCCGGGCTGGCACCGGAGCGCGTGCTGGCCCACGACGAGGCACTGGCTGCAGCAACCCACCACTACCGCGAACGCCTGGCGCAATGGCCGCAGTGGCCCACCGTGCCCTTCAACGACAGCAGCGATTTCGAGGACGGCATTGCGCTGCGCGCGGAGGCCACTACCTACAGCCCCTTCATCCGCCATCGCAACGCCGGATGAATCCACATCTGCGCGCTGGATCGGGACGCGCCATACTACGCACTCTTTGCAAGCACCTTGGCGAACCCATGACCACCCTCCGCCCCTCTCGCGCCGACGACGGCGCCGCTCTTGTCGACCTCTGGCGCCGCGCCGTCGACGCCACCCACGACTTCCTCAGTGCCGAAGACCGCCAGGCCATCGATGCCGAAGTCGCCGGTTTCCTGCCGCAGGCGCCGATGACCGTTGCTGTCGATGCGCAGGATCGGCCGCTGGGCTTCATGCTGATCGATGGCACGCACATGGAAGCGCTGTTCATCGATCCGGACGTACGTGGCACCGGCATCGGCCGGCAACTGCTGCAGCACGCTCTGACCCAGCATCCGCAGCTGAGTACTGACGTCAACGAACAGAACGCACAGGCCGTCGGCTTCTACCTGCGCATGGGCTTCGTCGAAACCGGACGTTCACCGCTGGATTCGCAAGGCCGTCCGTATCCGCTGATCCACCTTCGGCACAACGGCTGACATCCGTCGGCAGCAGCCACGTGCTAGCGTGGCTGCTTTCGACCAAGGAATGCCGCATGGATGGTGCAAAAGCCCTGTTGACCCTGTTTGCGCTGGGCATCAGCCTGGTCTGGATCCTGGTGCCGTTCGCCATCTTCGCCGTGCGCAACCTGCTGCGTGAAGTACTGGTCGAGCAGCGCCGTACCAATGAACTGCTTGAACACATCGGCGGTTACCGCATTCCGAAGCCGCAACCCGAACCGACCGTCTGGCGCGCGCCCTGAGCAGAAACGTGCCAGGCCCGGATCAGGCCGTCGCCTCGAAGGCCGGTGAGTACTGCACTTCGCCCTGTGCCAACGGAGGCTGCAGGCAAAGTGCCTGGAAGTACTCCGGCGGCACACCCGGCAGCACCAGGCCCGGCTCGGCACAGAAGCCGAAGCGACCGTAATAGGCCGGCTCGCCCAGCAATACACAGCCATGTGCGCCCTGCTGACGCAGTGCTTCAAGTGCGGCATGCATCAGGGCCGCACCGATGCCCTGCCCCTGCCAGGCGGGCAATACCGAAATCGGCCCCAGGCCAAACCAGCCCGTGCTGCCATCGCTGATCGTCACCGGCGACACCGCCACATGGCCGATCACCTTCCCGTCCATCTCGGCCACCAGCGAAACGCTCAGCTCCCCGCGCGCGCGCAGGGCGTCGACGATGAACTGCTCGGTACGGCTGCTGTGCGCAGCGTTCCGGAACGCGGCCTCGGTGAGTGCATGGAGGGTGGCGTGATCATCAATGGCTTCGGCACGGATGGTGTAGTTCATGGCGTAATGCTCGCTTGCGTGAGAGTCGCGTGAATTGGCGACCGTTGTCACAAATTGACGGCGAAATGTCGAACGCGAAGCGCAATCGCCTGGCCGACCCCGAATCGCCTGTGCCGCAATCGATTCGGCGACGCTCCCGAACGCTGAATGCGTCAAAATTCCGTCGCGGACACCTTGCCGTAGCTGGCGCCAAGTTTCCAGAACACTCCATAATCGATAAACCTGTCACCAGGGAAGGATATATGGACACGGACGCACGATGCAGGATGCCGCCATGGATGTAGCCACGCCGACACGCGATGGACGCCATCTGGTACCGATGGGCCTCTTGATGGCGCTGACGGCCTGCTCGCCTTACGCGGACGCAGAGCGTGACGTCGCCGCAGGTGGACGCGGCCTGGCCAAGCTCAACCCGTCGCCGCAGCAGGGCTACGAGCTGGTGCTGACACTGAAGGATGCCCCCGGTCCCTTCGCGGTGGTCGAGGGCGTTGCCCAGTACGACGTCAGCAACCACAGGGACTGCGGCCGGGTCCTGTGGGCGACCGGTACCGCCAGCCGTATCACCAGCCAGGAGTTGGTGGAACTACACAAGGTCGACGAGAACGAATACCGCGGTACGTTCTACCTCGACCGCATGCAGGACGAGGATTACTACGGGCGTGGCGTCTGCCATTGGACGTTGACGGGTGTCGGTGCGATGTTGCGCGCTACGACCGGCGAGGCGGATACGCGATTCCTTACGTTCGTCGACAAGGAGCGCATGGAGAGCGACTCACCTCTTACGCTTTATTACCCAAACCTTATCTATCCGCGCGCCGACACTGTCGCCAACTTTGGCGCCAGTGGCGAGGAAGATCCGTCGGGGTACAGCGAAGATCTGCGCGACGCGCTGTTCTCAACCACCACCACTGTGCAGAAGCTCGTGCCATGAGCTGCCAGTTCAACAACCCCTACCCTCAAGGAGGCCGACATTGCGCCACAAGATGATTCCGTGCCTTGCTCTGCTTCTATTGACCGCCTGCAACCCGGAGACCGCCATGAACCAGGAACGTGCCGCTGCTGAAGCCGATGTCGCCCAGGGCGGGCGCGGCCTCGCCAAGCTCAACCCCACCCCGCGCAAGGCCTATGAGCTGGTGCTGCGCCTGAAGGATGCCCCCGGCGATTTCGCACTGGTCAAGGGCGTAGCGCAGTACGACGTCACCAACGAGGATCAGTGCGGCCACATCGAGCCGGCCACCGGCACAGCTGCACGTATCACCAGCCAGGAACCGGTGGAGCTGCGCAAGGTCGCTGAGGGCGAGTACCGCGGCACGCTATATGTGGACCGCATGCTGGATGAGGACTACTACGGTCGTGGCGTCTGCAAGTGGGAGTTCACCGGTGCCGGGGCAATGCTGAAGGCGACGGGTGCCGAAGAAGAGACCCGCTTCCTCACCTTCGTCGACGCCAAGCCGCTGACCGAAGGTGGCGCCCATACGCTCTACTATCCGGATCTGGTCTATCCGAAGGCAGATCGCGTTCCCAACTTCCCAGCCAGTGGCGAGCCCGATCGCAGCAACTACGCCGCTGATCTGCAGGACAAGCTGTTTACGATCACCCTCTCCGCAAGTGAGGTCGCGCCGTGACCATCACCTCTCAGGACTACGCCGCGTTATCCAATGACGCCTACAAGGATCGGGCCGTCGGCCGACGTGAACCCGGCCAAGAAGAAAAAGTCACGTTAAACGGCCATGAGTACAAGATACTTGAGCATGTCAACAATCGTCTCAACGGCTATCAGGGCACCGTCTATCAGCGCGTAGACACCAAAGAGATCGTCATTGCGCATCGTGGCACCGAGCAGATCGCTCGCGATGCGATTCTGACCGACGGCGGCATGGTGGTTGCGCGCACCAACGTGCAGGCGCCTGACGCGATTGCTTTGACACAGAGGACGCTCGAAGGCGCCGCGCTTCAATCCCGCTTGAACGGTGTGCCCGCGCCCCAGGTCACCGTCACCGGTCACTCCCTCGGCGGCGCTCTTGCCCAGATCACCTCGCACCACTTCAACGTCAAGGGCGAGACATTCAATGCCTACGGCGCGGTCAGCCTCAGCTACCGCATTCCGGAAGGCGGCAACACCATGATCAACCACGTCATGGCCTCCGATCCGGTCAGCGCCGCGTCACCGCATTTCGGCCAGGTACGCATCTATGCCAAGCCCGACGAGATCAAGACGCTCGCGGCAAACGGCTTCAGCAATCACGCCCTGCGTGATCTGATTCCGGACCGGCCGATCATTGCGGCGACCAGCTCGTTCGGCGCGCACAAACTGGGCAACTTCCTCAACGAAGGCTCGGTGCTGAAGCACCCCGAAACGCAGAAGCTGGCGAAAGACAACGCCAAGATGATCGAGGAGTATCGCGACGACGTCGAGTCACTGCGTCGCGGCGTCACCCGCGCTGCACGCGGCATCCCGGGCGGCGCCATCGATCTGTACGACCACATCCGCGGCCCGCTGCAGCCCGGTGAACCGGCACGCCGCGAAGCGGAGAAGAATGGCCATCACACCAGCATGCTGCGCATGGACGATGCCAACCATCTGGGCAACCCGCTGTTCAACGACGCGATTCGCGGCGTGCACGCACATGACGTGCGCGTTGGCCGCGTGCCGGACGTGATGAGTACGCAGCTGGCGGGCAGCCTGGCGGCGGAGATGCACGCTGCAGGCGGCAAGCGCATCGACGAAGTGGTGATGAACGCCGATGCCTCGCGCAGCTTCGCCGTGCAGGGCCAGGGCGGTGACCCCGCCCACCTTCGCGTGTCGGTGGATACGGCAGTGGCGATGAACACGCCGCTGGAACAGAGCAGCCAGCGCATCGACCAGCAGGCTGCAGGCCAGCGCCTTGCGCTGGAGCGCGACCAACAGCTGGAACAGCAGCAGCATCAGACCCGCAGCCTGCAGGCCTGATGGACAGCGCGGGAGCCGGTCATTCCGGCTCCCGCCTCAGCACCGTGACTCAGGGGCTGGTGGCCGCGACCGGCGCAGATGCACTGGCGGTCACGAACAGATCCGGCCCGGAATCCGGGAAGCCGCCGCAGGCGCGATCGCCCGGCGCGACCGGATCACACGGCCACTGGCTGCGCGGGACCTTGTCGCGCAACTCGAAGCGATCGCCGGTCCAGACCACGAAGGCGAGATGCTCGCGGTTCCAGTCACTGAACGCACGCGCCCCACCCTTCGGCACCGTCTCCGGATACTGCACGAACCAACGCATGGCCGGCCCGAACTGCAGCTTGCTGTGATCCAGCGTGATCCTGCCCCCACGCGCCAGCTGGCGTGCGCGATCCGCCTCGGTCACCTGTGGCATGGCCGGCATCGCCTCGGCGGTAACATCCCTCGGCGGCGCATCGCCACGCACCTGGTAGACACGCTGGCCCACATACGCCTCGCGGCAGTTGCCCGCTGGCACACGTACCGGCTCCGCGCTGAACTCATCGCGGTTGGCGACCTGGTCGCTGCAGGTGAACGGCGCGGACACCAGGTAGAACGTGCTGTCGGCATCGCGCCCTTCCAGCGAGCGCACCCAGACGTCGCCCATCCGCACGATGAAGTCCGGGCGCTGGCCGTACCCAGGCACCGCCTTGAACCAGGCCTTCTGCTGTACCTCTCGCTCGCGCCAGTTGCGCGGCAGGTGGATGTCCTGCTCGGGCAGCGCGACCAGCAGAGCGGCCAGATGCGCCGGCATGGTGCCCTGGCAGGCGCCGGTCAGCAGGTCGCCCTGGGTCGCCAGTCGCCCGGCCAGATCCACCGGGCAGCGCGCACCGAGCGCCCGCTCGGTCGCCCGCTCTGGCGGCAATGGAACGATGGCCAATGCGGGCGGTGCGGGTGCTACCGCCGGAACGGTTCGCTCGACGGTGGCAGGCGGTGCCGTCCCTGCAGGCGCATCAGCGATCGCCTGTGCCGTGGCGTGCGTTTCCGCGACCGGCGGCGCTGTCTCCTGAGCCTGTGCCGAGGCTGCGGCAAGTCCAAGTGACAGCAGCCAGAGCGGCGGCAGGCGGCGCGCGGATGCATTGCAGCGGGCAGCGGCCTGCAGGGCATTCAAGGGAACGATTCGCATGTGGTGTCCTTACGGGTGGGTTTCCATGTCGGCGCCACAGGGCGCCACGCGTCGTAAGCAAAACAACGGCGGGCACCCTGCCCGTCGGCACCAAGTGCTACAGGGATCGGGAACGCTGCTCCTGCTCGCGGGCGAGCGCGGCCATCGGATCCTGCTGCGCAACGCTGGCCGCCAACTGCTGGCTGCTCTGCGCCAGTGGCTGCTGGGAGGCCTGCTCCCGGTCAACAGACGCACGCAGCATGGCCGGATCACCCAGCGCGCCCTGCACTGCAAACAGCGTACGGCCGTCGTTGCCCGCCAGCAGATGATCGATGCGCGACAGGCCGGCCTTCTGCGCGCCCAGCGCCAATGCGCCAGCGGTATTGTCGAGCTCCTGTGCACTGCGCAGTCCACTTTGTGGCCCCATCTGCTGCAGGTGCCGGCGCGCATCCTCGAACAATGCGTTGCCGGGCTCACCGGCATGCGACATGTCGCGTGCAACGGTCTGCGCCGGCGCACCGACTTCGCCGCGATCCAGTCGCGCCATCACGTCCGGCGTCAACTTCTGCTGCCAGACCTCAAATCGTTGCCGGCGCGCCTCGATGCCATTGAGCGCGCCGTTGAGCGCATAAGTTGCTTCGCGCACATCATGGCGCGCCCCCTCCGGCACCCGTGTCTGCCACTGCCATACGGCAATACGGCCTGCGTGCTCGGGCTGCGCTGCCAGCTCCGGGTGATTCACCAGGTCCAGATCCAGCGCCTTGCCGGCACGCTCGTAATTCTCCTTGCCGACCAATGGCAGATAGCCGCGGCCGTGGTACTTCAGCGCGTCACCAGGCGCGTCGTTGCCCATGCGCCCGCCGTACATCAGCTCAGCCAGGTTTTCCGGGCGACCACGCAGCGCTTCCTGGCGGGCACTCTCCAACGCGGCGTTGCCATTGCGCCACGCAGCCTCCACCGGGATCTGCGAGATTCCCCGGGTGAAGTTGAAGCTCTCGTTGAGCCGGCTCAAGCCGCGCGACTCGTGCCCTGCCTGGGCCATGAAATTGGCCAGTTCAAGCGGGGAGTCGATGCCGGCTTTGGTCGCCTGTCGCAACAGCTGCGACTCTCTATCGGTCGACACAGTGCAACTCCTGAATCTTCATCAGCGCGGATTCCCTTCCGCCGGTTGGAGCTTGGCTCATGGAAGCGACACCTCGGCAACACTGGATGGGTCGAAGTCCTCGAACCTCACCCTGCCCAGCTCCGCCGCCGAGTAATCCCGGATGTTGGTCGCTTCGGTCTCGATATCCACGACCTTGCGTCTCACCCCGTCAACCCAGCAGGCCTTGTCCGCGGGCGCATAGCGGAACCGGTAGGTGCTGCTCCAGCGCTCGCGGCTACCGCCGTTGGTGATCACGCTGAAGGTGCCCTTCTCGACCATTGCATACGCAAAAGGGTCGCCGGCCAGGCCACCTCGGGTGGAACACGGCACCAGCTTGTCGTTGCGCGCGGCCAGCTGCCAGCGCCCGCGCCCATCACCGCGCAGCAACAGCAGCACCCGGTTTGGCCCGTGCTGGCCGGGCACCAGCCCTTCCGGCGTCGGCTGGTCGATGACCAGCAGCTGATACTCGATGCCATCGCCGTTGAGTTCGCCCCTTACGGCTTCCAGCAGGTTCGCACCGGACGGAACAAATGCCAGGGCATCGTCCATGTGTGCGCCAACCCTGTCTTCCATCCCCTCCCACTCCTTCAATGTGGTCATGCCGATACCCGCCTCCCTGCCCAGCCGGAACGCGTTCCGGCTTATCCGCGCCTGCGCGGACAGGAATCATAGCCTTGCGTACGGCAAGACCGCGATGATGGCGAGCGTCACCCGACGCAGGGGCTGACAGCGTCCTCATTGGACGGAAGAACCCCTGCATTCGGCGGCACTGGCGCGTCATTTTCATGACGCGTGGGGAGCTTACCGCGAGGCGTTCTGCCGCGTCGAAGTGCGAGGAAATCGAAAAGCGGAATTGATCACAGAAAACGGGGCTTAGCGTGAATGGCGCCTTACCTGATGAACAGATCCGCCGTGCAGGCCGTTCTGGCGATCCCGCATTGTCCCTGCGGCAGCTGCTTCCATGCCGCCTTCGCGTTGCATTGCTGCATCGCGACAATGACCGCTCCCTGTTCGGACATGGCGGTGGCGACGCTGGTGGTTTCAGTGCCCAGGCCCGCGTGGGCGACCGCCACGCATTGCGCCTGGAACAGGGTCGCCAACGTACATTCGCCTTTCCCGAACTCCTTGCACTCCTTCATGGATGCACGCTTGGCCTTGCCCCGTGAGCGCATCGAGTTGCTGATGAAGGTATCGCCGCGGGCATCCATCGCCACGCCGCGCACGGTCTGCGCCCAGTTGGGGCGATTGTTGTACGGGGATCCTGAGCTGCTTACCGGAATGGGCGCACAGCCCTGTACACCCTGGCCACCGATGGGATACATGCCCTGCGGGCAGTTGCCTTCGGCAAGCGCGGTGAACGGCGGCAGGCCTGCAATCAGCAGACACGGGAGAAAAGCGAGGTGGATTCGTTTCATGGGGAGACTCATTCCTTTGCTGCCCATTGTGAGAGGCGGGACGGCCTGAGCAGATGATCGTTGCCCAAACTTGCCTCCCGGGTTGGGAAGGCTTCGCAGAGCAAACACAGGCCCGGACTGGCCGGGTACAAGATCATTGGAGAACTCGGCGATTCCAACCGGAGTGCGCTGCAAGCCCGATGGTGGCGCAGCCACGCTGAACGCTCAAGGTCAATCGCGTCAGACTGTGCATCAACGCAGGCTCGACTGAAGTAAATCACCCAGTTGAAGTAGAGCCGGGGCACAGCAAGTTACTGTCGATCACATAGACGCCGTCGCACCAATATCGCCTTCACGTCGGCATGTCGAAGCTTGCCCAAGCCGTTGCCCTGAGCAATCAACACGCTCCAAGCACTGGCTGTCAGGATCCTTTAGCTAGAACGCCTCATAGACCGGCTCAGAACACGCTGAGTAGGCGACTTTGCATTGCGTTCCAGCCGGATCCACGCAGATCTTTTGTGCCTGCGCAATGGCTTCCTTCAAGTCTTTACCGCTCGCAACGCCACCACGCGCCCCATTGCCTTGGCTCTGAGGAACGACCCAAGCCGCACACTGGTTCCGGTACGCGATGAGTACTCGGCAGTCGCGAGCAGCGCGCATGCCGCATCCCTCGAGAGCGACACGCTCCGCATCCTCTTTCGTAGCCCTCCCTGTCGCCACGCCTGCTTCGTTCGTGCTGGGCGAGGAAGCAATGGCACCCCACGTCTTATGCCACTGGCCAGCGGGTTCCGCCCCACGGGCGCCCCCCCCCGCTCCAGGGATGGGGGCACACCCCCCCACCCCTTGATCGCCGATGGGGTACTGGCCGGCCGGGCATCGGCCCTCCGCATTGGCGTTATTGGCAACGAGGAGTGCAGCAAACAGCAGCGTCAGAGTCACGAACGCCGGATTACCGCGTAAAGGTTTGAAATCGGCCATTGTCTTGAATCTCTGAAAATTCACGGCGCCTCAGTCTCACAACTCATTGACCTGTTGCATTTCCTCGCATACCTGGGCTTTGAGTCGGAGCAATCGCGTTATTGACAACAGGGGAGGTTGCTGCGACAGGCGCCCCCACCGAACCACGATCTCCCGACGGCGCCGGCGGCGGAGCCGACATGCCCGGCGGACGACCATCGGCACTCGGCGAGGCACTGGCACCACCGCCTATCTGCGAATATGCCATGAAGGTGCCCAGGGTGCCCTGGAAGAACATCGCTGCCATTGGGGGTGTAGTCAGGATCAACGCGGTGAGGATCAGGCCCATGCCTCCCTGCTGCATTGCCTGGCTGGTCATGCCGTCGGACATGCTTTCCTTGAGGATGAATTCCTGCACCAGCGCTGTGGTCCAGAAAGTGGCCGCCACACGTACCACCATGTCCAGTGCGATGGAAACCATCGCTGCAAGTACGGCCATAGAGAACATCGTGCCAATGCCGTAGAACAGCCAACGTTGGAACAACTGCTTGGTCTGGTCGAACAACAGGCAGAGGATGAACAGGGGGCCAAAGCCGATGAACAGCGCCATGGCGATTTCATACAGCATCAGCATCGCACCAGCGGTGATGGCTGGACCTGCGGTGCCCATGCCGATGAAGAACAGTGCCCGCTTCTTGTCCTCCAGCAGCTCCCCGTCATTCATGATCTGGATGGCGTCGATACTGGAAAGCGCCACCTGCATCCATGCCAGGCTCTTGTCGATCTGAGCTTCGGGTGACTCGTTCGAGCCTGTCACGACCTTCGTGATTTCTGCCTTGACGTCGTGGGTGAGGAAGCTCTGAAGGTTGGTGCCGAAAGCGCCCATCGTGGTGGCCGCGCTGACGATCAACGCCGCACGCGCCATATTGGTCACCAGCACCATCATTGAGTCCCGGCTGCGGCCGGTCACGATGCGGAAGCCCTGCACCAGCACCCACAGGGTCATGAGCGTGAGGGCGATGCCGCCGACCCACTGCATCATTTCCCCCATCATGTCGATGCCGAACTTGTTTATCTTGCTTCGCAGGAAGTCGAAGATGAACTTGAAGAACACGAAATCCCCGATCGATTGGACACGTGCAACGTGCCCCATCAAATCCTGGAATCCGCCATTGAAATCAAAATTGGCAATCGACCTGATCATTTCCGCAATCCCTTGATGTATCCCTACCGGACAACCTCGTGGAGCGGGTGCCTATGCACCTGCCCCAAGCGGCGTCAGTCGACGTGCAAAGCGCGTTCCAATGCGGCCGTCTTGACCAGCTGCGAGATGACGCCCGGCTTGCCCTTCAATGCCACGCGCGCCAGCACGCGCTGATTGGCCATCATTGACTCCTGATAGGCGTCGTAGGACCGCATGCGCGCCTCCCACTCCTGCTGCAGCTTGGAAATATCGTTTGCCGTACGCAGGGAGTCACTGTTCACGGCCGAAAGAGTTCCCGCAAGATTGCCATCGGCGCCGCCTCGCCAGCCCATGATCTCAGACAACGACGCGTTGATGCTGGGAATGGTCTTCTCGATGAAATCCACCGTCTCGTTGCGCTTCCGGTTTTCCATCATCTGGATGTTGACGCACAGCTGCTGCTGCTGCGCGTAGAGATCACCGGAGGTATCCAGCACAAACTTCTTCAGCAGGCTGCCAGCGCTGAAGCCCGCCGACGTACGGCAGAGGTCGGCGACCATATAGTCGTCTGGAACCCGCTCCAATGTGGCGCCTGGCGGCAAGCCGAAGTTGTTGATCATGCCCTGGATCTGGACAAGCGCATTTTGGTACTCCTGGAACGTCCTTCTCCACCGAGTTACCTGAGCCGCGTACTCCAGCCCGTCAGCCTTCATTTGCGCCTTCCCTTGGGCAAAGTCCTTCAGTGCCTGCATGAGATTACTGAGGTCGAAGACAGGGTAACCACCGGCCGAAACCGACGTGGTGGAGAACATGACCATGCTCCCCAGCAGGATGGCTGCCAGGCGCTTCTGACGCAGACCGCGGTGGCGCTTGTGATTTCGGGATGTCATGCTCATGTTCTTCTCCAGGGGAATGGATTTCATTCGGCGCTGTCTGATCCAGGGCTTTCAAGCCGCATCGGTTTCGGCAGAGGCCTTGGCTTTACCAGAGCCCTTTCGGTTCTTGTAGAAGTCCTCCAGCCACTGTTCCGGCGTGAGTTCGTCCACGGTGATCCGATTGCGGACTGCAGCCGTCTGCAGCACCCGATGCATGATGTCGATGTTGTCGGTCGAGGCCGAGATCACCGACAGGATGTCGTCCATGCCACGCAGGTTGAGCTGGCAGACACTGGAAGCATGGCCCTGCTTGACCAGGAAGCAGCGCGAGCGCTCGTCCAGTGCCGTGACCACCTTGAACTCCGCCTCGGTCAACTTCAGGCCATCCATGTAGTCGCTCTTGCTGGCGTTCGGGTTCGGCAGCAGGATGAGCGTGGCGGTCTGCTCGATCAGGGCAGCGGAGATATCACTCTTCAGCGCGTCTTCCGGGCTCTGCGTGGCGAAGATGCCCAGGCCGTTCTGCTTACGGATGGTCTTCTGCTTGTTCTTCGCGAACTCCTTCAGGCCACCCTCGCCGTCCAGGATCTTCCAGAATTCGTCCATCACATAGATCAGCGGTCGACCGTCGATCAGCGATTCCAGGCGGTGCAGCAGGTAATTGATGACCGGCACGCGCACTTCGGGATTGTCGATGATGTCGGTGTAGTCGAAGCCGATGATGTTGGCCTTGCTCAGATCCACCGTATCGATCGGATTGTCGAAGACCCAACCCAGCGAATTGCCCGAAGTCCAACGGCGCATGCGCGCATAGAGGCCGTCGTCGCCCATGTTGGGCAGGCTCTTCTGGAAGTTGGTCATGCTGCGCAGATGCATCGGCGTATCGAGCATGCTCTCCACCGCACGGTAGATGTCCTCTTCCTCGCGGGCGCTGTACTCGCGCTTGCCGGCCAGCACCTTGATCAGGTCGGCCAGGAACTGCACGTTCGCTTCGTTGTTCTCGCACTGGAACGGGTTGAAGCCGGTCGGCGCACCGTTCTCCAGGGCCAGATAATTGCCACCGCAGGCACGCACGAAGATCTCCGCACCACGGTCCTTGTCGAAGAAGAAGATGGTCGGTGACGGCTCATACTTCTGAACCTGGCTGAGCAGGAAGTTGATCAGCGCGGTCTTGCCGGTACCGGACTTGCCGATCACCATGGTGTTTGCGATCGCCTTCTCACCCAGCGAATTCTCGGATGGATGGGTGGCATGGAAATTGAAGTAGTACGGCTGGCCGTTGGTGGTCTGCAGCGTGGTCACGCAGTCGCCCCACGGGTTGTTGTGCTGCTTGCCCGTGGCGAAGTTGTGCAGCGGCGACAGGCCCAGGAAATTCAGTGAGCTGACGTTGGCCAGCCGCGTGCGGAAGCGCCAGTTGGCCGGCAGCTGCGAATAGAACGACGAGGTGACTGCCAGATCCTCCTTGGTCGACACGAAACCGGCGTTGGACAGCTCGGCACGGGTCGAGGCCACGTTCTGCGACAGCTTCGCCTGGCTGTCGCCATAAACCGCGATGATGAAGTGGTATTCGCCCAGCACGAAGTTGCCTGACGACAGATGATCCATCGCCTGGTCGAGTTCGACGATCTGACTGACCGCCTTGTCGCCCGACGAGATCATCATGCCCTTGGTCCGGTCCAGCACCTTCAATGCGTCCTGGCGCCCCATCGGGCTGAACGAATGGGTGATGACGTACTCGTAGTCCAGATACTTCAGACCATTGAGGATGCCCGGATAGGTCCCCTCGGCATATTCCTTGATATTCAGGATCGCGCCGAAATGGTTAACGCCATTGGGCGTATTGATCACGAAATCGCCGGTCTTGGCCGAGAACATATGACGGCTGACCGGAAGATAGTCTTTCACAGGCGCCGACAGCACCGGTACCGGCTCATCGATGCGGTTGATCAGGTAGCCGAACAGCTCAAGCGTTTCGGAAAACACCACGCCGTTCTTGGCTTCGTACATACCGAGCCGGTAAGGCGCGTAGTCGCGGATCACAGCCTCGACGTTGCCGGCGAGCTCCATCAGCTTCTCGACGGCCTGCTCCTGCTCGGCGCGCAGCTTGTCCACGTTCGCGGACTTCTCCACGAAGCGCTTTCCCGCCACCACCGGGCGATAGATCATCGTCAGGTACAGCTCGTTCTGCATGATGCGCTGGGAGGACAGCATGCCCATGTACTGGTCGGACACATCCTGGTTGAAGCGCTGCTTGTAGTAGCTCTTTCCCTTCAGGGTGCGACGGCGCCGGATGTCATGCACCCAGAAGGCAACGTTGACGAAATCCGGTGCGCGCAGCGTCTGCAGCAACCGGTTGAAGGTGTTGTGCCGATGCTCAAGCTCCCATTCTTCGCGCCCCACGAACGGCAGCCCTTCCAGGTGCCACGTCAACAGGTAGTCGCCGCCCGTGGTCTTCACCACATTCGGAGCCACGTGCGACGACAAGGGGATGAATTCGCTGATGGAGGTATCTGGGTTGAACATACGACTGCTTCCAAAAGGTACTGCCGACAAAGATGCGGAGTTGGCCAGGCGGGCGCTCAACGCCCGCCTGGCCGGATCCAGCCCTCAATCCCTGGGGGCTGGCTTGTTGCGGTAGTGATTCGGGTTGAACACCCACATGCCATCATGCTCCTGCACGTTGCGCACCTTGAGCTTGAACATCAGGCGCAGGCCCAGCAGGCGGAAGATCATCTCGTCACGCTTGGCCATCTGCCGCATGATGAAAATGGCCACCGGGATGGTCAGCAGAAACCAGAAGTTCGTGTACATGCTCAGCAGCAACAACCCACCCGCCACCATGAAAAATGGCAGGTAGGGAACGCCCAGGAACATCGCTGGGCGCGTGCATCCCCGGAACAGGACGTTCTTATGCACTGTAGTACTGGACGGCGTGCTTGATCATTTCAAACGCCATGCCAGCGCCGTCGCCACCACCGACCTTTTCGCAGCTGCCAGCCTCCTTGCCGAGCAGCATGCGCGCGATCTGGCCTGCCGCGCCGATCAGCACACCGCCGATGAGGATCGGGGCCACGTCACCGATGCGCTTGTGGGCAAACGCAATCTGGTAACCGGCGAAGATCACGGCGATCGTGACCACGGCGATCGAGGCCATGTTCAGCAGACCGTTGATGTTGGAGAAGAAGCCGCAGACCTTGCCATCGGTACCACCGAAGTCAGTGCCGGCCAGGGCCTGCGGAGCGAACACAGCACCGGCGAATGCGACGGCCATCAGCATGGTCTTCAGCGTGCGCTGGGCCTGGACGAGGTCGAGATTGAATCGCTTCATGGATTGATTTCCTTGTTGATGGACTAACACAACTGAATCGACCAGCCGGGGGACCGGTCGCACCACGACTTCGTCAGAACACGAAGGCCGCATCCCCTGCGGGAATCTGCTGCACCGGCGCACGGGGCGCCGGTGCGTTGTAGAAATTCTGGGTGTCCGCTGCCGGCGCGTTACGCTCATTCCACGGGCGCAGCATCACCGGCGCGTTCGCGCCGGCAGCCATCCCGGGAAGCTGTTGCGGCATGGCTGCCCCGCCCTGCGCCGCACCAGGCTGCTGATACGGCTGCGGAGCCTGCTGCGGCATGTCGTTTCCACGCTGTGCCTGTGGCTGCATCATTCGATCGACCGAGCCCAGCACCACGCGCGATACCGCCTGGTCGGCGATATTCAGCAGGCTGCCGCGGGCCATCGCACCGGTCGATGGGTAAACGGTGTAGGCCCGGGCCGGGTCATTGGACGGCACGTACACCGGCGCACTGGCCTGGGCGACGATGCGTGCCTGGGCCGGCGAGGCCGTCTGCGGATGATGTTCGACCCTGACCACCCGACGCTCGCCGCGGCTGACCACGTCAATCGGCGCGACGCCGTTGCTTGCGACCTGCTGACCGCGGCGGATCGAGTCGTAGATCTTCTGCACGTACCCGTGACGGAAGCCGGTCTCGAAGTTGCCCGAGTAGTAGCAGCTGAACGACTTGCCCCAGTCACCACCGGAGCGCTTGTAGCAATCGGCGAGGATGCGCGAACCAGCCTGCAGGTTCGGGCACTGCTGGAAGGCCTTCTCGTAGGAATCCAGCCCGTACTTGCCCAGGTTGTAACGGTTGACCTGGGCCAGGCCAATGGAGAAGTTGTAGCCCTTCTCCTCCAGCATGCGAACGGTGGCCAGCGCCTCGTCGAGGGCCTTGGGCTGGCGCACCAGGGCGCCGCCGACCACGCCGATGGCATAGGGGTTGCGCGACGATTCCACGTTGATGACGTGCTGCATCACGTCCATCGAGACGGCCATTTCCGGGCACGCCATCATTTCCAGTCCTGGCAGCATTGGTCAGCCCTCCTGCCCCTGGGCACGCCCAGGATTGAAGTCGATGCCGGTGATGTAGCGCGAGCCGGCATGCGCCTTGATATGCACGACGATGTCGATGGTCATCATCAACAGTCGCTTGATCACGTTGAACTCCAGGCCCGAACCCTCGGCCGAGGCCTTCACCATCAGCGCCAGCTGATCCCAGGTCTGCTCCGGGCTACCGGCATGGCAACTGGTGATCGAGCCCGGGTGGCCCGATGCGCAGTTGCGGATGAAGTAGAACGCCTCGTCACCGCGCAGCTCGGCCAGGATGATGCGTTCTGGCTTCATGCGCAGGCAGGCTTCCATGCAACTCTTTGCGCTGACATTGCTGGTGCTCTGCCCGCCCTTGGAGTACAGCAGGTGCACCACATTGGGTTGGGTCAGAAACAGCTCGCGTGCGTCCTCGATCGTGACCAGGCGCTCGTTGTCCGGGATATGATTGACCAGCGCTTTCATGAAGGTGGTCTTGCCGCTACCGGTCGCACCGGAGACCACGATGTTCTTGCGGTACATCACCGCACGACGGAAGAACTCTGCGTACTCGCGCTGCTGGCGCAGTTCCAGCAGCTCGCGGTCCTGCTCGCTCAGACTGCCATCCTGTTCCAGGATCTGGTTGAAGAAACCATCCTCGTGGTACTGGGTGAGCGACTTGGTGTGCTTGGACGGCAGGCGGATCGTGATCGAAACCTTGCCGGCATCACAGGCAGGTGGAATCACGAACTGCGCACGCTGGCCGGTGGGGAACGTGAGCGACACCACCGGATCGGCATCGGTGATGCGCTGGCCGGTGTTGCTTTCGTTCACTACGGCGGTGCAGAACTGCCGGGCCCGCTCGAAGGTCAGGCCCGGCACGTCCACCCGCTGCCACCCGGCCCGGGTTTCCAGGTACAGCTCACCGGGACGGTTGATGCAGATTTCCGTCACTTCCGGGGATGTCATGTACTCGGCGATGCCCAGCACTTCGTACTGATAGCGCAGGAAATCGCTGGAAACGAGGGCGAGGGGTGACACTTCGGCGTCCATGGTTGTTCTTCGGGTTACCGGCGCGGGTTGAGCACGTTGGTGAAGTCAACGTCCTTGGCGACGTAGACGTTCACGATGGTGCCCTGGTTGATGGTGACAGTCGGCGGGCGATTCGAACTGGTGAGGGCTTCGTTGGCGAGACGCTCCATCGTGCGCGCGGTGGCGCTTTCATAGGGCGAACGAACGGCGAAACCATTGCTGGAAACCGTCGTCGACTCTGGACCATGCTCGGCTGCGGCGTACTTGAAGGCGTCGGCGATCAGGCTGATCATCAACGCCGACGCAATGCGACTACCCCAGTGCGCGCTGTACTGGCCAGGATGACCAGCACCACCCAGCTGATCCACGCCCGGGCTGGACATGGCCACGTCGATGCCATTGGGCGTGGTGATGCGATCCCAGATCACTTCCACGCGCTTGCCCTTGGGACCGCCACCGTACGCACCATAGATCTTGGACCCCTTGGGCAGCAGCAGGCTGCGGCCGTTGATCGAGTAGACCGGCTCGGTCAACAGGCACGACGTATAACCTGCAAGATCGGTGATGATGCGGGTCTCGAGTACACAACGCAGATAGGTGCCACGCACCAGCAGCGCGTCGGGGCTCCGGATGTAGGAAGCATTGGACACATCCTCCACATCAGGCCCGCGGCGCACCTTGGCCGGCGGAGCATTGCCGTTCTGCGCCTGCAGCGCAGCCAACGTGGCCTGCATGTAGGGATCGTCGTTGTCCCCTGCTGCGGCCTGGCCGCCAGCGTCGCCCGTGCCCACGCCTGCGCCACCACTACCGGCAATGCGGCGATCCAGCAGACTCGGGCCACGCTCGACCTCGCGTTCGGGTTCGGCACGAGGAATGAACGTCGGGCCCATCGTTTCCTGCGGCGGTGGCGGCAGCATCGGAATGGGCTCGGCGGCTTCCCGGGCGGCCTCGCGAATCGCGGAGGGTGCAATGATCGGCAGGTCGGGGGTGCTCGAACGTGCAACCTGCGGCGGCGCCTTGGCTTCTTCAGCGTCTTCCTTGCCCTTGCGCAGCAGCAGGAAGCCCATGGCCAGCAACAACACCAGGATGCCGCCGAGGAACAACAGCGCCTTGCGGTTCAAGCGCTGCTCTTCCGCAGAGCGAAGCTGTGGGGCACTGGCATCCAGATCCGGCGCCGCCTCTGCCTGCGCGTGCCCGTAGTAGGGGTTCGCCGATGGCTCCTGAGCCGCAGGCCCCTGTCCGTACGGAGACGAATTCGGATCGTTTTCGGGAGTGTTCTGCTGGCTCATTTCTTCACGTTCCTTCGCAGGCCGACGACGAAGTCGCCGTGGCGGATGACCAGGTACGGGTACGTCCCGTGCACGATCAGCGTATTGCCTTCAACCGTGGTGTTGACCACGAAATCCTCGCCATACTCCTTCTCGCGACCGAATACGGCCGGGAAGATACCGGTCTTGTACTCGGGCGAGTTGGGCAGTTTCAGATAGGTGAAACGGCCATCGTCGTAGGCGTTGACCGGGACCAGCCATCCCATCTTCTTGGCCTTGCTGGTCGAATAGGAGTAGTTGAAGTTGTATTGGCGATCCTTGGCCAGCTCGGTACTGAGCAGCGGCTGCGCTTCCTCCTCGACCGCCGACTGGGCAGGGCCGAACACAGTGTCATTCGGATAGACGAATGCGATCTTGTACTGCACGCCGGCGCGACGGGCCTGCTCAAGCTGGCGCCAGTCGGTGGCAACGACCTTCAGCTCGAAAATGTACGAATGGGTCTCGGTACGCACCATCATGTTGGTGTCGACGTCGACGTTCTTCGGCTTGAGGTAGAACACGTTCTCGCGACGGGTGAGTTCCCAGCCGCTGCTGAAGCCGGTGCTGTAGTCGAGGATCTTCTCGTTCGGGCTCAGCTCGATCTGGGTGGTGAGGCCCAGGCCGGTGCGAACCGGGTAGATGCGGTCCTTCTCATACTCGTAGTGGTCAACTGCCTGCGCCATCGCCGCGCTGGAAAACACCAGCGACAGCAACGACAGCAGCGCCCACGCGCTTCCCCTGATTTTTCGACTACTCATCGGTTGCTTGCTCCATCAGCATTTCCGGTGGAATGGTTCGGTGCCGGCATCATTGCCGGCTGTCCCGGCGCGCCCTGCCCCGGCAACGGCTGCCCCTGGACCGGCTGCCCCTGCATGGGCGCACCCTGCATCGGCTGCATCTGCCCATTGGCCGGCACTGCGACAGGCTGACCGGTGGCGGGATCGATCGTGGTGGCAGCGGCCGGATTGTTCGGAACGTACATGCCCTGCGCCTGCTGTGCAGCGAGCTGTGCCTGTTGCGCAGCATCCTGGGCCTGCTGCTGCATGGCACCGTCATCCGGCACGGGCACGCCGCGCGCATAGTCGTTGTCGACACGGTACTCCGTGACCTGGAACGCCAATGGATTGAGCACGCGGTCCTGTTCGGAGAGCGCCAGATTCTGGTTGTACTGGAAGCGCATGGTGACCAGCTGGTTGTCCAGATAGGTCGACGCACCGCTGCGCTTGTCGAGCAGGCTGCGCTGGATGCGCACGGACGCGCCACGGAAGCTGCCGTTCGCCTGCACGCCCAGCGGGGTGATGCTGAGGATCTTGACCCTGATCGCCTTGCCCCGGCCGTACATCACGAACGGATTCTGCGGATTGTTGCTGGCATAGCGCTGCTTCATGCTTGCGGCGACGGCATCACTGGACATGACGAACACCAGCTCCCAGTCGCGCAACCCCATCACCGCGGAGTCGTACGACTCGCGCGCCAGCACGTACTGGGCGACATTGCTGCGGTTGACCGCCTCATTGGTGGTGATCGTCTCGCCCTGGAACGTACCCCTCAGGCGCGCCACCGTAGCGGTACCCGTGTAGGCATCGGCCATCACCAGGAAGGGCACCTTCTCCTTCAGCGGCAGCATGTAGTAGTAGCCGCCAGCCAGTGCCAGCGACATCAGCAATGAGCCGGTGGCGACCCACCAGGCACGGCGCTCACTGCGACGCGCCATGTCGGCCACGGTGATCTCGTAGCTGACCGCCTTGGCGACCGACTGCTCGACCTTGGGACTATTGCCGGGATCCTTCTTGCGGAACATGGATTCTTCCGTACTGCTGAAACATCAATGGGCGTGGCACCCCTGCGACAGGCGCGGGGAGCGGCACGTTCGATGATTTCGAGGTGGACTCAGGTGCCGCTGTTGGAATCAGCGCCCTGTGCCGACGCGGTCGGCGTCGAGCCAGCGCTCTGCACAACGATCTGGTTGCCAACGATGGAGACGGAGATGCCCTGCGCTGCATAGGCCGCCGTCAGATCGATCACGGCCTGCTGAGCGTTGGTGGTGTCGATGTTGGAGACCGCGCCGTACAGGGTGAAGTCCGAGCTCAGGCGGTAATCCAGCGTGCGTCCGGAATCCTTGGCCCAGCGCTCGAGCATGGCTTTGAGCGTGCCATCCATCGGCGAGGCCTGGTAGACGTAGCTGGAGTACAGCGGGATCTCGGTGGTTGCCGCAGCAAAGCGGTTCACCGGCTTCCAGCGGCCTCCGAAATCGGGAGCGGACTTGGTGGCGCAACCGGCCACCATCAACGCCGCCACTGCGGCGATGGACATTTTCGCGATAAACGCCTGATTCATACGGGCTTCACTTTGACGTACGAAAAAGCAGTCCCGAGCATTGGTCCCCTGGTCGTCCGGCGCTGCGTCGCGCACGCCGGAGTCGGAGCGACGCACTGACTGGCAGCACACCCACTCCGGCTCCCCTGCAGCCAACGGCTGCCAACCAAGTCGCGGGGCCGCCAGACATTCCCGGCAACACACCCGCATACCTCACCAACGTCGAAACCATCCATGTTTCATGGCACAAACTCCTGGCCACCCTGCTCTACAACATCTGCCATCCATCACACATTTCTGAACGGCATGCACAGGGTCGCACAACGACGCGTCAATTCCATGTCAGACAAGTCTGAAAATCCATGAACAAATGCCGAATTCTTGACTCAACTCACGTTTTCACGTCAATGAATACGAATTTACGTCACAAATTTAGCGACGTGAATTAGACGTTAAGCATGGGAACGTCGACTTTCGGCAGCAGCCTCGACGTGAAGTAGCGGTCCTTGTAATAACGGATCTTGTCGCATTTCACAGGATGCGGTATGCCCTCGTAGAGGAACACTTCCTTGTCCGGCCCCATCGCCTTCAGCTCCTGCGGCAGCATCAGTGCCCGCCGCTCCTCGGTGAAGCTGTGGGTCTTCTCGCGGGCGTGGGTGACGTTCTTCTTGCGGATGGTGGTGTAGCCCAGCATGTCCGAATAGTCGTTGGCGTCCTGCTGCTCGCGCGGCGCGTACAGGATCTGCAGCGCGTGGTTGGTGATGATCGTTCGCGAGACTTCCCGGCCGTAGGTGGCATCGAGCTGGGACATGCTCTGGATGATCGGCAGCAGGCGGATGTTGTAGCCGGCCATGTAGGACACCGCCGAGGCGATGATCTCGACCTTGCCGATCGAGGTGAATTCGTCCATCAGCAGCAGGCACTGGTACTTCAGGTCCGGGTTGGACTTGGGCAGTTCCTTGGTGTTGAGGTTGATCAGCTGGCTGAAGAACAGGTTGATGATCAGGCGGCTCTCGGCCAGCTTGTTCGGCTGGATGCCGATGTAGATGGTCATCTTCTTCTTGCGGACGTCGGTCAGCAGGAAGTCGTTGCTGCTGGTGGCCTTGTCCAGCACCGGGTTGATCCAGGGGTTGAGCGGTTCCTTGAAGGTGCCCAGGATCGAGGCGAAGGTCTCGTCGGCCTGGGAGAGCATGTTGGCGAACGCCGAACGCGCGTTGCCACTGAGGAACGAACGCTCCGACAAGGCCTTGAGGTACTTCTTCAGATCGGTGCCATCGCCGGATGACAACCGGTAGACAGAACCCAGCGTCGGCGTGCCCGAGCCGCCCGGGAAGCCGCTGCTGCGCTCGTCGTCCCAGTTTTCGAACAGGTACAGGGTGAAGGCCATGAACGCGTTGCGCGCCTGGCTGACCCAGAACTTCTGGTCCTCGGCGCCGTCCGGATACAGCATCGCGGCGATACTCATCAGGTCCGACACCCGGAATGCCGGATCATCGGAGACATAGCTGAGCGGGTTCCAGCGGTGCGTGCGCCGATCCTCGGCGAAGGGATTGAACAGGTAGATCTCCTGGCCCTGGCTGGCGCGCCAGCCGCTGGTCAGGTCGAAGTTCTCCTGCTTGATGTCCAGCACCACCAGCGATTCGCCGTATTCCAGCAGGTTCGGGATGACCACGCCCACGCCCTTGCCTGAACGGGTGGGTGCCGCAAGAATCACGAACTGCTGGCCATCCAGCCGCACCAGTTTGCCGCCATGGCTGCCGACCACGATGCTCTGGCCGGTCTTCTTGAACATGCCATGCCTGGACAGGTCGGCGCCGGTGGCGAAGCGCGCGTCGCCATGCAGCGAGCGCTTGTCCTTCTTCAGCAGCAGCACCAGACCGGTCACCAGCAGGACCAGCAGCGGCAGGCCGAAGCCCACGTAGCCGGCCCACTTGATCTTGCCCACGAACGGCGCAACCTGCGGCTGGCCGATGGCGTGGTAGTACTGGTAGTACGTGTTCCAGGTGAACAGCTTGGTGTCCAACCCCAGGAACAACAGGGTCAGGTAGCCGGAAAACACGAAACCAAGCAGCAGGGTCGCCAGCGTGACGATGGCGATGAGCAGATACTTCTTACTGGGCAACACCCGAATCCTCCATGATGCGCACGAGGGCGCGACGGCCTAGCGGCGGCGCCAGCGCGACGCCTTCTTCCGCAGGTTGTTTTCGTTCTCCAGCCCGGGCTCTTCGCCCTCTTCACGCACCCGCTGCAACAGCAGTTGGCGCGCTTCGGCCAGTGATACCAGGTCGGTCAGACGATCCCCATCGTCGGCGACGACCGCATGGCCGACCACATCGCCCGGAGCGTACACCGGCTCGTAGGACACTGCTACCAGCTGATAGCGGCCACGGGTTTCCAGCACATGCCTGAATTCCTGCATCGCATTCCTCCTTGTCGGGGCAACACTGCGTCCCCTGCCCCGCCATGATGCCCATCGCAGTGTCATCGGCGTATGCACAAGCGCTACGGTTTCTGCGCGAAACTGTCTGCGGATATCCAAGGAGACTGCAATGGACTGGGTAGCACTTGCACGCACGCTGGCCACCGAGGCCCACGCGGGCCAGACGGACAAGGCCGGCCAGCCTTACATCTGCCATGTGGCGCGGGTGGCGGCCGCGGTGCGCGGCGACGATGACGCCGAAGTGGTGGCCTGGCTGCATGACGTAGCCGAAGACTGCCCGGCGTTTGCCGCACAGATCGAGGTCTTTCCCGCCCCGCTGCGCGAGGCGGTGCACCTGCTCAACCGCGACGCGGCCCCCGACGCGGACAGCTACTACGCGCGCATTGCCGCCCACCCGCTGGCACTGAAGGTGAAGCAGGCCGATCTGGATGACAACGCCGATCCGCAGCGCCTGGCGATGCTCGACGCGGCGACGGCCGGGCGCCTGCGCGGCAAGTATGCGCACGCCCGGGCAGCGCTGGGCATCTGATCGCGCCGCGCGGTGGCCGGTGGGCGAACGTGTCACCGATCAAACGCTGATTTACCCTGAGTGCTGCTGCCCTTGTTGCGGTGCAGCAGTACAATGACCGGCTCCCCGCCCCCATCGCGCCCCGCATGAGCCCCAACTCTTCCCTGGCTGCGCGGCTGACGCCCCGTCAGCGCACCCTGATCATCCTTGCCCTGTCGCTGGGCGGCTTCGCCATCGGCACCAGTGAATTCGCCAGCATGGGCCTGATGCTGGAGATCAGCCGCGGCCTGTCGATTTCCGAAACCCAGGTCGGCCACCTGATCAGCGCCTACGCCATCGGCGTGGTCGTCGGCGCCCCGATCCTCGCCTTCGTCGGCGCCAGCTTCCCTCGCCGCAAGCTGCTGCTGGCACTGATGGGCTTCTATGCCGTCGGCAACCTGGCCAGCGCACTGGCGCCGAACTACGGCACGATGCTCATTGCGCGTTTCGTCGCCGGCCTGCCGCATGGCGCCTACTTCGGCGTGGCGATGCTGGTTGCCGCCGCGATCAGCCCGGCCGGCCAGCGCGGCCAGGCGATGTCGCGCGTGTTGCTGGGCCTGTCGATCGCGATCCTGGTCGGCAATCCGCTGACCACCTGGCTGGGCCAGCAGCTGAGCTGGCGCACCGCCTTTGCCCTGGTCAGCGTGCTGGCCATCGCCACCGTGGCGATGATCGCGCGCTTCCTGTTGCCGGACCCGGACGAGGTCCGTACCTCGCCGATGCGCGAACTGCGCGCCTTCAACACCACCCAGGTGTGGCTGGCGCTGGCGATCGGCGCCGTTGGCTTCGCTGGTATGTTCTGCGTGTTCACCTACCTGGCACCGACCCTGGTGCAGGTCACCGGCGTGGCCGAATCGTGGATGCCGCTGGCGGTGGGCGTGTTCGGCATCGGCGCGATCATCGGCAACATCGCCGGTGGCTGGCTGGTGGACAAGTTCCACTTCAAGGCCGCCGCGGTGGTGCTGCTGTGGTCGATCGTGATGCTGCTGCTGTATCCGCTGGCCGCGCAGTCGGTGTGGACGATCGGTCCGATGATCATCACCGTCGGCACCATGGGCGCGCTGGCGGCGGTGCTGCAGACGCGCCTGATGGACGTGGCCGGCGAAGCACAGACCCTGGCCGCCGCCTCCAACCATGCCGCCTTCAATACCGCCAATGCGCTGGGGCCGTGGCTGGGCGGCATGGCGATCAGTGCCGGCTTCAGCCCGGCCAGCACCGGCTATGTCGGTGCCGCCACCGCCATCGGCGGCCTGCTGCTGTGGTGCGTGGCGGTGATGCTGGACAGGAAGCGCAAGACAGCCGGCGTGGGCAGCCACTGACCTTCGCGCCGGATTGTCAGCTGCTGCCCGCGCGGCGGCGGCGATCCGGCCGCAGCAACGCCGTATCGCCGGCCGCAAGTGTCGGGCGCGCCAGCTCACCGCGCTTGACGCGCTCCAGCACCCGCCGCGAGTTGGCCGCGCAGTCGATGCCCTCCGGCCGCGCCTGGATGTCCTCGATCAGGGCCAGCAGGTGCGCCCGGCTCTCTGCCAGCCGCAACTGCAGCGCCTCGATGTCGGCCACCTTCTGCTGCAGCATTGAGATCAATGCGTCGTGCTGCCACTGGCCCATATCCGGTGGCAGCAAGGCGCGTATCTCCTCCAGGCTGAAGCCGGCGCGCTGCGCACCGGTAATCAGCTCCAGCAGCAGCACCGCCTGCTCCGGGTAGTCGCGGTAGCCGTTGGCCTGCCGCTGGACGACCAGCAACCCTGCCTCCTCATAGAAGCGGATGCGTGACGCCGCCAGGCCCGTGCGGCGGGCCAGCTCACCGATCTTCATCTGCCTGAATCCTCGACATCGGAACCCATTGACCTTCAATAAAACTTGAAGGTTAGCGTAGCGCCATTCCCCTGTCCTGGAGCTGTCCCATGTCGCTGTTCTCGCCCCTGGCGCTGCCTTCCGGCGCCCTCATCCGCAACCGCATCGCCAAGGCGGCGATGGAGGAGAACATGGCCGACGCCGACCACGCCCCCTCCGAAGCGCTGCTGCAGTTGTACCAGCGCTGGGCCGACGGCGGCGCCGGACTGATCATCACCGGCAACGTGATGGTTGATGGCCGCGCCATGACCGGCCCCGGCGGCGTGGTGCTGGAGGACGATCGCCACCTGGAGCGTTTCATCGCCTGGGCCGACGCCGCGCGCTCGCGCGGGGTGCAGATGTGGATGCAGATCAACCACCCAGGGCGGCAGATGCCGGCCGCGCTCGGCCAGCCGGCATTGGCGCCTTCGGCGGTCCCCTTGGACATGGGCGCACTGTCCAAACAGTTCGCGCCGCCGCGGGCGATGACCGAGGCGGATATTGAAGACGTGATCGCTCGCTTCATCCGCAGTGCCGAGCTGGCCGAGCGCGCCGGTTTCAGCGGCGTGGAGATCCATGCCGCGCACGGCTACCTGCTCAGCCAGTTCCTGTCGCCGCTGTCGAACCGCCGCGATGACCGCTGGGGTGGCAGCCTGCAGAACCGTGCGCGCCTGCTGCTGGAGATCGTGCAGGGTGTGCGCGCGGCGGTGGCGCCCACGTTCGTGGTGGCGGTGAAGCTCAACTCCGCCGACTTCCAGCGGGGTGGCTTCTCGCCCGAGGACGCGCGCGACATGGTCGAGATGCTGGCGCCCCTCGGCGTGGATCTGGTCGAACTGTCTGGCGGCAGCTATGAAGCACCGGCCATGACCGGCGCCGCACGCGACCAGCGCAGCGTGGCCCGCGAAGCGTACTTCCTCGAATTCGCGCGCGAGATCGCCACGGTGGCAACGATGCCGCTGATGGTCACCGGCGGCATCCGCCGCCGCGAAGTGGCAGAGCAGGTGCTGGCCAGCGGCGTGGCCATGGTCGGCATCGCCACGGCGCTGGCGATCGAGCCGGATCTGCCGCAGCACTGGCAGCAGGGCCGCGATCCGGTGCCGACACTGCGCAACATCAACTGGCGCAGCAAGCCGCTGGCGGCCAGTGCGCACATGGCCGCAGTGAAGTATCAGCTGGGCCGGTTGAGCCGGCGCCGCCCCACCGCACCCACGGTTTCACCGGTATGGGCCCTGCTGCTGGCACAGGCGGCCGCAAAGTGTCGGACGCGCCGCTACCGGCGCTGGATCGGCGCCCGCGCCATCGCACACTGAGCCGCGCGGTCTTCTCATCGCCGCAGCGATGCTCCACCATCTGCAGGATCGGCGGCAGTTCCGCCGCCGGTCGCAGCATGGAGACGGAACCCACGTGGCAGCAGGATCGACCAGGAACCGGGAGAAGCTGCTCGATGACCTGCTCTCGCTGGGCCGTAACTGGGCGCTGGCGATCGCCATCGCAGGTGCCGGGGCAGCAGTTCACTACAGCGAGTCGGTGTACGAAGCAGGACTCTGGCGAGGCCTGCTGCCTACCATCTGCTTCCTGGTCGCGATCATCTGGATCGTGCTCAGCATCATCCGCTTCGACCTGACCCTCCAGCAGCACTTCGAGCGCAAGCGCACGCGCTGGCTCAGCCGCCTGCTCTATGTCGTGCTGCTGGGTACCGGCATCACCGCCGTGTTCTTCGTGACCGAACTGGCGTCCAACAACCACATCGCAAGGATGTGCGACGCCGTGGCCAACGAACCGGCCAGCCGGATCCACCGGTCCGCCGAGTGCCAGCGCCTGTACCAGCATCGGGCGGCGTACCGGCAGCGGCTGGAATCGGCCGAGGGCGAGTTCGACTGAGCCGGCTGCGCATCGCGTGCGCGAAAAACACATGGCGTGGATATGCGGTCGGGCACAGTGGCTGCGCCTCCCTCGCAGCGAACGAACGCCGCCGACATGCACCACCCGCCTGCCCCTGCCCGCCACGATGCCATCGCCCTGCAGGCAGGCGTACTCGGCAGTTTGCTGGGCGTGACGCTGTTCAAGGCGATCGCACTCTCCGCACCGGCCAGTGGATCCCTGATCGTGATCGGGCTGTGGCTGCTGGCCTGCGCGTTGCTGGCTGCCTGGGCACTGGCCGCCTGCCTGGCCTGCCTTGCGCTGAGCCGGCGCGTATTCGTGCTGATGCTGGCGCTGAGCATGATCCTGATGATCTGCGTCGCCTGACAGCAGCAGGCGCCGGACTATCGCGCATCTGTTACAGAATAACAAGTGCGGTTGGACGGATTGCTCGTGCCCGGGGTCACGGATTTGAATTCCATGGCCAGCCCGGCACCACCCGAGACCTCCCCATGATCCTGCAGCCCCTGCTTCGCGCCTCCCTCACTGCCTTTGCCCTGGCCACGCTCAGCGCCTGTGCCACGTATGACGACAGCAACATGCACCAGGCCTGTCAGGAGTCGCCGCATCTGAAGGACCTGCCACCCGAAGTGGCTGCCCGCGAGAGCCGCTGCAACAAGAGCATGGAAGTGTGGTCGAGCGAGCGCAAGGGCAGTGACAGGCCGATCGACCTGAGCGGCAAGAAGAAGGATCTCTGAGCCGCCGGGCATCTTGATCGTTCCAATGCATGCGGATGACCAGCCCGTCACGATCGGGGGGGCAGGATAAGGCCTCCCCATCACGACGACTTTCCCGATGCCGGCCACTGGTCACCCTGTCATCCATGCCTTTGAAGCTGTGTTCGACCTGTCTGGCGGGGTGGAGCGCATTACGGCGCTCACTGTCATCTGCCGGCATTGCTCTGAAACCCGCTCGGCCAGCGAAGACAATCTGGTCCAGCTGCCGGGCGGCGCCTTGTTCCGCTGCGACGGATGCGGCAGTCATCAGGCGGTGAGCCATGCGCGGGTTGCCGATTGGCAGGTGAATTCGCTTCTGGGTGTCTGAGGCTGCAATACGACGGTGCCACGACGCAGGCCGTTGGCGCAGGGATGATGGTGCAGTCAGAGGCCGCCCCGTGAGCCACCTCGTCCGCCCGAAGGGCCGATGACGGCCGGGGCAAAGGAACTGTGCAGGGCGCAATGACATCACCTCGGCTAAGCTGCGGCACCTTTCTTCGCGCACGGCCATGCATCCCTTCCCCCTTCCTGTCTCGGCACCCGATCAACTCGCCTACCGACTGCTGCAGGACAGCGACTGGGCCCGTTCCGCCGACGCGACCAACGCTCCTCCCGAACTTCGCGCTCTGCTGGCGATGATCCTGGATTCTCCGGAGCCGCTGTGGATCGCATGGGGCCGCGACAACAAGGCGTTCTTCTTCAACGATGCCTACCTGCCGATGCTCGGCGGCAAGCTGCACGGCGCCATGGGCAGCCGATTGGAAGACGTCTGGGCGGACGTCTGGGCCGACGTCGTCGATGCTGTCAACGACGCCTTCGGCGGTACAAGCCGCAGTTTCAAGAACATGCCGTTGATGATGGACCGTGATGGCACGTTGCGCGAGACATTCTGGACGTTCTCCTACTCGCCGCTGCGTGCCGGTTGCGGAGGCGTGGCCGGCATCATCTGCATGGTCAGCGAGCAGACCGAACGGGTGATCGAACGCGACCGGCACGCCCGCCAGGTGGCGGCCATCACCGAGCAGGCACGCGAGGCCCATCTTGAACTGGTACGCGCCCGCGAACAGCTGCGGCAGTCGCAGAAGCTGGAGGCCATCGGCCAGCTGACCGGCGGCGTTGCCCACGACTTCAACAATCTGCTGCAGGTCATCACCGGTTCCGTGGACATGCTGCTGCATACCTGGCCGGCCGAAGATGCGCGCCTGCGCTATGTACAGGCGATCGAAACCGCCGCTGACCGCGCCACTCGCCTGACCGCCCAGCTTCTGGCGTTCTCGCGCAGGCAGAGCCTGTCGCCGCAGGTATTCGACCTCTGCGAGAGCGTACGCGCGCTTTCAGACATCATCACCACAGTGCTGGGTGCACGCATCTCCGTGTCGGTGAACCTGCCCGACGCCCCGTTGCCGGTGCTGCTGGACCGGACCCAGCTCGACACCGCACTGATCAACATCGCGGTGAACGCGCGCGACGCCATCGACGGCCACGGCAAGGTGACGATCGATGTGGAACAGCTGGCATCGGTGCCTTCCGTACGGTTCGCGGCGCCGATGAAAGGCAACTTCGCTGCGATCAGCGTCAGCGACACCGGTGCCGGTATCGATCCGTCCGTGGTGGACCGGATCTTCGAGCCATTCTTCACCACCAAGGGAGTGGGCGCGGGCACCGGGCTTGGCCTCAGCCAGGTTTTCGGCTTCGTCAAGCAGTCCGAGGGCGAAGTGGACGTACAGAGCCAGGCCGGTGTCGGTACGCGCTTCACGCTGTATCTGCCGCTGGCGCAGGCAAACGCCTCCATCGAGCTGCCGACCGCGCAACCGGGATTGCTGCATGGTCACGGATTGTGCGTGCTGGTGGTGGAAGACAATGTGGATGTGGCCGAATTTGCAGTCGGTGCGCTGCGCGAGCTTGAGTACAACGTCGTACTCGCGCGCAATGCCGACGAAGCACTGGCGGAGCTCGAGCGCGACGCTGCCCGTTTCCACGTGGTGTTCAGCGACGTGGTCATGCCCGGGACCAATGGGCTGGATCTGGCCCGCACCATCCGCAGCCGCCTGCCCGATCTTCCGATCATCCTCACCAGTGGCTACAGCGAACTGCTGGCCCGCGATCCAGGCCACGGTTTCACGCTGCTGCGCAAGCCCTACTCACTGAAGCAGCTGGCCTCGGTGATGACCGAGGCCAGCTGTCGCTCGCAGACGATGGTGACTGCGCATTAGCCGGCAGAACACCGGGTCGGACCGGTCCAGGAAGCAAGCGCTGAATCGAGGCCGGACATATCCCCTTGCGTGCCACAGGCCCAGGCAACGATGCCATCCGGGCGCACCAGCACCGCCTCCAGGCCCGACGCCACATCCCCGGTATCTGCAGCGCAGGCGATGGAAGGCTGCCAGCGTCGGCCATGCTGCGGCGGCGAAGAGGCCGGGTCGAAAACAAGCAGCGCCCCCTGCCCCGCTCTCAACAGTTCGCCCAGACGGCGGCCATCGACCAACCGGAATTCCGGGGCGCTCCTGCCGACCAGCGGGTGGTCTCCGTCAAGATCCAGCTGCTGCGAAACACCCCAGATCCGCTCGGCCAGATACGTGGCCCCATCGCGGGTGCCGGCCAGGTCGGCCATGATCGCTGCCAGCGCGCGCGAACCGGGCCCGGGTCGCATCAGCGCAACCTGCGCGCGCGACCAGTCCAGCACCTTGGCACCCACCGGATGGCGCTCCGCCTGATAGCTGTCCAGCAGCGCCTCATCGGCCTTGCCCCGCGCTACGGCGGCCAGCTTCCAACCGAGGTTCATCGCATCGCCGATGCCGAGGTTCAGTCCCTGGCCGCCCAACGGCGAATGCATGTGCGCGGCATCACCTGCCAACAGCACACGTCCGCTGCGATAGGCCGTCGCCTGGCGCGCAGCATCGGTCCATGTCGTGGCCAGGTGCAATGCAGTGATCGTTGCCTCGCGGCCAGACACCCGCCGCAGCAACGCTTGCGCGGTGAGCCGGTCCAGTGGCGTGCGATGGCCGGCGCCACCATCGAAATCGGCCAGCGCCAGCATGCCTGGCGGGTTGAAATTGCACATCCCGTGATCGGTGAACTGTCGGCCTGTTGTGAGTACACACCCATCTGCCAGTTCGACCAGCAGCGTGTAACCGGTGAACTCTGGCCCGGTTCCAGCGAAGAGGAAGCCCGATTGTTTGCGTACCGTGCTGCGGGCCCCATCACAACCGACCAGCCAGCGGCCGTGGACCCTGCCGGAGCCGGTGTGCACGGCAACCTGCGCCTCGTGCGCATCCACCGCCTGCACCGCACGCCCGCGTTCGATGCGCACGCCCAGCGCAGTCGCACGTTCGGCGAACACCGCTTCCAGGGCCTGCAACTCCACCGCCATCTGGGTGCCCGCCGGTGTCGGCAGGCGCCAGCTCCAGCGCGCCTGGTCCACATCGTCCAGTGCAAATGGAATGCCCGCGAAGTGCCCACCCAGCGCACGCGGCTGCGCCAGCCAATGGGCGGTGCCGGGCGGCGGCGCGCCCTTGTCGGGCTTGAGCACCTGCGTCGCGGCGACCGCGTCCAACAGGCCGCGCCGATCCAGCGCCTCCAGCGTGGGGGCGTTAAGGCCGCGCAGCCCGAATGGCAGGCGCTTCAACGGCGAACCGGCGGACCCGGCCTGCTCCAGCACCAGCACCGAACACCCGGCCAGGGCCAGTTCGCAGGACAGGAACAGGCCAACCGGGCCAGCACCGGCAATGACGACGTCGTACAGCATCGAGATTCCTTGTGAGCGCCGGGTCGGCGATCTGGCGGATCAAATGTTACACTCGGTGTACGTTTTCACAAGTGAACCGCCCATGGCCCCGCCTCCTGGCCGCCGCGAACAACGCAAGGCCGTGACCCGACAAACGATTTCGGACGTCGCGACCGAGCTGATCATCCGGCGCGGCTTCGAGGCCGTCTCCATGTCCGAGATCGCCGAAGCCGCGGGCGTCTCACGCAAGACGGTCTTCAACTACTTCGCCAGCAAGGAAGACCTGGTGTTCGACCGGGATGAGGAGGCGCGCACGCTGCTGCGCGAGGGCATGATGGCGCGCAGCGGCCTGACCCCGCTCGCGGCCTTCCAGTCGCTCGTTCGTGAGCTGCTGGAGGCCGGCCATCCGCTGCTGCGCATCAATGCCGGCGCTGTCGCCTTCTGGGGCACCGTGGCGGAGAGCCCGGTACTGGTCGCGCACGCGCGACGGCTGCAGGCGCAGTTGACTGACGATCTGGCGCGATTGATGGCCCACGCTGTCGGCCGGCCCGAACATGACGCCGAAGCGCGACTGGGCGCGGCCATGCTGCTGGCGTCGATGGTGGCGGCCTATGAGAAAGGACTGGCAAGCCAGCTGCAGGGCAAGGACCCGCGTGAGGCCATGCGGCAGCTGATCGTGCGCGGTGCCACCGGGGTACTGGTGGCCTTGGCGGGCACCCCGTATACGGACCCCGGCGCGCGTCCATAGCGCATCCGGGGAATAGGCGTCGAAGTATCGCAAATGCTAATCTTTCTCATTTGCAGACACGTGACCCTCCCCAATGCCCCTGCCCATGCCCCTGCAACGCACCCTGTGCCTGGCACTGACCCTGCACGTGGCGCCCCTTGCGCATGCAGCTGAGTCCTCCGCTGCCGCACCCAAGGATCTGGACAAGGTCGAAGTCCGCGGACGCGCACAGACACTGTATCGGGTAGACGATGCCGCGGTCGGCACCCGCACCGATACGCCCCTGGAGCTGGTCCCACAGTCGATCCAGGTCATCCCGCGTGAACTGATCGACGACCAGGCCGCGCGCCAGGTGACCGACCTCTATCGCAGCATCAGCGGCATCAGCTATTTCAGCTATGCCGGGGTGACCCTGCGCGGCTTCCGCCAGGAGAACGTGCTGTATGACGGCCTGCGCGGCGACCCGTACGCAGGATTTTCGGTGCCGCAACTGTTCAACATCGAGCGCGTGGAAGTGCTGAAGGGGCCGGCAGGCGCGCTGTATGGCGGGGGTGATGCGGGCGGTGTCATCAACTACGTGACCCGCAAGCCGAAAGCCAGCGCCGAACGCCGCATCGAGGTCCAGCTCGGCGACAAGGACTTCCGTGCCGGATCGATCGAGGGTACCGGGCCATTGAATGCCATCGGCAGCGTACGCTATCGCGCCGGGCTCTATGCCGACAGTGAACAGGGCGTGCGCTGGAACACCGACAGCGAGAGCGTGATCGGCGACGCCTCGCTGGCCTTCGACGTTGGCCAGACCGGCGAGCTGGTGCTGCAGTTCACCGACATCACCCAGAACCTTGGCGGCAACCGCCTGCGTGGCGTGCCGGTCAACGATGCAGGCACGTTCCTGACCGACCGCCGCTGGAACCACAACGAGGCCAGCGACTTCCTCGACATGCGCGCCAAAGTGGCGCTGGCGCACTACCGTTTCGCGCCGAGCGACACTCTGGACCTGGACTTCGCCGCCCGCTGGTTCAGCAACAACGAACACCAGATGTACCACGAGCCGATGGGCCTGATCGATCGTGACCGCGATGGCGTGGCCGAGTGGATGACCCGCCAGCTGCGCAACCAGATACGCGACAACGAAGCATTCACTGCCAACGGCAATGCCGTCTGGCGGGTGGCCACCGGCACGGTTGAGCACAAGGTGCTGTTCGGCGCCGATGTGTACCAGCTGGATGCGGATTTCACCGCACAGACCGCGAACAGCGCTGACCTTGCGCGTGGCGCCGGGCCGGTGCGCGGCATCGACCTGTTCAATCCCGTGTACGGCGCCAGTACCTGGCACGACTACAACCTGGCGGCCCTGCCCTGGCGCAGCACATCCACCCGCAGCAAGCGCCATGGCGGCTACCTGCAGGACGAACTGGCACTGGGCCCGCGCTGGCATGTGCTGGCCGGGGTGCGCTGGGATGGCTTCAAGGATGAGGATCGCATCACTGGCAACAGTGTGGATGGCAACGATCTCAGCTGGCGGCTGGGCAGCACGTTCACCGTGCGCGAGGGCCTGAACGTCTACGCCAACGTCGCCAGTGGTTTCGTGCCGCAGAGTGCCTCCAACCAGAACCCGGCCGCTGGCGGACCGTTCGATGCCGAGCGCAGCAAGCAGTGGGAAGTAGGCATGAAGTCGCTGCTGGCCGACCGTGTGGCCTTGAACATGGCGGCCTACCGGATCGACCGCAGCAACATCGTGCAGGCCACCGGCGAGGTGATCGGTGGCGTGAACCAGTTGGCCGCGCTGGGCCTGGTACGCAGCACCGGCATGGAGCTTGACCTGCTGGCCGACCTCAGCGAGCGCTGGGTGCTGAATCTGACGTACGCCTACAACGATGCGCGGGTGAAGGACGCCGGCCCGAATGGCATCACCAACGCCTCAGGCGACCGATTCGCCAATGCGCCGCGCTACAAGCTGGGGTTGTGGACGCGTTATGACCTGCCGGCGATCAACTCCGCCATCGGCTTTGGCGCGGATCACGTCGGCGAACGCGTCAGCCTGGATGGGCAGACGGTCAAGGCCTACACCGTGTTCGACGTGAGCTGGAAGACCACGTGGAGGCAGTGGCAGTTCCAGGCCAACGTCAAGAACCTGTTCGACAAGGTGTACGCGGCCAGTGGCTTCATTGAACGCAACGGGCATTTCCCCGGAGATCCACGGCGGGTGTATGTGCAGGCGGCCTACAGCTTCTGACCGGAAGCACGTGTAGCGTTGATCCACTGCCGGCAAGCAGATCGTTGCCTGGCACTGGTCCACGCCTGTCCGAAACCGTCGGCACTTCCAGTCACTTGTGCACGATCTCCTCCGCCTGTAGCGTTGCCGTTGCCCAAGGAGGGCTATCAACGGAGTGAAGCATGAAGATTGGATTCAAGCTGTCTGTTGCTATTGCGGCTGCTGCACTGACCCTGGGAATCGGCAGTGCCTCCGCGCAGTCCCGCTGTACCCCTTGCTACACCGCGTATGACGCGTGCCTGGCGGCGGGTAATGGCGAGAAGGTCTGTTACCCGGCGTTTGCTCGTTGCCTGCGGAACAGTGGCTGCACCATCCCGTAAGTCACGCACTGCCGTGATGCGTGCCGGCCCCCATTTCGGGGGCTGGCATTGGCTGGCAGGCGCTGCGCCTTACTACTGAAAAGGTTCCATATGCGACTGGCGGTGTGATTTCATCCCATCCGCATCGCATGGTTCTCGCGCGCCTGCACATCAATTTCCTGCTGGCGTTGCCCGGCAGTCTGCTGGCGCTCCAGGTCGACCGCTTTCATCTGCTGCAACGACTGCGCAACCGGCGTCTGTACTGCTATATCCGTGGGCATTGAAACGCGCAGGTGGGCGGGGTCGGTCATTTCGCCCTGCACCACGAACACGTTCCGCCCTGCGGGAGCGTCGGCCGTCTGGGCACTCAGCAGCACGTGATCGGCGCGTTCAAGCTGGTTGCGGCGGGCCAAGGCCATCACGCTCGCCACAAGACGCTCGCTGTTCTCATCGTGGGTACGTCCCGTGCTGGCATCGATCGCGGCCACGCCTTCGCGCACCTGCTGCAGCAATGTGTACTCACGGTGGCCAGGACCAATGTCGGCCAGACGGGTCGGCGCCTGTGAGGGATCCGGCACGTCGTCCACGGCTGCGGTAAGCGGGCTGCGGGTAATGGTCCGATATGGGTCGTCCGGGTGGAACTGGGTTCGCTTCTCCAGGCGCTCCAGACGAAGCTCGCGCGCGTCGTTGAGTTCGGCGATACGTGAGGGATCGGTGATCTCGCGCAGCGACATGTGACCGCCGCCCGCACTGATGCTGGCCCATTTCCTGTCCGCCTCGAAGTACATCGCGTAGTAGCTGTTGCCACCGATGACGTTCGGATCGACCACCGAGCGCCCTTCCAGGGCCTGGGTGGCTTCCAGCACGCTCAACCGGGTGAGGTACTGGCCGCCTTTCGTCCATCCCATCTGGCTGATGGCATCGACGCTGGTGTTGCCTACACGCGGGCCTCCGGCGTAGTCATTGTTGAGCATGTTGGTCCAGATCTGTTCCAGCTTCGCGGGGCCGCTCTTCTGCTCAGCCGCCTGCAGCAACACGCGCGGCGTCCAGCAGTTGGGATCAAGTTCATGCCGTTCAAATGCCCGGTCGTGAGCCAGCATTACATCCTTGCCGGGAAGATTCAGTGCCAGGTCTGGACGCCCCTGCTCCATCCAGTACAGGCGTCGCTCCAGGTCCTGGCGCAGAAGCGTCTGCCCAAACATCTCCCATTGGCGCTCGCTCAGCTGCGCATCGGGAAAGCCGGAGCCCTTGCCCTCCTGATCGCGGGCGTAATCCTGCGCGTAGCTGTTTGCAACGCGGCCTGGCAGGCTGTCGTTGCGAACAACACCCAGCGCAAGCGTGCCATAGCCATCCGCATCTGGCAGCTGCGACAGATAGTTCCAGTACAACTCGCGGTTTCCGGCCTTGGCGTAGCTGGCCAGAATCTTGAGATTCTCTTGCGTCAATCCACCCATAGCCTGCTCCTGAATGCACTCACTACCGGACGCGGGAGCGCGCGAGAACATCCCGCACCGCATCTTCCATCCGCTTCCAGTCCGCCAGGAAGGCCCGCTTGTAGTTCAGCGAGATGGAAAGCTTGTTCTCCACATCCGAGAAATAGTGGAAGCACCCCGCGGCGGCTTGTCCTTGCTCACTGATGACCTGATCGCCTTGCAGGCGAACGCCATCCCCCCGGAACGCCGGGCTTTCGCATTTGATGAATGTGGTCAGGCCGCCGTTGGGAGCGCGCGCGATGTACCAGTCATCTTCAAAGGCAGGATTGCGCGTGGGCGGTTTTCCATAGCGTGCTTCGTATTCCTTCGAGAAAACCCCCATCCTCGTTTCATCGATGGCGTAAGGCGTCAGGCCCATGACGTCGGGCCGCGCAATACGCAGATCGAGCCGATCCCGAGGATCCCCTCGCTCCACCGATCCTTCCTCGGTGGATGCCTGGTTAGAGGACAATCGCTCCAATGATGTTTCGATTGGCGCGCGATCGATGTAATCGATCGCCACAGCAATCTCCTTCCGGAAATCATTCGTACGCGGATTCGCCCGCGCACCCGGCGCCGTCGGCTTCATGTCCGGCCACTCGATGACCAGCGTCACGCCCTCGCCCGGCCACGGTGCGATCTGGCTGTCCAGGTAGTTGGCCGGAATGCGGAAAGTGTTCGGCCCGAGCTTCACGTCGACGGGCGCATCGGTATAGGTGTGGCCGTTGATCGTGCGGCCGGTCTGGGTTGCGCCGGACATGGCGGGATTCCTTTCGTGTTCGTTGGACGGTGGCCGCGCACAGGCGCCGGCACTCACTGCCACGGCAAGTGCAAGCGTCAGACACCGGCTGGGGGACATCACGTGCATGGGCATTCCATTGCTGGGTTCCAGCGCCACTATAGGCAACCGAGCGTCCACGGAACAGGAACCGCATCGCAGCCCTTCATGAAACCAGGCTGCGCGCCACATGCGCTGCCTGCAGTACTGCGGATACTGCTTCGTCACTCCACTCCAGGTCTCAGCCGTTGCTGTCCGTGCCTTTATGGCCGCGATAGGTTTCACCCCACTCGCGCATGGCAAGCAGCACCGGCACCAGCGTGCGACCGAACTCGGAAAGCTCGTACTCCACCTTCGGCGGCACTTCCGGGTACACGTGGCGGATCACCACCCCGTCAGCCTCCAGTTCCCGCAGCTGGCTGGTCAGCATGGACTGGGTGGCGTTGGGCACACGCCGGGTCAGCTCCATGAAGCGTCGCTTGCCTGTCATCAGGTGAAACAGAATGATCGGCTTCCACACGCCGCCCATCACCGACAGCGTGACTTCCACCGCGCAACCGCTCTTGCCATCCCAACGCCTGCTACGCATGCATACTCCGGAAAACCATAGTACCTACGGAAATTTATCGTTCTTGTTGCGATAACGGTGCGAGCCTAGCATGGCCCCATTCCTTGAATGTGAGGCCCAGCATGACGTTCAAAGCACTGCTCACCCGCAAGACGAACAACCAGGTTTCGACCGAGCTGGTCGATTTTGATGAAGCTGATCTGATGGACGGCGACGTTCTGGTGGACGTCGAGTACTCCACGCTGAACTACAAGGATGCGCTCGCCCTGACCGGCAAGAGTCCGGTCATCCGGACGTTCCCGCTCATTCCCGGCATCGATCTGGCAGGTGTGGTGCTGGAATCCAGCAGAGCCGACTTCCAGCCAGGCGACCGCGTTGTGCTCAATGGCTGGGACCTGAGCATGGGACATCACGGCGGGCTGGCCCAGCGCGCGCGCGTGCGGGGCGAATGGCTCAACCGGATTCCCGGCAAGTTCAGCACCCGCGACGCCATGGCCATCGGTACCGCAGGCTATACCGCCATGCTGTGCGTACTGGCCCTCGAACATGCGGGGCTGACGCCCGAAAAGGGCGATGTGCTGGTGACCGGCGCCAACGGTGGCGTCGGTTCGATCGCGGTGGCGATCCTCTCAAAGCTGGGCTATCGCGTGGTGGCCGCCACCGGGCGCCCGGAACACGCCGGGTATCTGCACAGCCTGGGCGCCGCCGAGATCATCGATCGCGCGCAGCTTTCAGAACCGCGCGAGCGGCCGGTGAGTGCCGAGCGCTGGGCCGGGGTGGTGGATGTGGCCGGTGGCCCTACCCTCGTCAACGCCATTGCCGAGACGAAATATCGAGGCGCCGTGACCGCCTGCGGGCTGGCGCAGAGTGATGAGCTGCATGGCTCGGTGCTGCCCTTCATTCTCCGCAACGTGACGCTTGCCGGCGTGGATTCGGTGAATGCGCCGCAGGAGGTTCGCCAGCGCGCCTGGGATCGGCTTGCCACCGACCTGGACCCGCAGAAGCTGGAAAGCACCGTGCAGCAGATCGGCCTCGCCGAGGTGCTGGATGTCTATGAGCAGATCATCCCGGGCAAGGTGCGTGGGCGGATTGTCGTGGATGTGAATGCGTGAGCAGGTCGTCTGGATCAACTGCATCTGATGCAGCTTCCATGCTGCGGCGAATGGTGAACATGCAGTGAAACGACGCGGGCGGTGGTGTCCCCAAGCCCCTGCCGCTCGCATACGCTCGGGTTCCCATCGCTGCCTGGACACCCGACATGCCAATGACTGCATTCGCGCTTGCCGCTGCGCTTTCGGGCCTGGCCGACATCACCTGGGAGCGCGAGCGCGCCGAGGATGCGCACCAGCTCATGCTGTGCCAGATCCATCGCGATGCGCTGAAGCAGAACGAGGGCAAGGACGATGCCTATCCGCGTGCCAAAGCGGTCTGCGACCTGCTGGCACGCGAGTACAAGGACAAGTGGGATTTCGATGCGCAGGATGCCCTGGCCGCTTCGGCGGTGGATCTGGATGAGCTGATCCGACGCGGTGATGTGGTGGAAGTACCGCCGACGAAGCAGGATCGCGCCTACGAGTGATGCCTTGCCCGCGAGCGAGGACGCACGCATCTTCAAGGGCCCTTATCATGTGGGCCTGGGGGCGCTGTACGCCCCACTGAGGCTTGCGGGGCAGTATCTGGATGTCTATGGAATGGTGCCCTTCGGGCTGGGGCCGACGCTTGACCCGTTCGCCCCATTGGTCGCTGCGGCTTGATGGCGAGTACGTTGAACTCAGTGTCTCCGGCCAGCAGTACCGGCTGCGCGTGGATGATGATCAGCAGGTGCAGGTCCATCGAGGGGTCTTCTGGTCACGGGTCGAACTGCAGACCGGCGATGCTGCCGGGCTGTGCGTGGACGGGCTCCCCAACGGACCAGCGTCCCGGCTTGCGGGGGACCTGCAGCACCTGCTCTTTGCGCGAACCACGCGTGGACGCAAGGCCCTCTTCGACACGATTCTGGAGCAGATCCAGTCCTGGTTGAGCGACGCGGATGCCCTCATCGATCGTGGCAGTGCCGGCCGCCGCTGGATCACCCATGAGCAACAGCAGGCGCTGCTGGCGAAGCGCTCAGACCTGCCGCTGCAGCCGCCTGAGCTGGAGCAGCTGTTCCGCGATGAAGACGTGCATGAAGATCTGCATGCGGACAGCCATCACGCAGCGCTGGACGCCCTGCGCGACTGGAACCTGGATTGGCCCGCTGCCTGGGCCGAAGCCAATGAGGCCATGACCCTGCGCGAGCTGGTGTTGGCCAGGGACTTCCTGGGCCGGGTCGAGAGCAAGCCGCTGACAGAGGAACAGGCCCGCGCCGTCATCTGCTTCGACAATCGGGTGCAGGTCGTGGCCGCGGCCGGCTCCGGCAAGACCTCCACGATCGTCGCCAAGGCCGCTTATGCCATTGACCGCGGCTTTGTCGAGCCCGAACGCATCGTGATGCTCGCCTTCAACAAGGATGCTGCCAAGGAACTGGAGGAGCGTGCGCAGCGAACCTTCGATCGACTCGGCATGGGCAACACCGTGGTTGAGGCGCGGACCTTCCACGCCCTGGGCCTGGCCATCATCGCCAAGGTCACCGGCCGCAAGCCCGACATCCCCGAATGGACCATTGACGCCACGCTGGGCTTCAACAAGCTGGCCGAACTGGCGGACGACCTGAAGGATCGCTCGATCCACTTCCGCACCCAGTGGGACATGTTCCGCCTGGTGTTCGGGCGCGACCTGCCGGCATTCGGCGCGGAAATGGAGGCCGATGGCTACGAACGCGATGGCACGCCCTACATCCGCACCCTGCAGGGTGAGCGGGTGAAGAGCCTGGAAGAATGCGTGATCGCCGACTGGCTGTTCTACAACGGCGTGACGTACGACTACGAGCGAGGCTACGAGTTCGATACTGCGACAGACACCCACTGCCAGTATCGCCCCAACTTCTATTACCCGCACGCCGGGCTGTATCACGAGCACTTCTCACTGGATGCGGATGGCCAGGCGCCAGAGCAGCTTCCCGACTACGCCGAAGGTATGCATTGGAAGCGTCAACAGCATGCGGCACGCGGCACCGCCCTTGTCGAAACCACTTCGTTTGGTCTGCGCAGTGGACATGCCCTGCAGGAACTTGCGGAGAGGCTTGGCGAGTCCGGTGTCGAACTCGACCCCAACCCCGACCGCGAGCTGCCCGAGCAGGGCGCAAAGCCCATGCCGGACGCGGATCTGATCGGGCTGATGCGCACCTTCATTGCCCATGCCAAGAGCAACTGCCTGACGCTGGACGATATGGCGGAGCGCCTGCGACAGATGCCCGAAGACCAGTTCAAGGAACGGCATCGGCGCTTCCTGGAAATCGCCAGCCCTGTTTTCCAGGCTTGGGACAACGCACTGGCTGACGAGCACGGCATCGATTTCGAAGACATGCTCAACATGGCGGCCGGATTGCTGGAACAGGGCCGCTATGAATCGCCCTACGAACTGGTGATGGCGGACGAATTCCAGGATGCCTCGCGCGCCCGCGCCCGGCTCTGCCGAGCCTTGGTCAGCCGCCCCGGCCGCTATCTGTTTGCGGTGGGCGATGACTGGCAATCGATCAATCGTTTCGCCGGTGCCGACGTTTCCGTGATGACCGGATTCCGTGAGTGGATGGGCCATGGCCAGGTGCTGAAACTGGAGCAGACATTCCGCTGCCCCCAGGCGCTCTGCGATGCTTCCAGCCGTTTCGTCAGCCGGAATCCAGCGCAGATTGCCAAGGCGGTTCGTTCTGCCGCACCGGCAATGGGGCCAGTGCTGCAAGCGTTCCAGATGAATCGACGCGAGGAGCTGCAGGATGGCGTTCGCCAGTACCTCGCCAAGCTGCATCACCAGTTGGTGTCCGGGGCGGTGCCGCAAGGGCGCAAGGGACGCGTGACGGTCTTCATCCTGGGCCGCTACCGCGCGGACCGCAGCGCGATGCCTTCGGATTGGAAGACAGTCTTCGGCAGCACGATGGACGTGGAGTTCCTCACGGTCCATCGGTCGAAGGGACGCGAGGCGGACTATGTGATCCTGCCAGGCATGGTCAACCGCAGCTTCCCGAGCCTGCGCTCGGATGACCCGGTGCTTTCCCTGGCAATGCCGGAGGGTGATACCTACCCGCTGAGCGAAGAGCGGCGGTTGTTCTATGTCGCGCTGACGCGTGCGCGACGCTCAGTGGCCATGTTCACCCTACAGGGGAAGCGTTCGCCGTTCCTGGACGAGCTGGTGAAGGACGGAGCAGTGGAAGTGACCGCGATTTCAGGCGCGGCCATCCACGAAGAGCGCTGCCCGGTGTGCAAGGTCGGCGTGTTCGTCGACCGGAATGGGCCGCATGGGGCCTTCCGGTCGTGCTCCAGTTACCCGTTGTGCCATAACAAGCCGAAGGGTGGGCGTTAGGAATGGGCCCGTGGAGTCTCTTGCAACCCGCTGTGCGGGCGTTCAAGTGGACCTTGTCCGAAATGCAAAACGCCCCTTCCGGGGCGTTCGCGTTATGGCGGAGAGAGTGGGATTCGAACCCACGGAAGGTTTAACCCTTCGCCGGTTTTCAAGACCGGTGCCTTAAACCGCTCGGCCATCTCTCCAATCGGGTCCCGGTCGCCCGGGCAGCGGCGTATTCTCGCACGTGAAGGGCATTTGCCCAAGACCACCTTGCCCCCGCCCCTCGCATCCGGCACGGTGGGGGTTGGACTGCATCTGGAGCCCCCATGGCCCACCTCGATCTGGCCAACCTGCGCACCACCCTGCTGGACGATACCCAGCTGGCCGCAGTGGCCCTGCATCGCACCTTCGCCGGACACCTGCCGGTCAACAGCGGGCATTTGGTGGTCTGCGATCCGCTGGTGCAGGCCGAGGCGCCGGCGCTGGCCGACTACACCGCGCCGTTGGGCCGGCATCCGGTCGAAATCATCGTGCACAGCGGCCGCCCGGCGTTGGCCGTGGTCTGGTTCAAACCCCGCGAAGCCCTCACTGCGTCTGCCCTGCACTGGCAGATGGCGCGCTGGACCACGCAGGACCTGACCGGCCTGGATGAGCACAGCTTCATCGGCTACCCGGTCGACGCCGGCATCGGCTGCTTTATGGACACCGACACCCAGCAGGCACTGCTGGCCCTGATCGAACGGGCCGATGGCGACGAAGGCAGCGAGTGCTCGGATGCGCTGATCGACCATGATGGCCTGGACGAAGGCGCAGAATACCGCCCCTGGGGCGAGGACTCACCGCATGGCCTGGTCGTGTTCAACAGCGGCTGGGGCGACGGCGTCTATCCGAGCTACTGGGCGCTGGATACGTCCGGCATTCCGGTCGCTCTGGTCACAGATTTCCTGTGCATCCAGGGCGGTGATGGGCGCGACCAGCGCGAGATCGCCGACCAGGCCTATCGCGACAGCCTTCCGCCTGAAGAAGCCGAAGCACTGGCACGACTGGTAGCGGCGGTGGAACGCGACGATGCGAACGCACTGCGCGACCTGCTGAAGAATGCGCCGCAGCGCGCCAACCAGATCGAACCGGGCTGCGGCGGCACCGGCGTGTTCGAGGCGATCCGCCTGGACCGTCCGCAGGCATTGCGGGTACTGCTGCAGGGCGGCGCATTGCCGGCGATGCCGGAGCGCCTGCACATGAGCAAGGTGACCAGTTACCTGGACTACGCGCGCTTCCTGAAGAAGCCACGCAGCGCGGAACTGATGGCGGTGCTGGAAGCACCGGTCATTGCCGAGCCCAGGCCGGTCGCACCGCCGCGGCGCAGCTTCTGGGAACGGCTGTTCGGCCGGAACTGACCGGGGCCGGAAGGCAGCAACGCCGGGCATGGCCCGGCGCTACCGTGTCACAGATTGGCGGTGCAGTCGCGGGTAGGTGCCTCAGCCCGCGTCCACCGCCAACGCGCCCAGCGCACTGGCCTTGATCCGCTCCTTGGCCTTTTCACAGGCGCCACCGCAATCCAGGCGCGAGGCCTCCAGCTGCGGCGGCAGATGTTCGGCCAGGAAGTCGATGAACACGCGCACCGCCGGCAGCAGGCCGCGGCGCGAGGCGAACACGGCATGGCACACGCCCTGCGGCAGCGACCAGTCCGGCAGCACCACTTCCAGCTCGCCGTTGCGCACGGCGTCGGCGCACACGGTTTCCGGCAGCATGGTGATGCCGAAACCGTCCTTCACCATGCTCTGCAGCAGCGGGAAGTCGAAGCCGGCCACGCGCGGCTGCAGGTCGACCCGGCGCACTTCGCCTTCCGGCCCGTGCAGCTCCCAGCGTTGGCGGGCTTCGTCTTCGCTGATGCTGAGGGTGACGTGCTGGGTCAATTCTTCCGGATCCTTCGGCCGGCCGGCGCGGTCCAGGTACTTCGGGCTGGCCACCAGCAATTCCTGCACCTGGCCGAAGCTGCGCATCACCAGGCTGCCGTCATCGTCCAGGCGCGAACGCACGCGCAGGGCCACGTCGTAGCCTTCGTTGATGATGTCCACGCGGCGGTTGCTGATGTTCAGCTGCAGGCGCACCTTCGGGTACTGCTCAAGGAACTTGGGCAGCAGCTTGGGCAGCTGCATCTGCGCCAGCGACACCGGCACGCTGGCGCGCACTACGCCGCGCGGCTCCGCGCTGAGCCGGTCCACCACTTCGCGCGCGGCCTGGGCCTCGGCCAGCATCGTCTGCGCATGGCGGTGCACGCTGGTGCCGACATCGGTGACCGCGAAACGGCGTGTGGAGCGCTGCAGCAGGCGCACGCCCAGGTCGGTTTCCAGCTGGCTGATGCGGCGGCTCAGTCGCGACTTGGGGATACCCAAGGCGCGCTCGGCAGCAGCGAAGCCGCCGTGGTCGACCACCATCGCGAAGTAGTACAGATCATTCAGGTCATGCATGCCCGAGTTCCATATCTAGAACAATACATGGCATTCAATCACCTTTATTCCGCCTTTGCAACAACCTATCGTTCTCTCCGTCGGCGGGGCCACCCCGCCCCTTCCCTCCAGAACATAGGTGACTGCCATGAAGCTTCTGCATCTCGACGCCAGCGTGCTTGGCGACAATTCCGTCTCGCGCCAGCTGTCGGCGGCCGTGGTCGCCCGCTTCACGGGCCAGATCGATGGCCTGCAGGTCGATTATCGCGATCTTGACGCCAATCCGGTACCGCATCTGCGCAGCAGCTCGCTGGCCAGGACCGATGCCGCCGAGGCGACCGATGCTGAACAGGTGATGCAGCAGTTCCTGGAGGCTGACATCGTGGTGATCGGCGCGCCGATGTACAACTTCAGCATTCCTTCCACGCTGAAGGCCTGGATCGACCGCGTGGCCGTGGCCGGCCGCACCTTCAAGTACACCGAGAACGGCCCGGTGGGCCTGGCCGGTGGCAAGCGGGTGATCATCGCCAGCAGCCGCGGCGGCATCTACACCGACTCGCCGGCCGACTTCCAGGAGCCGTTCCTGCGCCAGGTGTTCGCCTTCATGGGCATCAACGAGGTCGAGTTCGTGCGCGCCGAGGGCATCGCCTACTCGCCGCAGCACCGTGAAGACGCCATTGCCGGTGCACTGGCAGCTCTGCCGTCGCACGAAGTGGTCGAAGCCGTCGCTGCATAAGCGTTCCAGCGTTCGGCGCCGCTCTCTCCTCGTCGAGGCGCTGAACGCGGGCCGTGGATCCCCTCCCCCATCCCGGCCCACCCTGGCGGCCCCGCTTTGCGGGGCCGTTTTTTTGCGTCAGTAGATCCACGCCATGAGTGGATTCGGTGCCATGCGCGGCGCTCACCAGCACGTTAGGCTGGGGCCATGAACTACATCGTGACCACTGCGCATCGCAGCGAATTTCCGCACCCGATCACCCTGCGCCGCAGCCAGGCGCTGGTAGTGGGCGAACGCTATGAAGGCCCGGAGGGCTGGGATGACTGGTTCCTGTGCGAGGCCGAGGGGCAGCACCCCGGTTTCGTGCCGGCGCCGGTGATCGGTCGCGACGCGCAGGGTGGCGCGTTTGCCACGGAGGAATACTGCGCGCGGGAACTGGATGTGGATCCCGGACAGCTGCTGCGTGGGCAGCGCACGCTCAATGGCTGGGCGTGGTGCGTGCCGGAGGCCGGCGACCCGGGATGGGTGCCGTTGGAGAAGGTGCGGGTTGTGGAGTGATCGTGGGGTTCATCCACGCATGGCGTGGATACGGTGCCATGCAAGCATGGCACCCACCAGAGCCACAGCGGTGCCATGCAAGCATGGCACCCACCCGAGACGCAGCGGTGCCATGCAAGCATGGCACTCACCCAAGCCGGCGGTCAGGCGATGGTTTCCAGGCCGCCCATGTACGGGCGCAGGGCCTCCGGCACGGTGATGCTGCCGTCGGCGTTCTGGTAGTTCTCCATCACCGCGATCATCGCGCGGCCAACCGCCACGCCCGAGCCATTCAGCGTGTGCGCCAGCTCCGGCTTGCCGGTGGCCGGGTTGCGCCAGCGCGCCTGCATGCGGCGGGCCTGGAAGTCACCACAGTTCGAGCACGAGGAGATTTCGCGGTAGGTCTCCTGCGACGGCAGCCAGACTTCCAGGTCGTAGGTCTTCACCGCCGAAAAGCCCATGTCGCCGGTGCACAGCAGCACCTTGCGGTACGGCAGGCCCAGCTTTTCCAGCACCACTTCGGCGCAGCGGGTCATGCGCTGGTGTTCGGCATCGCTGTCTTCCGGGCGGCTGATCGAAACCAGCTCGACCTTCTCGAACTGGTGCTGGCGGATCATGCCGCGCACGTCGCGGCCACCGCTGCCGGCCTCGGCACGGAAGCACATCGAGTGGGCGGTCATGCGCAACGGCAGACGTTCGGCATCGACGATCTCGTCGCGCACGATGTTCGTCAGCGGTACTTCCGAGGTCGGGATCAGGTAGCGCGTGGAATCGCCCACGGCCGTCTTGAACAGGTCGTCCTCGAACTTCGGCAGCTGGCTGGTGCCGCGCAACGAATCGGCGTTGACCAGCAGCGGCACGTTGGTTTCCTCATAGCCGTGCTCGCCGGTGTGCAGGTCGACCATGAACTGGGCCAGCGCACGGTGCAGGCGCGCGATCGGGCCGCGCAGCACGGTGAAGCGCGAGCCGGACAGCTTGGCCGCGGTCTCGCCGTCCAGCCAGCCGTTGCGGGCGCCCAGTTCGACGTGGTCGAGCACCTTGAAATCGAACTGGCGCGGGGTTCCCCAGCGCGACTGCTCGACGTTGTCGTTCTCGTCGGCACCGGCCGGCACGTCATCGGCCGGCAGGTTCGGGATGCCCATCGAGATCGCTTCGATCTTCTCGCGCAGCTCGTCCAGCGCCACTTCCGAGGCCTTCAGCTCGTCGGCGAAGGCTGCGACCTCGGCCATGATGGCCGAGACGTCCTCGCCCTTGGCCTTGGCCTGGCCGATGGCCTTGGAACGGCTGTTGCGCAGGCTCTGCAACTCCTGGGTCCGCACCTGGATGCGCTTGCGATCAGCCTCCAGGGACTCCAGGGCAGACACGTCGAGCTCGAAGCCGCGGCTGGTGCGCAGGCGTTCGGCGAGGTCGGCGGGCTGGTGGCGGAGCAGGGCTGGATCAAGCATGGCAGGTGTCGTGGTGGGTATCAGGGATGGGATTATCGCTTGTTATACGGATTTCTGCCGCCCGGTTCATTCCCGCCGTGGCAGAATCGAGCCATTCCGTACTGGTCCGGTCCATGTCTGCACCCCGCTCGTCGTCCGCCAAGTCGTTCACTGTGCATATCCCGCGCAACGCCCTGAAGATCGCCGGCATCGCCTTCGGCGTGGGCGTACTGCTGTTCGTGCTGGTCTGGCTGACCGGCCGCGACAAGGAGTTCTTCCGCGCCGATCCGGCTGCCCAGACCCCGCAGGAAACCGCCCAGATCGAGCCCCTGCCGGAACCGCTGGCCGCTGCCGCCGGTTCCAGCGACATGCCCGATGCCAAGCCGGCCCCGGTGGAGGAAGAAGCACCAAAGCTGGTCGAAACAGCCCCACCGCCGCCTGCCCCCATCGCTGAAGCAGCCCCGGCCGCACCGGGCCCTGCGCCGGCGGCCACCGGCAACAGCCAGCCGATGCCGATTGCCGGCCAGTCGCCGCCACCCGCCTACCCGGCTGCCGCGCTTCGCGCTGGCGAGACCGGCACCGTGGTGGTGCGGGTGGACGTGGACGCCACCGGCTATCCAAACAACGCTACGGTGATCCAGCGCAGCGGTTCACGCGAGCTCGACCGTGCCGCCACGGACGCCGTGCGCCGCTGGCGCTTCACGCCGGCGCAGAGCAACGGCCAGGCCGTCCCCGGCAGCATTGAAGTGCCGTTCGACTTCAAGACGCAGTAACTGAACGCTTCCCGGCAGGCAAACTGAACCCTGCCGGTGGCGTTGACGCAACGCTGACACTTCTCGTCCGTGGCTCGGGCAACACTGCCCACGTCGTCCATTGACGGAAGGAGTTAGCGATGACTGCCACCACCCACGAAGACCTTCATTCGCCGCATCTGCAGGAGGATTCCAGCCTGCAGCACAAACCCACTTCGCCCTGGATGTGGATCGCGCTGATCGTGGCGATGTTTGCTGCCGCCCTGCTCTGGCTGCGTCATTCAAACCAGGAAGACGTGGCACCGGCACCGGTCGGTGAGCGCATGCTTCCAGCCCCCGAGCAGGCAGCGGTGACGGATGCAGCGGCCCCTGCCGCGCGCCAGGCAGCCCCGGCTACTGCTTCGCGGAAGGCCGCGCCGGTAGTGCGCAATCGTGAGGCCCGCCCGCTGGCCAGCAACCGCATGCCCACCTACCCCGCCGCTGCGCTGCGTAGTGGCGTGCAGGGCAGCGTGATCGCCAGCCTGAGTGTCGATACCCGCGGCAACGTCGCCAATGCCGCGATCGTTTCGCGCAGCGGCGAGCGCAGTCGCGATCTGGACCGCGCAGTGCTGAGCACTGTGCAGAACTGGAAGTTCCAGCCGGCGATGCACGAAGGCCGTGCCATCGCCAGCGTGGTGCGGGTCCCGGTGGATTTCCGTACCGAGCAGCGTTGATCGCGGACGAGGGGTTCGTGATGTTTAGACGGAGGCTTCGGCCTCCGTCCTTTTATGCGGGAAAGCGTGCCAACCAAGGTTGGCACCTACCGGGAGATGTGAGCGAGCCAACCAAGGTTGGCACCTGCCGGGCAATGCGATCCGCCGGGCATGACCCGGCGGATGCGGTGACGATCAGGCCAGGTTGAATCCGGCGCTGCGGGCCAGGCCGTCGAAGTCCGGGAAGGACGTGGCGACGTTGGCGATATCGTTGATGCGCACTTCGCCGTCACTGATCTGGCCGGCAATGGCGAACGCCATGGCGATGCGGTGGTCGCCGTGGCTTTCGATGGTGCCGCTGCCCAGGCGCACGCCACCATGCAGGGTGGCACCGTCGTCGGTTTCGTCCACCTGCATGCCCAGCGCGCGCAGGCCGGTGGCCATCGCTGCGAGACGATCGGATTCCTTCACCCGCAGCTCGGCGGCGCCGGTCACCACGGTCTGGCCTTCTGCAGCAGCTGCCGCCACGAACAGCGCCGGGAACTCGTCGATCATGTCCGGCACCAGTTCTTCCGGAATGCGTGCACCCTTCAGCGGGGCATAGCGCACCACCAGGTCCGCCACCGGTTCACCGCCCTGCTCGGCCGGATTCTCTTCGGTGATGTCGGCACCCATCAGGCGCAGCGCGTGCAGCAGGCCGGTACGGCGCGGATTCAGGCCAACCTGCTTCAGGCGCAGCTCGGAGCCCGGAATGATGCTGGCAGCCACCAGATAGAACGCCGCAGACGAGAAGTCGGCCGGCACCACGATATCCGTGGCACGAAGGCGTTGGCCGCCGCGCAGGCGCGCCTTGCCCGGCGAGAATTCGATGTCCACGCCGAACGCGGACAGCATGCGTTCGGTGTAGTCGCGGGTCGGGTGCGGCTCGACAACGCTGGTTTCGCCCTGTGCGTACAGGCCTGCCAGCAACACCGCCGACTTGATCTGCGCGCTGGCCACCGGCGAGGCGAAGTCGATGCCGTGCAGCGTCTGGCCGCCATGCACGTGCAGCGGCGGCGTGCCGTCATCCTGGGTGTCGATCTTCGCGCCCATCTGCGACAGCGGGCCGGTGACGCGGCGCATCGGTCGGCCCGACAGCGACTCATCGCCGATCAGCGTGCAGTCGAACGCCTGGCCCGCCAGCAACCCGGCCAGCAGGCGCATGCCGGTACCGGCGTTGCCGCAGTCCAGCGGCGCATCCGGCGCCTTCAGGCCGTCGATACCGACGCCGTGCACGATGCGCTGCGACGCGCTGGGGGTTTCGATGCGCACGCCCAGCTGGCTGAAGATGCGCGCGGTAGCGCGGGTGTCTTCGCCTTCCAGGAAGCCTTCGATATGCGAGGTGCCATCGGCCAGCGCGGCGAACATCACCGAGCGGTGCGAGACCGACTTGTCGCCGGGAATGGTCAGGCTGCCCTGCAGCGGCTGGCCCTTGCGGGCGATCCAGTGTTGCGCGTTGCTCATCGTTCGATCATTCCGTAAACACCGGCAGCGCCGGCGATGCATCAGGGAGCGGCGGCCATGGCCGCCGCAGCAGCACTCAGGGCACGGCCACCGGATAGGAGCCCAGCACCTTGATCTGCGCCGAGTGCGCTTCCAGTTCGGCCAGTGCGGCCTGCATCGGCGCGTCGTCGATGTGGCCGGCCAGGTCGATGAAGAAGCCGTACTCCCACTTGCCGTGGTGCGACGGCCGCGACTCGATGCGGTTCATGCTGATGCCGTGGCGGGCGAACGGGCTGAGCACGTCGAACAGCGCACCGGGCTTGTCATGGATGAACACCAGCACCGAGGTGCGGTCGTGGCCGGAGGTCGGGAAGATGTTGCGGCCCACCACCAGGAAGCGGGTGGTGTTGTCGGCATCGTTCTGGATCGGCTTGGTGACCACCTTCTTCAGGCCGTACACGTGGCCGGCACTCTCGCCGCCGATGGCAGCCGCGTCGTCGGCGTTGCGCGCACGGCGCGCACCTTCGGCGTTGCTGGATACCGGAATCTTCTCGGCCTTCGGCAGGTTGGCGCGCAGCCACGCCGAGGTCTGCATGAACGACTGCGGGTGTGCGTAGATGCGCTCGATGTCCTCGATGCGGCCGCTGCGCGACATCAGGTACTGCTGCACGCGCAGTTCCACTTCGCCACAGATCTTCAGGTTGGAGGTCAGGAACATGTCCAGGGTGATCTGGATGGTGCCCTGCCCCGAATTCTCCACCGGCACCACACCGAAATCGGCGTTGCCCGCTTCCACTTCCTGGAACACTTCCTCGATGCTGGCCATCGGCAGGCCCAGCGCGGAGCGGCCGAAATGCTTGAGCACCGCCTGCTGGCTGAAGGTGCCTTCCGGGCCGAGGTAGCCGATCTTCAGCGGCTCCTGCTGCGCCAGGCAGGCCGACATGATCTCGCGGTAGACGTGCACCAGCAGCTCATCGCTGAGCGGGCCTTCATTGCGATCGACCACCATGCGCAGCACCTGCGCTTCGCGCTCGGGGCGGTAGTAGTCGACGGCAGCGGCCAGCTTGCCCTTGGCCTTGCCGACCTGGTGGGCGAAACGTGCGCGCTCGGCGATCAGGCTCTGGATGTCGCGGTCGATCTGGTCGATCTTCGAACGCACATCGGCCAGCGCCAGCGGCGCCAGGGTGGGCGCCGGGTTCGACGCAGCCTTGGACGTGCTCTTGCCCTTGGCCTTGGTGGAGGCGCTGTCCTTGGCCGGTTCGGCCTTCTTCGGCACCTTCTTGCTGGATTTGCTGCTTGCCATCGGAATTCCCTGTTGCGGGGCACGCACCCGACGGTGCGCGCCGTTCATTGCTCAACCGTGACGCTGCTGGAAATCGGCCATGAAGGCGACCAGCGCCTCGGCCCCGGCCAGCGGCATGGCGTTGTACAGCGAAGCCCGGATGCCGCCGACCACCTTGTGACCCTTCAGCGCCAGCAGGCCAGCGGCCTTGGCTTCGGCGACGAAGCGGGCGTCGAGTTCGGCATCGGGCAGGAAGAACGGAATGTTCATGCGCGAACGGGCCGCATGTGCGACTTCATTGCGGTAGAAGCCGCCGGAGCCGTCGATGACGCCGTACACCAGCGCGGCCTTGGCGGCGTTGCGCTTGGCGAACTCGGTCAAGCCGCCCTCGGCCAGCATCCACTTGAACACCAGGCCGGCCAGATACCAGTTCCAGGTCGGCGGGGTGTTGAGCATCGAATCGCGGGCGACGTGCGAGCGGTAATCGAAGATGTCCGCGCGCGGCTGGCCACTGCGCTCGAGCAGGTCGCGGCGGATGATCATCACCGCGATGCCGACCGGGCCCAGGTTCTTCTGCGCGCCGGCGTAGATCACGCCATAACGGCGCACATCCAGCGGTTCGCTGGCGATGGACGAGCTGAAGTCGGCGATCAGCGGGACGTTGCCGGTATCGGGCACATCACGGAATTCGACGCCGTGGATGGTCTCGTTGGCGGTGATGTGCACGTAGGCGGCATCGCGCGACAGCTGCCAGTCGGCACGCGCCGGCAGCTCGCGGTAGCCGTGGGCCTCGCTGCTGGCGGCGATGTTGACGTCGACGTAGACCCCGGCCTGCTTGACCGCGGTCTTGCCCCAGTGACCACTGACCACGTAGTCGGCACGCTGGCCGGGGCTGGCGAAGTTGAGCGGGATCAGCGCCTGCTGGGTGGTGGCGCCACCGGACAGGAACAGCACCGCATAGTCGTCGGGGATGTCGAGCAGGCGACGCAGGTCGGCCTCGGCTTCGGCAGCCACGGACATGAATTCCGCGCCGCGATGGCTCATTTCCACGATCGAAGCGCCGGACCCGTGCCAGTCCAGCATTTCCGCCTGCGCCTGGCGCAGGACCGATTCCGGCAAGGTCGCAGGGCCGGCACTGAAGTTGAACGCGCGCGTCATGTCACACCTGTGGGGCAAGACCCCTAGTATGCCGCAGTGCACCAGCCTTGCGGCCTTGTGGCGCAAGGGAAATTTGGTTTCATTGGAATCCATTGGCGACGCGACCGGGTAGTGCCGGCCGCTGGCCGGCAACCTCATGGATTCGGGGCGGCGGTTGCCGGCCAGCGCCCGGCACTACCGTCACCGCGCGACCGTCAGCGCGCGCCGAACCAGAGCAGCAGGCTGAGCACTGCCGCCAGCAACAAGGCGCTGGCCAGCAGCCACGGCCAGCGCCGGACCCTGCGCGGCGTCACCGGCAGCACCGGCGCCTGTTCCCCGTCCTCGCCGGACTCGTCCTCGGCCGGCAACGGCCGCCGACGTGGATCATGCGGCACTTCCAGCACGAAACGATGCTGGCCATCGAACACCACCTGGTCGCCGGCCTGCAGCCAGCAGTGGCGCACGGCTACGCCGTTGACCCGGGTGCCGTCGGCACTGCCGAGGTCGCGCAGCAGCACACGATCACCGTGCACTTCCACGCGGGCGTGCTGTTCGGCGAAGGCCGGATCGTCGATGGCGATGTCGGCGTCGCTGCCGCGGCCGATCAACCGTGCCCGCGACAGCGTATAGCTGCGGCCATGATGCAGGCCGCCGACACCGCGCAGCAGGCGCTGCTGCTCATCGGTGCCATCGTCGTTCTTCGGCGCGGGTGCCTGCAGCAGGCTCTCGACCTCGCCCTGCAGCACCATCTCCACGCCGTCCACATAGACCGCATCGCCTGCACGCAGCAGCGCCATGCGGCGCACCGGCCGACCATTCACGTGGATGCCACGGATACCGTTGCCGACCTGCAGCCACAGGCCGCGATCGTCCATGCAGAACTGCGCCAGCAGCAGGGCGCCGTGGCCGGCGTCGCCGAGCCGCACGCTGCCGTTGGCCTGGCGCACGATGCGTTGCACCCCGGGCCGCAGCGGCTGGTCGGGCTGTTGTTGTTGACTGAAGTGAACAAGCAGGTTCTGCACGCGGCGCAGCCTAGCAGGTTGGCCGCCAACGAAGAAGAACCTGCGATGAGTGCTTGGCGCGACGGCCCTCGATGCGCACAATGCTCGCCCTCATTGATCATCCCCGCCCTGCGCCAGGAGCCTGCATGTCCACCATCGATGTCCGCCACGCCCACGCCCTGCCCGACGCACAGGCACGCGCCGCGATCGAACAGGTCGCCGCCAAGCTGTCCGAGCGCTTCGGCCTGAAGTCGTCCTGGGCCGCCGACGTGCTGAACTTCTCTGGCAGCGGCGTGGACGGTGCGATCGAACTGCAGCCGGGCGCCGTGCGCGTGACCGCCAAGCTGGGCTTCCTGCTGTCGGCGATGAAGGGCATGGTCGAGGGCGAGATCCAGCGCGTCCTGAAGGAAAAGCTGGGCTGAACCCCGGCGGCGGCCGTCACGGCCGTGCAACGCCAGTGCGCGCTACTCTCGGGGCAGGCCCAACTCCCACGGGAAGTGCGATGAACCAGTACGAAAACGATGACCGCCGCAACGACGACGCCTCGTTCGGTGACCAGGCCGAGCGCTTCTCGCGCAAGCTGAGTGACTCGGCGCAGCAGGTCTGGCTGGCCGGCCTGGGCGCTCTTGGCCGTGCACAGGCCGAAGGCAGCCGCTTCTTCGACGGCCTGGTGAAGGAAGGCGAAGCCTGGGAGGCCCGCCGCCGTGAACGCCACGGCGGACAGGGTCCGGGCTGGCGCGACAACGTGGAATCCTCGCTGGATGAGGCCCGCGAGAAGGCCTCTGGCACCTGGAACAAGGTCGAAAAGGCCTTCGATGACCAGGTGCAGGGCGTGCTCAAGCGCCTGCATGTCCCCACTGCGGACGAGGTGACCGCGCTGGAAGCCCGTATCGACGCCCTGCACGCGCGGCTGGCCAAGCTGGAAAACCGTGCGGCCTCGGGCGCCGATGCTCCCGCCCCGGGCAGCCATCAGTCGCCAGGCAGCGTGCCCTGACCGGCCATTGTTGCAATGCAATAAAATTTGATTGACAATCGCGAGCAACCCGCCAATCGCTTCGGCTGCCGTTTGTTCCCTCCCCTCACGGCTTCAGGATTGGCGGGTTTTTCGTGCTCGCCGTATGCCGATCTGAGCGTTCCATCACGCTTCCTGTCAGGAACGTCCTGACCCAGCCGGATAGTGCGACCTTTACACTGTCGTCTTCCGCATTCGCCCCTTCCGCGCACCTCCTGCATGCTCCCTTGGATCCTGGCCCTGCTGTCGGCCCTGCTTACCTGTTCCCTGGCTGTTGTCTATCTGTGGTGGATCAAGCGGCGGCAGAAGGAGATGCAACTCGGCCTGCAAGCGCTGGCCGGCATGCACTGGCGCGAGTTCTCGGTACTGGTCAAGCGCATGCTGCGCGAACAGCGCGGCCTGCGTGAACTGAATGACCCGGCGGAGGAGTCCCGCGAGCCAAGCAGCGACTTCCTGCTCAGCGACGGCCCCAACCAGTGGCTGGTGTCCTGCAAGCATGGCCTTGCCTACCGTATCGGCACCGCCGCAGTGAACGAGCTGGGGGCTGCTGCGCGCCTGGCCGGCGCCAAGGGCGGCGTGCTGCTGACCGAAGGCCGGATGGAACGCGACGGGCGCAGCGCTGCCGAGAAGCAGGCGGTCGAGGTGCTGGACGGTCCACGCCTGTGGCCGCTGCTGCAGCCCTACCTGCCGGCGGAAATCGAAACCCGTGTGCGTGCCAGCGCCCGCCATGAAGCCCTGCGCCGGATCGCCATTGCCGCGCTCGGCGCGGTCACGCTGGGCCTGCTGGTGGGATTGAGCCTGCAAGGCTTGCATGTGCAGGACACCCCGCCTGTTGCCGAGGTGGCGGACACCCCCGCGCCGGTTGCACCTGCGGTTGAAGCGGCGCCCGAACCGGCGCCGGCCCCCGCCACCACGCCGCCGGCCGCTGCGCCTGCACCGGCCGCGCCCTCAGCCGACGCGCGCAGCAACCCCAACCCGGATGCCGCCACGCTGGAGCGCTTCCAGGCCGATCTGTCCCGCGCCTTGGCCGGCAAGCCCGGTATCGCCAGCGGGGTCTGGCTGACCCGGCAGACGCTGGCGATCAACCGCACGGGCGAGCTGGACGCGGTCTGGCCGCAGGTCTGCGAGGAAGTGCTGCACTACCCCGCCCTGCGCAACGTGCGCATCCAGCTCAACGCCCGCCCCGGCGTGGATGAGCCGGTGCGCTGGCGGCAGTGCGCCACGTACTGATGGGGCCGCATCCACGCGTGGCGTGGATTTACTGAACCCCGATGCGCGACCCCTTGGTAGATCCACGCCACGCGTGGATGCCTTTGCAGAGTTGAGCCACACGCGAACAGCAGCCGAGCATCGGCTCGGCTCCACATGGCGCCAGCTCAGCCCAATGCCGCGAGATGGGCGATGTAACTGGAGCGCGATTCACCCGCCGCTCTGGCCTGCGCATCCAGCCTCGCCAGGATCCGGCGTGGCAGGCTGATATTGACCCGCTCGATGGTATCGTCCAGCAGAGCCGGATCAATGCAGATGTACGCAAGAATCCAACGGATGTCCTTGGATGCCTCGGCGGCGATCTTCTGTGGCGCGGAAGGTGTCGGAATCGAGCGCCCCTCATCCAGGGCCGCATCAATCCAGGCGAGTGCAGCTTCCTCGGCAGCGCTGAGCGCATCATCAAGCGTGTCGGCCGCCGAGAAGCACCCCGGCAGATCTGGAACGACCACACCCCACGCGGTGCGCTCATCGCCTGCCTCGATCAGGACTGGATATCGCATGGGCCCTCCTACGTCAGTCCTGCGAGCTTCCGCAACGCCTGCACCAGCCCTTCCCCAGATCCTTCCTTGGGTGAGGAACGGTGATGATGTGAGGGTGCTGCGGGTGCACGAATACATGATGGGATCCGCGGATCCGACGACAGATCCAACCTGCCGCTTCCAGATCCCGGATGAGGTCCCTGCTCTTCATGCAGGGACGATACACATCGCACACACGCCCCGACAGAGTTCAAGGCGACAGTCGTTCCGGCCCAGTAGCAACTGTCTTGTCAGGGGCAGCCGAGGGCCACCTCGGCGTCTCGCTTACGGGCGTTGAGGATCACCAGCATTTTGCGCATGACCGCCACGAGCGCCACCTTGCTCGCTTTGCCCTTGGCCTTCAGGCCAGC
>NZ_JCAFRY010000018.1:0-84511 GCF_059368675.1 Stenotrophomonas sp. YJH_SMC_120
GTGGGTCCGGTTGCGGGGGCGTGAGCCGCATGGATGCGGCGACCGAGCTTACATGGGTGAGGGCGCTTTGCTTGCGAAGCACTGCTTCGCAAGCGCCCGAACGCACAGCCGCCAGCGGCTGGGCCGGGCCCCGGAGGGGGACTTGCAGCGCCCCCCTCAACCGGACCCACCCCGCCAACCCACAGGAACCCAGCTTATGACGTTGCTGTTGAGGTTGCCGGCCAGCGGCCGGCACTACCGCAGGTGCAGGGTGCAACCCTGCAAAACAAACACAACCCTACGCCAGCGTCGGTTGTGCATTCGGCCCCCGCGCACTACGATCCTGCGGTTCGCGCGCGCAGGCGCGCGCCCGTATTCCTGCTGAGCGCCCCGTGCGCCGCATCTGCCAACCCGAGGTATCCATGGTCATCAAACCGCGCGTCCGCGGCTTCATCTGCGTCACCACCCACCCGACCGGCTGCGAGGCCGCGGTCAAGCAGCAGATCGACTACATCCGCGCGCGTCCGCCGATCCAGAACGGCCCCAAGCGCGTGCTGGTGATCGGCGCCTCCACCGGCTACGGCCTGGCTGCGCGCATCACCGCTGCCTTCGGCAGCGGCGCCGCGACCCTGGGCATCTTCTTCGAGCGCCCGGGTACCGAATCCAAGCCGGGCACCGCGGGCTGGTACAACTCGGCCGCGTTCCACAAGTACGCCGACGAAGCCGGCCTGTACGCCAAGAGCATCAACGGCGATGCCTTCTCCGATGAAGTGAAGGCGAAGACCATCGAAATGATCAAGGCCGATCTCGGCCAGGTCGACCAGGTCGTCTACAGCCTGGCGGCGCCGCGTCGCAAGCACCCCAGGACCGGTGAAGTCATCAGCTCCACGCTGAAGCCGATCGGCGAGCCGATCACCCTGCGCGGCCTGGATACCGACAAGGAAGTAATCACGGAAACCACCCTGCAGCCGGCTACCCCGGAAGAGATCGCTGGCACCGTCGCGGTGATGGGTGGCGAAGACTGGCAGATGTGGATCGACGCGCTGGCCGACGCCGGCGTGCTGGCCAACGGCTGCACCACCACGGCCTTCACCTACGTGGGCGAAGAGATCACCCAGGCGATCTACTGGAACGGCTCGATCGGCGCCGCCAAGAAGGACCTGGACACCAAGGTGCTGGGCCTGCGCGAAAAGCTGGCGAAAATCGGCGGCGACGCGCGCGTGTCGGTGCTGAAGGCCGTGGTTACACAGGCCAGCTCGGCCATTCCGACCATGCCGCTCTACCTGTCGCTGCTGTTCAAGGTGATGAAGGAAAAGGGCACCCACGAAGGCTGCATCGAGCAGCTGGACGTGCTGTACGACATCCTCTACGGCGGCAAGGCCGACGGCGTGGCGATCGATCGCCTGCGCCACGATCTGGTCGATGGCGATGGCCATACCGTCGCGCTGGTCGACGAGGAAGGCCGCCTGCGTGCCGACTACAAGGAAATGGCGGCAGACGTGCAGGGCAAGGTGGTCGCGCTGTGGCCGCAGGTCACCAATGAGAACCTGTACGAGATCAGCGACCTGGCCGGCTACAAGGCCGACTTCCTGCGCCTGTTCGGTTTTGGCGTGGAGGGTGTCGACTACGAGGCCGACGTCAATCCGGACGTGAAGATCGACAATCTGGTCGACATGACCTGATCAATGAAAAGGCCGGCGAAAGCCGGCCTTCTCTTTTGGTGGGGCCGGCCGCTGGCCGGCAACCCTGGGGACCAAGGACGCCGGCCAGCGGCCGGCACTACCGCGGTCACCCGAACTCGAACCCCATCTCCGGCAGCGCCGGGCCGACGAAGTCGCCCTGCACGTAATCCACGCCGGCACTGAACAGCAGGGTCATCGAATTGGCGTCGCTGATGAACTCGGCGATGGTGCGGATGCCGGCCTCCTGCGCGCGTGCGGTGATCTGGCTGATGCGGTCGATGTTCTCGCGGGTGGCCGCCAGATCGCTGGTGAAACCGCGGTCCAGCTTGAGGAACTGCGGCTGGAAGTGGGCGAGCAGCTGGAACGAGTCCAATCCCGAACCGAACTGCTCCAGCCCGATGCGGCAGCCCAGTGGCGCCACTTCGGCAAGGAACTGCTGCGCACTGCGCAGGTGGGTGAACACCTTCGCTTCCGGCGCATGCAGCCACAGCCGTTCGCCGGGCACGCCCTGCGCCTGCAGCTCGCGCCGCAGGGTGGCGATCATCTCGGGGTCGTCGAACGATTCCGGCGTCACCTTCACCAGTACCTGGGTGGCGTGGCCCTGGCGTGCGCGCTGACCCAGTACGGCGATGGCCTGCGAAACCACCCAGCGGTTGATCTCCGCCAGCAGGCCGTACTCCTCGGCGATGCCCAGGAACGCGGTCGGGCTCAGCAGTTCGCCGTTGTGCTCCAGGCGCAGGTAGGCCTCGTACAGCTCCAGCGGCTCGCCCTGCAGGTTCAGCACCGGCTGGTAGTGCAGCTGGAAGCCGTCGCCGGCCAGTGCTTCACGGATACGGGTGACCCAGCGCAGCACGCGTTCTTCCTCGACGCGGTCGGCCGCAGCCGGGTCGAAGATGCGGCAGGTATTGCCCAGTTCGGCGGCGGCATGCGTGCACTCGCTGGCGCGTGCGAGCACCTGGCCGATGCTGGCGATCTTCTCGCCCACCTGCACGCCACCGATGCTGACCGTCACCGTAGCCGAGCGCGCGCCGATGCTGAACACATGCGCTGCATACGCTTCGCGGATGCGCTCGGCCAGTGCCACGGTCTGCGCGTAGGGCCCGGCCTGCAGCACGGCGAAATTGTGTTCGCCGAAGCGGGCCAGCTGCGCGTCCTCGCCAACGACCTCGGCCAGCAGGCCGGCAAGGGCGCCGATCAGCGCGTCGGCCGAGGCCAGGCCGATGTCCGGGAGCAGGCGCGCGTAGTGGTCCGGCTCGATCAGCAGCAGGCCGAACTGGCCTTCGCTGCGCCCGGCCTGTGCCACTGCGCTTTCCAGCTGCAGCATGAAGGTCGGGCGGTTGAGCAGGCCCGTGACCTGATCGCGCTGGCGCAGGTCCTCGACCTCGCGGGCCAGCTCCGGATCGAACTCCATGCGGCGGCGAAGCACCACCTGCAGGCAGGATTCGCCTTCGTAGGTGGCAGCGGTGAATTCCATGGTTGCCGCGAACGTACTGCCATCCTCGTGGCGGGCATCGAGCTGGTACTGCGGCGGCGGCGCCTCGCCACGGCTCAGGCCCTTCAGCAGCTGCTTGAAGCCTTCCACATGCTGCGCGGCGACCATGTCCAGCAGCGAGATGCCTTCGATGTCGTCGAACTGCTCGTAGCCGAACATTTCCAGGTAGGCATCGTTGGCACGGATGTGCATGCCTTCGTGCACGTAGGCGATGGGATCGCGCGAAGAGGCGATCAGCGCATCGCAGCGGCGCTCGGTCTCGCGCATCTGCGCCTCGATGCGGCGCAGGCCGCGACGGGCCTGCAGGTCCACCCATTGGTCGCGGACCACGGCCAACAGATGCTCGGAGCGCTGGCGCAGGGCGAGGGCACGGATGCCGTGGCTGCTGGCCTGCACCAGCTCGTCCTCGTCGATGCGATCGGCCAGCAGCACCAGCGGAATGTCCTTGCCGCTGGCGGCGATGTGCTGGGCCACCAGCGGCAGCGGGATGCCCTGCGAGGGGGACGCCAGCACCAGGTCGATGGCCTGGCTGGACAGCACCTGGGACAGCTCGGCCGCATCCTGTGGACGCCAAGGGCGCACCGCGATGCCGCTGTTGCGCAGCGTGCTGACAATGGCTTCGGCATTCTCGCCGCTGTCATCGACGATCAGCAGGCGGATGGTGATGTCGTTCGCGTTCTGCATGCACTGCTCCCCAATCTGCGAATCTAGATACACGATGCGCGGCGAACCGTCCATGCGCGCGCCCCTTGCACGCATCGAACGGCGATCTGGTTCACACCACGCCACCGGCCGCGTGGCCGCTGGCCCAGGCCCACTGGAAGTTGTAGCCGCCCAGCCAGCCGGTCACATCCAGCACCTCGCCGACGAAATGCAGGCCGGGTACGCGCTTGGATTCCATCGTCGAGGACGACACCTCAGCGGTATCCACGCCGCCCAGGGTGACTTCGGCGGTGCGATAGCCCTCGGTGCCGCTGGCCACCAGCGGGAACGCGCCCAGCAGCTGCGCGGCCTGGCGCAGCACCGGCTCGTCCAGCTGGCGCACGGGCCGGTCGGGCAGCCAGTGCTCGCACAGGCGCTGCGCCAGCCGCTTCGGCAGTACCTCGGCCAGCACCGTGCGCAGCTCGGCGGCCGGGCGCTCGCGCTTCATCTGGCGCAGCCACTCGCCGGCATCCTGGCCGGGCAGCAGGTCCAGCTCCAGCGCATCGCCGGGTTGCCAGAACGAGGAGATCTGCAGGATCGCCGGGCCGCTCACGCCGCGATGGGTCAGCAGCATGAAGTTCTGGAAGCTCTTGCCGTTGCAGCGCGCCTCGATCGGCAGGGCGACACCACTCAGATCAGCCAGCCGTTCCTGGTGCTTGCCGCTGAGTGTCAGCGGCACCAGCCCGGCGCGGGTCGGCAGCACCTGATGGCCGAACTGGCGGGCAATCTCGTAGCCAAAGCCGGTGGCGCCCATGCTCGGAATCGACAGGCCGCCGGTGGCCACCACCAGCGAGGCGCTGTGGAACAGGCCATGGGTGGTGTGCACGCGGAAACCGTCGCTGCCGTGCTCGATGCGCTGCACGCTGCACCCGGTGCGGATCTGCGCGCCGGCCGCCTGGCATTCGTCCACCAGCATCTTCACGATCTGCTTGGACGAGATGTCGCAGAACAGCTGGCCCAGCTCCTTTTCGTGATAGGCGATGCCGTGCTTGCTGACCAGCTCGATGAAGTGCCAGGGCGTGTAGCGCGCCAGCGCCGATTTGCAGAAGTGCGGGTTGGCCGACAGGAAGTTGGCCGGGGTGGTGCCGGTGTTGGTGAAGTTGCAGCGGCCACCGCCGGACATCAGGATCTTCTTGCCGACCTTGTTGGCATGGTCGATCACCTGCACCTGGCGGCCGCGCTGGCCAGCCGTGATCGCGGTCATCAGCCCGGCCGCGCCGGCGCCGATGACCACCACGTCGCAACGGATCGTGCTCATGCCTTGGCGCGCTTGCGCCAGTTCGGGACCACGTCGAGCTGCATCTGATCGTTGAGCAGCTGCACTTCACCGTCCTGGATCAGCACGCTCCAGCGCATCGCGCGCTGGATCTGCTGGCCCCACAGTTCGACGAAGGCACCATCGAGGTCAACCACCGACAGGTTGTCGAAGCGCGCCAGGCCCTTGCCCTGCTTGCCCCACCAGATCTCCGAGGCGTTGCCGCCGTAATTGACCACCTGCACCTGTCGGCTGCGGTTGCTGGCCTTGCGGATGCGGGATTCGTCGGGATGGCCCAGGTCGATCCATTGCAGGATGTCGCCGGTGTAGTCGTGTTCCCACAGGTCCGGCTCATCGTCGGTACTCAGGCCGCGGCCGAATTCCAGGCGGTCGCCGGCGTTCAGCGCGAAGGCGAGCAGGCGCACCATCAGTCGTTCGTCGGTCTCGGACGGGTGCTGGGCCAAGGTCAGGTTGTGGGTCGCGTAGTAGCCGCGATCCATGTCGCTGATCTGCAGTTCGGCCTTGCGGATGGTGGCGGTAAGAGCCATGGGGGATCCGTGGACTAAAGACGTCAATGATAGAGGTTTGCTCCAAGGGTGTCCGTTGCCGGGCTGTCTGCGCAGCGTCAACGGTGGCACTCTTGGCGCTCTTTCCCGTGGCCGGAATGGACGCCATGACCCTGCCCAGCCACCTGCAGCTGCCCCCCGGCCACTGGCCCAGCCTGCTCGATGGCCTGTGCGCGCGTTTCCCGCGCATCGGTCGCGCGCAATGGCAGGACCGCTTCGCCCGAGGCCGTGTGCAGGATGCGCAGGGCAGGGCACTGGCGCCGGACATGCCCTGGCAGGTGGGGCTGGAAATCCAGTACTTCCGCGAGGTTGCCGACGAGCCGGTGATTCCCTTCGCTGAGACCATCCTGCATCTGGATGCGCACCTGCTGGTGGCCGACAAGCCGCACTTCCTGCCGGTAACGCCGGCCGGTGGGTATGTGCGCGAAACCCTGCTGTCGCGCTTGGTCGCACGCACCGGCAACACCGAACTGGCGCCGTTGCACCGCCTGGACCGGCTGACCGCCGGCCTGGTGCTGTTCTCGACCCAGGCAGCCACGCGCGATGCCTATCAGCGGCTGTTCCGCGAGCGGCGCATCGAGAAGACCTATGAGGCGTTGGCACCGGCGCTGCCCGGGCTGGCGTTTCCGTTGCTGCGGGACAGTCGTCTGGTGCCGGGGGAGCCGTTCTTCCGCATGGCCGAAGTGCCGGGCGAGCCCAATGCGCGCAGCCTGATCGAGCCGATCGAGGCCGAAGGGCCGGTCTGGCGCTACCGGCTGAAGCCGGAAACCGGTCGCAAGCATCAGCTGCGCGTGCACATGGCCGCGCTGGGCGCCCCCATCGAGGGCGATGACCTGTATCCGCAGCTGAGGCCGCGCCGGGATGACACGTTCGAGTCGCCCCTGCAGCTGCTGGCGCAGGGGCTGGCCTTCGATGACCCATTGAGCGGGGAGCCACGGCGGTTCAGCAGCCAGCGCCGCCTGTGCCTGCCCGGCCAGAGCGGGTAGGGCCGTTCAGCGAACCGGGCGCCGCGCCAGCCAGCGGTCCAGCTCGGCGGCGAACAGCTGCCGGTCGCGCTGGCCCAGTGGCGGCGGGCCGCCGGTCTGGACCCCGGCGCCGCGCAGTTCTTCCATGAAATTGCGCATCGACAGCCGCTCGGCCATGTTGTTCGGCGTGTACAGCTGGCCGCGCGGGTTCAGCGCCACAGCCTTCTTCTCCAGCACCAGCGCGGCCAGCGGGATGTCCTGGGTGACGACCAGGTCTCCGGCAGCGACCCGTTCGACGATGGCGCTGTCGGCCACGTCCAGGCCCTGGGGCACTTGGATCGAACGCAGCCAGCGTGAGGGCGGGGTCCGGATCCACTGGTTGGCGACCAGAGTCAGCTCGATGCCAACGCGTTCAGCGGCACGGAACAGGATGTCGCGAATGACGGTGGGGCAGGCGTCCGCGTCCACCCAGATGCGGGGGAGGGCGGGTTCAGCTTGGGTTTCAGCTTCAGTCATTTACCCAGTGTAGGGTAGGAAAATCCTGAATGGGGACTCGGGGTTAGCCTCGATCGGCTGCCAGCCCTTGTCACGTCTAGCGGGCGGGGCCAGCCGATGAACGTCCGGGCTATCGCTTTTTGCAGAAAACACGCGTATCGTTCGTCCCACTGTGTTTGCTAGGGTCACCGTGAATCGTGGCCTGGTGCAGTTGATCTCACGATCCGCTCATCGATCCGCTTTACCAACGCCTGCAACTCAGTCTCGGCCCCGATACCCGGTGGCTGCGATTTTTTCAACATGTGTTTCAGGAGTTAGTCAAATGTCTGATCGTCAGACCGGCACCGTCAAGTGGTTCAACGACGCCAAGGGCTTCGGCTTCATCACCCCGGAAAGCGGCCCGGACCTGTTTGTGCACTTCCGTGCCATCCAGGGCACCGGCTTCAAGACCCTGCAGGAAGGCCAGAAGGTTACCTTCATCGCCGTCCAGGGCCAGAAGGGTATGCAGGCTGACCAGGTGCAGGCGGTCTAATCCGTCTGCTACCGTTTGGTAGCCAGAACGCCGGAAGCGAAAGCTTCCGGCGTTTTTTATTGCCTGCTGCTTTGTAGAGTCGAGCGTGCTCGACTGTCTCTGGAAAGCAGTCGAGCACGCTCGACTCTACAAGGGGCATGCAGCTGGCGCGGTACGATGTGGGCCTCCCCAAGGATCATCTCCATGCGCATCGTCCACCACCTGGAAAACTCCCGTTCCCTGCGTGTGCTGTGGATGCTGGAGGAGCTGGGGCTGGACTACGAACTGCGCCGTTATCCCCGCGATCCGAAGACGCTGCTGGCACCGCCCGAACTGCGCAACGTGCATCCGCTCGGCAAGTCGCCGGTGCTGCAGGATGGCGAACTGGTGCTGGCCGAGTCCGGTGCCATCCTCGACTACCTCGCGGATCGCTATGACACCCAACGCCAGCTGTCGCCGTCACCGATACCGGCCGACGGGGCCGAACGCATCGCTTATCGCTACTGGCTGCACTACGCCGAAGGCTCGGCGATGCCGCCGCTGCTGCTGACCCTGGTGATGGGCCGCATCCGCAACGCGCCGATGCCGTTCTTCGCGCGCCCGATCGCGCGCAGCATCGCCGACAAGGCCGAGCGTGGCTTCATCGGTCCGCAGCGGCGCCTGCACCTGGACTGGATGGAGCGCCGCCTGGCCGAAAGCCCGTGGTTCGCGGGTGAGCGGTTCAGCGCAGCCGACATCCAGATGAGCTTCCCGATCCAGGCCGCGGCCGCACGGGGTGGTGGCCTCGACGACAAGCCGGCGCTCCGTGGCTTCCTCAAGCGCATCAGCGAGCGGCCGGCGTACCAGCGCGCCGAAGCCCATGGCGGGCATCTGCAGGCGCTCAGCGGCAATTGAGGCGGGCGGCGGCCGCCCCCATCTTCAACCCCATGGATACCGACAGCCCCCGTTTCGACAACCGCCTGCTGCATGCCCTGCCGGGTGATCCCGAATCCGGCCCGCGCCGCCGCGAAGTACTGGGCGCCGCCTGGTCGCCGGTGATGCCGACGCCGGTGGCAGCCCCCACGCTGCTGGCCTGGTCGCCGGAGGTTGCCACGATGCTCGGCTTCGATACCGCTGAAGTCGAAAGCGAAGGCTTCGCGCGGGTGTTCGGCGGCAATGCGCTGTACGCCGGCATGCAGCCGTGGGCGGCCAATTACGGTGGCCATCAGTTCGGCCAATGGGCGGGCCAGCTCGGCGACGGCCGCGCGATCTCGCTGGGCGAACTGGTCGCACCGGATGGCCGTCATTGGGAACTGCAGCTGAAGGGTGCCGGTCCCACGCCGTATTCGCGGGGTGCTGATGGCCGCGCAGTGCTGCGCTCATCCATCCGCGAATTCCTGTGCAGCGAAGCGATGCATCACCTGGGCGTGCCGACCACGCGCGCGTTGTCGCTGGTCGGCACCGGCGAAGACGTGGTACGCGACATGTTCTACGACGGCCACCCGCGTGCCGAGCCCGGCGCCATCGTGTGCCGGGTATCGCCCTCGTTCCTGCGCTTTGGTTCATTCGAACTGCCAGCGTCACGCGGCGAAACTGCCTTGTTGCGGCAGCTGGTCGACGCGTGCATCGCCCGCGACTTTCCGGAGCTTGAAGGGCAGGGTGAGGCGCTGTACGGCGACTGGTTCGCGCAGATCGCGGTGCGCACTGCCGAGATGATCGCGCACTGGATGCGCGTCGGTTTCGTGCATGGCGTGATGAACACCGACAACCTGTCCGTGCTCGGCCTCACGCTCGACTACGGTCCTTATGGCTGGGTCGAGGACTTCGACCCGGACTGGACGCCGAACACCACCGACGCACAGGGCCGCCGTTATCGTTTCGGTACCCAGCCGCAGGTGGCGTACTGGAACCTGAGCCGGTTGGCGCAGGCGCTGTCGCCGTTGTTTGCCGATGTGGCGCCGCTGCAGGCCGGTCTGGCGGCCTACCAGTCCACCTTCGTGGCCTGCACCCGACGCGATGCCGCAGCCAAGCTGGGCCTGGCCGCCGCCGACGATGACGACCTGGGGCTCTACCAGCGCTGGCAGCAGCTGATGCAGGACGGCGGCATGGACATGACCCTGGCCTGGCGTGCGCTGATGCGGGTTGATCCAGCGGCGCCAGACGTGGGCGTGCTGGATGCGGTGTACTACGACGAGTCGCGCCAGCAGGCGGTGCAGGCGCCGTTGCAGCAGTGGCTGCAGGACTACGCGGCGCGGTTGCAGGCCGATCCACTTTCGGCCAGTGAGCGCGCGGCGAAGATGGCCAAAGCCAATCCGCTGTATGTGCTGCGCAACTGGCTGGCCCAGGAGGCGATCGACCGCGCAGAGCAGGGTGACCTCGGCGGTGTTCACGCACTGCAGGACGTGCTGCGCGATCCATACACCGAGCGTGCGGGGCTGGAACACTTCGCCGGCAAGCGCCCGGCGTGGGCAGACAACCGCGCTGGCTGCTCGATGCTGTCCTGCAGTTCCTGAGGGTGGGTTTCGGCAGGGCTGCGCCCTGCACCTGCAGAGGCCACCGCGCAAGCAACGGCCAAAGCCAAAGCGGCTCTGGATTGCTGATGGTCTGGCGGGACGGTGTGGGGCTGCAGGACACGCCGTAAACCCGTCCATGGGGGCTCGATGGCGCCATCCATGGCGCCAACGGTCCTGCAGCCCCACACCGCCCCACCTCCGACAGATTCCCGCGGCTGTTGGTAGGTGTCGACCTTGGTCGACACGGTAGATCCACGCCATGCGTGGATGCTCTTCGTTCAATCTTCGAAATACTCGATTTCGATGAAGATTCATCCAGACATGGCGTGGACCTACAGAACGCAATGCCCGACAGATCGCAGAAATCTGTCGAAGGCGGGGTGGGTCCGGTTGCGGGAGTGTCCGCGGCATGGATGCCGCGGCCAAGCCCCCATGGATGGGTCTACGGCGTCTCCCGCAACCGGACCCACCCCGCCATCCCACAGGAAACCCGCTGTTGCCTTTGCTGTTGCTGTTGCCGTTGAGGTTGCCGGCCAGCGGCCGGCACTACCGCAGGCGCCGGGCGCAGCCCGGCCGAACACCCCCAACAGGCAGGCGGCGCCCGGAACAGGTACCCTATGCCGCCATCAGATAGCCAATGTGACATGACCGACGCCATCGTCGCTCCGCAGTGGGCCTCCCGCCTGCGCGACATCGCCGACTTCCCCAAGCCCGGCATCCTCTTCAAGGACATCATGCCGCTGCTCGCCCATGGCGAGGACTTCCGCGGTGCCATCACCGCGATGGCCGACCGTTGGCGCGACCAGAAGCTGGACGCGGTGATCGGTATCGAATCGCGTGGCTTCATCCTCGGCGCCGCGATGGCGCTGGAACTGGGCGTGGGCTTCGTGCCGGTGCGCAAGCCGGGCAAGCTGCCGGGCCAGGTGCTGCGCGAGGAATACACGCTGGAATACCGCAGTGACTGCATCGAAGTGCACGCCGACGCGCTGCCGGCCGGGGCCCGCGTGGCGATCATCGACGACGTGCTGGCCACCGGCGGCACGCTGGTCGCTGCGCTGTCGCTGGTGCGCCGCCTGGGCGTTGACGTGGTCGGTGCCGGCGTGCTGGTCGAACTGGACGGCCTGGGTGGTCGCGCCCGCTGGGAATCGGATCTGCCGCTGTACACCGAACTGGTGTTCTGATCGAAGGACAGGTGCCAACCAAGGTTGGCATCTACCAGGGCGAATGGCCGGGAACCGGTAGTTGCCAACCTTGGTTGGCAGCGCTTTTCGCGATTGACTCCAGGGATGGGCCAACCAAGGTTGGCCACTACCAGGTCAGATCATTGCCAGCCGTGGTTGGCAACGCTGCTTCAATCACATCATCCGCACGCGGAAACGACGGCCCTTGATCTTGCCGGCTTCCAGCTTGGCCACGGCCTTGCTGGCCTGCTCACGGGCGATCGCCACGTAGGAGCGGGTCGGGAAGATCGCGATCTTGCCGATGAACTTGCTCGACAGGCCGGCATCACCGGTCAGCGCACCGAGGATGTCGCCTGGGCGCAGCTTGTCGGTCTTGCCACCGTCGATCCGCAGCGTGCGCATCGCGGCCTGCGGCAGTTCGGCCGGGCGCGAGGTTGCCAGCGGCGTCTTCTGCCAGTCCAGCGGCTGCCCCATCTGCGCTTCGATGGCTTCGGCGCGGGTCTTTTCGCGGCCGGCCACCAAGCTGATCGCCAGGCCGCTGGCACCGGCACGGCCGGTACGGCCCACGCGGTGCTGGTAGCTCTCCACGTCGGTCGGCAGCTCGTAGTTGATCACCGCCGCCAGCTCTTCCACATCGAGGCCACGTGCGGCTACATCGCTGGCCACCAGCACGTTGCAGCTGCGGTTGGCCAGCAGCAGCAGCACTTCCTCGCGGTCGCGCTGCTCCATGTCGCCGTGCAAGGCCAGTGCCGAGAAGCCGAACTGCTGCAGAGAGTTGGCTACTTCGTCCACGTCTTTGCGGGTGTTGCAGAACACCACCGCCGATTCCGGCGTGTACTTCAGCAGCAGGCCGGCCAGCGCCTTCTGGCGATGCGCCGGTTCCACCTCGCAGAACAGGTGGCGGATGGCTGGTGTCTGGTCGGCGCCTTCCACGGTCACTTCCACCGCATCGCGCAGCAGGTCACGCGCCATGGCGCGGATGCTGTCGGGGAAGGTGGCCGAGAACAGCAGGCCCTGGCGATCCTTGTGGGTGCGGCCGGCGATCTCGCGGATCGGCTCCTCGAAGCCCATGTCGAGCATGCGGTCGGCCTCGTCCAGCACCAGCGTGCGCACCGCGCCAAGATTCAGCGCGCGCTTGCGTGCCAGCTCCTGCACGCGGCCGGGCGTGCCGACCACCACGTGCGGGTCATGGCCTTCCAGCGAGGCCAGCTGCGGGCCCAGCGGCACGCCGCCGACCAGCAGCAACAGCTTCAGGTTGGGGATGCCGGTGGCCAGCTTGCGGATCTGCTTGCCGACCTGGTCGGCCAGTTCGCGGGTCGGGCACAGCACCAGCGCCTGCACGCGGATCAGGCTGGGGTCGATGGACTGCAGCAGGCCCAGGCCGAAGGCGGCGGTCTTGCCGCTGCCGGTGGGTGCCTGTGCGATTACATCGCGGCCATCCAGGATGGCCGGCAGGCTCTGCGCCTGCACGGGGGTGAGGGTGGTATAGCCGAGGGCATCCAGGCCGGGCTGCAGGGCCGGGCTCAGCGGCAGGGTCGAGAAGTCAGTCATGGCGCATTGTACCCGTCCGCGCGGCAGGTCCCGTCTAATGGGGCGGGGTGTCGGATCCCTTTCCGCAGGAAAGGGCTCTGACCCCCAAATGGAGCCGCCATCCACTGGTGGGTGCCGACCGTTGGTCGGCACTGCCCTCAGCCCAGCACCGCCAGCACGCCCTGATGAATCGCCAGGCCACCGAACAACAGCCAGGCAAACAGGATCGACGCCAGCAGCAGCGGCTTCAGGCCGGCCTGGCGCAGCGCCGAGACGTGGGTGGTCAGGCCCAGCGCGGCCATCGCCATCGCCAGCAGCACCGTGTCCAGCTGCACCAGCCGGGCCTGCAGGCCAGCCGGCAGCAGATGCAGCGAGTTGAAGCCGGCCACCGCCACGAAACCGAACGCGAACCACGGCACCACGATGCGTGCCTTGCCGCCGTCGGCGCTGGGCTTGCCGCCCCGCGCCAGCCACAGCGACAGCGCGACCAGGAACGGTGCCAGCAGCATCACCCGCACCATCTTGGTGATCACTGCGGTATCAGCCGCCGCTTCGTTGACCGCACGGCCGGCCGCCACCACCTGCGCCACTTCATGCACCGTCGCACCGGTGAACAGGCCGTACTGCCGTGCGTCCATCGCCAGCCAGCCGTGCGATTGCACCAGCGCATACAGCGCCGGGTACAGGAACATCGCCAGCGTGCCGAACACCACCACCGTCGACACGGCCACCGTGACCTGTGCCGCGCGGCCGCGCACCACTGGTTCAGCGGCCATCACCGCCGCCGCGCCGCAGATCGCGCTGCCGGCACCGATCAGCATCGCGGCCTCGCGTTCCATCCGGAACACGCGTACGCCCAGCCAGCAGGCCAGGCCGAAGGTGCTGGCGACCACCAGCACGTCCATCAGCACACCGGCCACGCCGACATGGCCGATGTCCTGGAAGGTCAGGCGCAGGCCGTACAGCACGATGCCGGCGCGCAGCAGCCAATGCTTGGAGAACCCGACGCCGGCCGCACTGCTTGGCGCCAACCGCGGGTAGACGGTGTTGCCAACCACGATGCCGGCCACGATGGCCACGGTCAGCGCGCTCAGGCCGTGGGCCTGCAGCCAGGGCAGCTCGGCCAGGTACAGCGACGCCGCCGCCACCAGGCCGACCAGCAGCAGGCCGGGCAGGCGCGGCTGCCAGCGTTGGCGCAGGGCGGGCAGGGACCAGGGTGACAGGGCAGGGGCGTTCATGGCGAAGGCAGGGTTGAAGTGACGGTGCAAGCGTGCGCCCGCACCGTTGACCTGTAAAACGAATAATATGGGTGAAACCTACCTATCAAGCGGGTAATTCCCATGCGCCTGACCTTGCGCCAGCTGCAGGTGTTCGTCGCCATCGCTGACCACGGCAGCACCACCGCTGCGGGCCAGGCCATCGCGCTCTCCCAGTCGGCCAGCAGCGCTGCCCTGCAGGAACTGGAGGCACACTTCGGCACGCCGCTGTTCGACCGCATCGGCCGTCGCCTGGCCCTGAACGGGCACGGCCGCGCGCTGCTGGAGCCGGCGCGTACGCTGCTGGTCAACGCTGCCGACCTCGAACGGCAGCTGGCTGCGGGCGGCGACCCGGCCCAGGGCGCCCCCCTGCGGCTGGTACTGGCCGCCAGTACCACCATCGGCAACTACCTGTTGCCGCCGCGCATCGCCGAGCTGCTGCGCCAGGCACCGCAGGCCGAGGTCGATCTGCGCATCGACAACAGCGCCGGCGTGGTCGCCGCCGTGCAGCGCCTGGATGTGGACGCCGGGCTGATCGAAGGCCCCTGCCACGAGCGCGGCCTGCAGGTGACCGCCTGGCAGCAGGACCCGCTGGTGATCGTGGCTGCCGCCGATGCCCCGGCGCGCTGGTCGCTGGAGCAGCTGCGCGGCGCACGTTGGCTGCTGCGTGAGCCCGGCTCGGGCACCCGCGAGGCGGTGGAGCAGGCGTTGCTGCCGCATCTGCGTGGCTTCGCCCAGACGCTGCAGCTGGGCAATACCGAAGCGATCAAGCAGGCCGCCATCGCCGGCCTCGGCCTGGCCTGCCTCTCGCGCCATGCGCTGGAAGAGCCGCTGGCCCTGGGCCGCCTGCGCGTGCTCGAGACCCCGCTGCCCGCCCTGCAGCGCACCTTGTGGCTTGTACGCCACCCGGGCAAACAATGGCTGCCGGGGTTGCAGGCGTTGTTGGGGGACGTGGGGTAATTCATCAGATTCCCATGTGTCGACCAAGGTCGACACCCACCAGAGCAGAATGCCGTTCCGACAGATCGCGGGAAACTGTCAGGGGCGGGGCGGTGTGGGTCTGCAGGACCGTTGGCGCCATGGATGGCGCCATCGAGCCCCCAAGGGTGAGGGCGCTTTGCTTGCGAAGCACTGCTTCGCAAGTGCCCGAACGCACAGCCGCCAGCGGCTGGGCCGGACCCCGGAGGGGGGGTTACGGCGTGTCCTGCAGACCCACACCGCTCCGCCATCCCACAGGAAACCAGCTTTTCACGTTGCCGTTGAAGTTGCCGGCCAGCGGCCGGCACTACCGCGGGTGCCGGGTGCAACCCGGCCGACGCCCCCAACCCGTACAATATCCGGATGCCTCTGATTACTCTGCAGAACGTCGACTTCAGCGTCGGCGGCCCGTTGTTGCTGGAAAAGGCCGAACTGTCGATCGAGCCGGGCGAACGCATCGCCCTGATCGGCCGCAACGGCGCCGGCAAATCCACCCTGCTCAAGCTGCTGTCCGGCGACCACAAGCCCGATGACGGCGAAGTCCGCGTGCAGCAGGGCGTGCGCGTCACCCGCCTGGAGCAGGAAGTGCCGCACGGCGCGGCCGGCTCGGTGTTCGACGTCGTCGCCGACGGCCTTGGCGAGCTGGGCCAATGGCTGGCCGAATTCCACCACCTCAGCCATGCCGAAGTCTTCGATGGCGAAGCCCTCGGCAACGTGCAGGCCAAGATCGATGCCGCCAACGGCTGGGGCCTGGACCAGCGCGTCAGCGAAACCCTGACCAAGCTCGACCTGGATGGTGAGGCCGAGTTCGGCCGCCTGTCCGGCGGCATGAAGCGCCGCGTGCTGCTCGCCCGCGCGCTGGTGTCCAGCCCCGATGTGCTGCTGCTGGACGAACCGACCAACCACCTGGACATCGAAGCCATCGACTGGCTCGAAGCGTTCCTGAAGGGTTGGAGCGGCAGCGTGGTGTTCGTCACCCATGACCGTCGCTTCCTGCGTGCCCTGGCCACCCGCATCGTCGAGATCGACCGCGGCCAGGTCACCAGCTGGCCAGGCGACTGGGCCAACTACGAGCGCCGCCGCGAGGAACGCCTCAATGCGCAGGCGCAGGAAAACGCCCGCTTCGACAAGCTGCTGGCGCAGGAAGAAGTCTGGATCCGGCAGGGCATCAAGGCCCGTCGCACCCGCGACGAAGGCCGCGTGCGCCGCCTGAAGGCGATGCGCGTGGAGCGTTCGCAGCGTCGCGACCTCAGCGGCAACGTCAAGATGGAGGCCGCGCAGGGCGTCAGCTCCGGCAAGAAGGTCATCGACGTCAAGGACATTTCGTTCGCCTTCGGCGAGCGCACCATGGTCCGCGATTTCACCACCACCATCATGCGCGGCGACCGCATCGGCCTGATCGGTCCCAACGGCAGCGGCAAGACCACGCTGCTCAAGCTGCTGCTGGGCGAACTGCAGCCGGCCAAGGGCGAAGTCAACGCCGGCACCAACCTGCAGATCGCGTATTTCGACCAGTACCGCGCTGTGCTGCGCGAAGACTGGAGCGCGATCGAGAACGTCGCCGAAGGCCGCGATTTCCTCGAGTTCAACGGCAAGCGCAAGCATGTGCATGCCTACCTGCAGGACTTCATGTTCACCCCGGAGCGCGCGCGTGCGCCGATTACCCGCCTGTCCGGTGGCGAGCGCAACCGCCTGCTGCTGGCCAAGCTGTTCGCGCAGCCGTCCAACCTGCTGGTGATGGACGAACCGACCAACGACCTGGACGTGGAAACGCTGGAGCTGCTGGAAGAGCTGCTGGGCGAATACACCGGCACCCTGCTGCTGGTCAGCCACGACCGTGACTTCATCGACAACGTGGTCACCTCCACGCTGGTGATGGAAGGCGATGGCGTGATCGGCGAGTACGTGGGCGGTTACAGCGACTGGCAGCGTTATGCGGCCAGCATCGCAGCGCCTGCCGCGGCCCCTGCGGCCAAGCCGGCGGCCGCTGCGCCGGCCACCCCGGCTACCGCAGCTCCGGCCGCACCCAAGCGCAAGCTGGCCTACAAGGAAGCGCGCGAACTGGAGCAGCTGCCGAAGACCATCGAGAAGCTGGAAGGCGATGTCGAAGGCCTGACCTCGGCGATGAACGACCCGTCGTTCTACACCCGCAGCAGCGCCGAAGTGACCGCGCACACCCAGCAGCTGGCCAAGGTGCAGGCCGAGCTGGATGCCGCGTACGCGCGCTGGGAAGAGTTGGAAGGCTGAGTATCGGTCGGCGCCAGCAGTGCGCCGATTGATCGAGTCGAGAATCAGTAGATCCACGCGATGCGTGGATGGTGGCATCAGTGCGGACCAAGGTCCGCACCCACCGAAGCCGGTTACACCTGCGTACGGACCAACGGTCCGCACTCACCAATCAACGATCCGCACCCACCGGGGCCTGCGGTCATTTGACCCCGTGCAGATCCCGCAGCTGGCTCGGCCGGCTGCCGAAATACGCCGCCAGATCGGCGATGTCCTGATCACTCAGGTCCTTCGCCTGTGGCGTCATCAACATGTGCTGGCGGTCACCGGCGCGGTAGGCCTGCAGCGCATGCGCCAGGTAGTCACCGTACTGCCCACCCAGCTTCGGATAGCTCGGATCGATCGGCGCATTGCCATCGGCCCCGTGGCAGTCGATGCAGCTCTGGTTGGTGGCCTTGCCCTTCACCTTGGCGCGGGCTTCACCGGCGGCCTCGCGACCTGCAGGCAGGCCAGCCGAAGAAGAAGAGCCGTGTTCGCCACTGGCATGGCCCGGATCGGCGGCGGATTTCTCGCTGTTTTCCACCTGCGACTGTGAACAGGCCGCCAGCAGCAGGGCAACGGACAGGGCGATGGCGTGACGCAGCGGATGCGCGGCTTTCGACATGGGCGGGCCTTACTTGACGGTGGACAGGTAAACAGAGAGATCGGCGATCTCCTGTTCGCTGAAACTCATCGACTGCGCCTGCATCGTCGGATGCCGGCGCTTGCCCTGGCGGTACTCGGTCAGGGCCTGGGCCAGGTACTGCTGGGTCTGGCCGCCGATCTTCGGCACCCGGTAGCTGGGGTAGGCGTTCTTGTAGCCGGTGATGCCGTGGCACCCCTGGCAGGTGTAGGCCAGCACGCGGCCATTGTCGAAGTTGCCGGTGGGCGCGGCAGGCGCCGGCGCGGCGGCAGGAGCCGGGGCCGGAGCGGGTGTGGCAGGAGCAGGAGCGGGCTGTGCGGCGGCCCCAAGGGGCAGGAGGACGGCCAGAGCGAGACAAGCGGCGAGCGGCTGCGGGCGCATGGTGTCGTTTCCGGGGATTCGGGTCTGGTCGTTCCGGCGTGGGGTACGGAACGCCCCGAGTATAGCCCCAGGTTTCATCTAGCTGAAATGGGGTCGGGCCGACCAGCGGCGTGAAGACACCATGACCTTTGGGATATGGTGTTGCCGTGAAGTGGTGCATTACTTTGCTACCACACCTGTCCACGCATCCTCCAGGGACCTGACGATGTCGCACCCAACCTTCCTGTCCGGCCGTCGCAGCGGAATCTGCGCTGCCGCACTGCTGATCTCCACCTCCCTGCTGCTGGGCGGTTGCGCCGCAGGGCCCAATTCCGAAGCCAAGGCCGCCGAGACCAAGGAGGAGAAGAAGGTCGATGCGGTCCCGGTCGAAGTGGCCGTGGCCAGCCATCGCGCGGTCGCGGCCAGTTACACAGGCACCGCCGCGCTGGAACCACGCGCCGAGTCGCAGGTGGTGGCCAAGACCTCCGGTGTGGCGCTGGCGGTGCTGGTCGAGGAAGGCCAGCGGGTCACCGCCGGCCAGCCGCTGGTGCGCCTGGACCCGGACCGCGCACGCTTGGCCGTAGCCCAGAGCGAAGCGCAGATGCGCAAGCTGGAAAACAACTACCAGCGTGCACAGAAACTGGTTGGCCAGCAGATGGTCAGTGCTGCCGATGTCGACCAGCTGCGCTTTGATCTGGAAAACGTCCGTGCGCAGTACCGTCTGGCGACGCTGGAGCTGTCCTACACCACCGTCGTGGCGCCGATTTCCGGTGTGATCGCATCGCGCTCGATCAAGACCGGCAACTTCGTGCAGATCAACACGCCGATCTTCCGCATCGTCGACAACTCGCGCCTGGAAGCCACCCTCAACGTGCCCGAACGCGAGCTGGCCACGCTGCGTGCCGGCCAGCCGGTGACGTTGGCCGCCGATGCGCTGCCGGGCCAGAGCTTCACCGGCACCGTCGATCGCATCGCGCCGGTGGTGGATTCGGGCAGCGGCACGTTTCGCGTGGTCAGCGCCTTCGATGGCGCCGCGCACGCGCTGCAGCCCGGCATGTTCGGGCGCATCCGCATCGATTACGACCAGCGTGCCGATGCGCTCGTGGTGCCGCGCCTGGCGCTGCTCGACGACGGTGAGCCGGCGGTGTTCCGGGTGCGCGAAGGCAAGGTCGCACGCGTTCCGGTCAAGCTGGGTTACGCCGAGGGCCCGTGGGTGGAGATCCGTGATGGCCTGGCGGCCGGTGATCAGGTGGTCACCGCCGGCAAGGTCGCGCTGCGCGACGGTACCGCGGTGCAGGTGATCGCCGATCCGAAGGCGAAGGCGAAGACGGTCGCAGCGGCCGCCAAGCCGGCAGACAAGGCCGGGAGCAAGCAATGACCGCCCCGGGCCACGACCACGGTGCCTCGCCGGCGAGCGATGGCGCCGCCGCCGGCATGCGCGGCGGCCTGGTGGAATTCGCCACCCGCCGCCGCGTGACCATCGCCATGTGCACGGTCACCCTGCTGCTGTTCGGCCTGATCGCGCTGGGCAACCTCAAGGTCAACCTGCTGCCCGACCTGAGCTACCCGACGCTGACCGTGCGCACCGAGTACACCGGTTCGGCGCCGACCGAAATCGAAACCCTGATCACCCAGCCGGTCGAAGAGGCCGTCGGCGTGGTCAAGAACCTGCGCAAGCTGAAGTCGGTCTCGCGCACCGGCCAGAGCGACGTGGTGCTGGAGTTCGCCTGGGGCACCAACATGGACCAGGCCAGCCTGGAGGTGCGTGACAAGATGGAAGCGCTGAACCTGCCACTGGAGGCCAAGGCCCCGGTGCTGCTGCGCTTCAATCCGTCCACCGAGCCGATCATGCGCCTGGTGCTGTCGAACAAGGTGGCGCCGACCAGCGATGCCGATGCGGTCCGCGAGCTGACCGGCCTGCGCCGCTATGCCGATGAAGACCTGAAGAAGAAGCTGGAGCCGGTTGCCGGCGTGGCAGCGGTCAAGGTCGGTGGCGGTCTGGAAGATGAGATCCAGGTCGACATCGACCAGCAGAAGCTGGCACAGCTGAACCTGCCGATCGACACCGTCATCAAGCGCCTGAAGGACGAGAACATCAACATCTCCGGCGGTCGTCTGGAGGAGGGGTCGCAGCGCTTCCTGGTGCGCACCGTCAACCAGTTCGCCGACCTGGAGGAGATCCGCAACCTGCTGGTCACCACCCAGGGTTCGAACGGAAGTGCAGCCGACTCGGCATTGCAGCAGATGTTCAACATCGCCGCGTCGACCGGTTCGGCCGCGGCCATCGCAGCGGCCTCGGCGGCGCAGAGCGCATCGTCCGGTGCTGGCTCCAGCGTGGTCGCCAATGGCGTGCCGGTACGCCTGAAGGACGTGGCCACCGTTCGCCAGGGTTACAAGGAACGCGAAGCGGTGATCCGCCTGGGCGGCAAGGAATCGGTTGAACTGGCCATCTACAAGGAAGGCGACGCCAACACCGTGTCCACCGCCGAAGCGCTGCGCAAGCGCCTGGAGCAGATCAAGGGCACGTTCCCGTCCGACGTCGAGATGACCACCATCGAGGACCAGTCGCGCTTCATCGAGCACGCCATCGCCGACGTCAAGAAGGATGCGGTGATCGGTGGCCTGCTGGCGATCCTGATCATCTTCCTGTTCCTGCGTGATGGCTGGAGCACGTTCGTGATCAGCCTGTCCTTGCCGGTCTCGATCATCGCTACGTTCTTCTTCATGGGCCAGCTCGGCCTCAGCTTGAACGTGATGTCGCTGGGCGGCCTGGCATTGGCCACCGGCCTGGTGGTGGACGACTCGATCGTGGTGCTGGAGAGCATTGCCAAGGCCCGCGAGCGTGGCCTGGGCATCCTGCAGGCAGCGATCGTCGGTACCCGCGAAGTGAGCATGGCGGTGGTCGCCTCGACCCTGACCACCATCGCGGTGTTCCTGCCGCTGGTGTTCGTCGATGGCATCGCCGGCCAGCTGTTCCGCGACCAGGCATTGACCGTGGCGATCGCCATCGCGATCTCGCTGCTGGTATCGATGACGCTGATTCCGATGCTGAGCTCGCTGAAGGGCCGGCCGCCGCTGGCATTCCCGGAAGAGGCGCCGAACGAACCGTGGCAGCCGCAGAACCGCTGGCAGAAGCCGGTGGCACTGGGCCGTCGTGGTGCCGTCGCAACCGCGCGCTGGAGCTTCTATGCGCTGGCCTGGCTGGTCGTACGTGCGTGGCGGGGCGTCGTGGCAGTGGTCGGCCCGGTGATGCGCAAGGCCAGCGACCTGGCAATGAAGCCCTACGCCGGTGCCGAGCGCGGCTATCTGCGCCTGTTGCCGAGCGCGCTGGCCCATCCGGGCAAGGTGCTCGGCGTGGCCACGATCATCTTCGTGGCGACCATGGCGCTGGTGCCGATGCTCGGTGCCGACCTGATCCCGCAGCTGGCGCAGGACCGTTTCGAGATGACGGTGAAGCTGCCGGCCGGCACACCGCTCAAGCAGACCGATGCGCTGGTGCGTGAGCTGCAGCTGGCCCACGGCAACGGCGAGGGCGTGGCCTCGCTGTACGGTGTCAGTGGCAGCGGCACCCGCCTGGATGCCAGCCCGACCGAGAGCGGCGAGAACATCGGCAAGCTGACCGTGGTGATGGAAGGCGGTGGCAATGCACGCACTGAAGCCGAGATCACCGAGCGCCTGCGCGACAGCATGGGCCAGCATCCGGGGGCACAGGTCGACTTCGCGCGGCCGGCGTTGTTCAGCTTCTCCACGCCGCTCGAAATCGAGCTGCGCGGGCAGGACATGGCGACGTTGGAAGTGGCTGGCCAGCGCCTGGCGGCGATGCTGCGTGGCAATGCGCACTACGCCGACGTGAAGTCCACGGTGGAAGAGGGCTTTCCGGAAATCCAGATCCGCTTCGACCAGGAACGTGCCGGTGCGCTGGGCCTGACCACCCGCCAGATCGCCGACGTGGTGGTGAAGAAGGTGCGCGGCGACGTGGCCACCCGCTACAGCTTCCGCGACCGCAAGATCGACGTGCTGGTGCGTGCCCAGGAAGGCGACCGCGCCAGCGTGGAGAGCATCCGCCGGTTGATCGTCAATCCGGGCAGCACCCGGCCGGTCACGCTGGATGCGGTGGCCGACGTGGTTGCCACCACCGGCCCCAGCGAGATCCATCGCGCCGACCAGACCCGCGTTGCGGTGGTTTCGGCCAACCTGCGCGACATCGACCTCGGCGCTGCCATGCGCGAAGTGCAGCAGATGGTGGCCGAACAACCGCTGGGCGCGGGTGTCGGCCTGCACATCGGTGGCCAGGGCGAGGAGCTGGCGCAGGCGGCGAAGTCGCTGATCTTCGCCTTCGGCCTGGCGATCTTCCTGGTCTACCTGGTGATGGCCTCGCAGTTCGAATCGCTGCTGCATCCGTTCGTGATCCTGTTCACCATCCCGCTGGCGCTGGTCGGCGCGATCCTGGCACTGATGCTGACCGGCAAGCCCATCTCGGTGGTGGTGTTCATCGGCCTGATCCTGCTGGTCGGCCTGGTCACCAAGAACGCGATCATCCTGATCGACAAGGTCAACCAGCTGCGCGAGGCCGGCGTGGCCAAGCACGAGGCCCTGGTGGAAGGTGCACGCTCGCGCCTGCGGCCGATCATCATGACCACGCTGTGCACGCTGTTCGGCTTCCTGCCGCTGGCGGTGGCGATGGGCGAGGGCGCCGAAGTACGCGCGCCGATGGCGATCACCGTGATCGGTGGCCTGCTGGTGTCGACCCTGCTGACCCTGCTGGTGATCCCGGTGGTCTACGACCTGATGGACCGCCGTGGTGATGCCTATTACCGCGAGCGTGGCCGCAAGCACGCCGGCGAGATCGAGCCGGGCGCAGCAGGCAGCGCGGCGGGTGCGGAGGAGCCGGCATGAGTGTTGCCGAGTTCTCCATCCGCCGCCCGGTCACCACCATCATGTGCTTCGTGTCACTGGTGGTGATCGGCCTGATCGCCTCGTTCCGGTTGCCGCTGGAAGCGTTGCCGGACATTTCCGCGCCCTTCCTGTTCGTGCAGATTCCGTACACCGGTTCAACCCCGGAGGAAGTGGAGCGGACCATCATCCGCCCGGTGGAGGAATCGCTGGCGACGATGACCGGCATCAAGCGCATGCGCTCGTCGGCCACCTCCGAGGCGGCGCTGATCTTCATCGAGTTCAGCGACTGGGACCGCGACATCGCCATCGCCGCCTCCGACGCACGCGAACGCATCGACGCGATCCGCAGCGATCTGCCGGACGACCTGCAGCGCTACAACGTGTTCAAGTGGTCCAGCAGCGACCAGCCGGTGCTGAAGGTGCGCCTGGCCAGCACCAGCGACCTGACCACCGCTTACGACATGCTCGACCGCGAGTTCAAGCGGCGCATCGAGCGTATCCCCGGCGTGGCCCGCGTCGACATTACCGGCGCGCCGCCGAACGAGGTGGAGATCGCCATTGATCCGAACCGGCTCAACGCGCATGGGCTGAGCATCAATGAGCTGAGTGACCGCCTGCGCACGCTGAACTTCTCGATCTCGGCCGGGCAGATCGACGACAACGGCCAGCGCGTGCGCGTGCAGCCGGTGGGCGAGATCACCGACCTGCAGGAAATGCGCGACCTAGTGATCAACGCCAAGGGCCTGCGCCTGGGCGACATCGCCGACGTGCGCCTGAAACCGGCGCGGATGAACTACGGGCGTCGCCTGGACGGCAACCCGGCGGTCGGCCTGGACATCTTCAAGGAACGCAGCGCCAACCTGGTGGAAGTCTCGCGCGCGGCGCTGGCCGAGGTCGAATCGATCCGTGCGGAGCCGTCGATGCGCGACGTGCAGATCAAGGTGATCGACAACCAGGGCAAGGCGGTGACCTCCTCGCTGCTGGAACTGGCCGAGGCCGGTGCGGTCGGCCTGATCCTGTCGGTGACGGTGCTGTTCTTCTTCCTGCGCCATTGGCCGTCCACGCTGATGGTCACCCTGGCCATCCCGATCTGCTTCACCATCACCCTGGGCTTCATGTACTTCGTCGGGGTGACGCTGAACATCCTGACCATGATGGGCCTGCTGCTGGCCGTCGGCATGCTGGTCGACAACGCCGTGGTGGTGGTGGAGAGCATCTACCAGGAGCGCGAGCGCCTGCCCGGGCAGCCGCGGCTGGCCTCGATCATCGGCACCCGCAACGTGGCCATCGCGCTCAGCGCCGGCACGCTGTGCCACTGCATCGTGTTCGTGCCGAACCTGTTCGGCGAGACCAACAACATCAGCATCTTCATGGCGCAGATCGCGATCACCATCTCGGTCTCGCTGCTGGCCTCGTGGCTGGTCGCGGTCAGCCTGATCCCGATGCTGTCCGCGCGCATGGCCACGCCCAAGCAGGTGCACTCGCAGACCGGCATGATCGCGCGCCTGCAGCGCCGCTACGCCAGGCTGCTGGACTGGTCGCTGCATCATCGTGGCTGGAGCCTGCTCGGCATTCTGCTGGTGGTGCTGGTCAGCCTGGTGCCGATGAAGCTGACCAAGATCGACATGTTCGGTGGTGACGGCGGCAAGGACATCTTCATCGGCTACATGTGGAAGGGCGCCTACACCTACCGGCAGATGTCCGAGGAAGTGGCGCGGGTGGAGAACTGGATCGATGCCAACCGTGAACGCCTGCACGTCAAGCAGGTCTATTCCTGGTACAGCGAGCAGGAAGGCAGCTCCACCGTGGTCACCCTGGACGAGAAGTACGCCAAGGACATCAAGGCGCTGCAGGAAGAACTGCGCAAGGGCCTGCCGAAGTCGGCGCGCACCGACTACTTCGTCGGCAACCAGGGCGGCGATGGGGGTGGCGGCGGCAACCAGGGCGTGCAGGTGCAGCTGGTCGGCGACTCCAGTTCGATGCTGCAGGAGATCGGCCAGGAAGTGGTGCCGCTGCTGGCCCAGCGTGCCGAGCTGCGCGATGTGCGCATCGACAATGGTGAGAAGGGCGGCGAGCTGAAGGTGCGCGTCGACCGCGAGCGCGCCGCCGCATTCGGCTTCAATGCCGAGCAGGTGGCCAGCTTCGTCGGCCTGGCCCTGCGCGGTGCGCCGATGCGCGAGTTCCGCCGCGGCGACAATGAAGTGCCGGTGTGGGTGCGCTTCGCCGGCGCCGAGCAGAGCAGCCCGGAAGACCTGGCCGGTTTCAGCGTGCGCACCGGCGACGGCCGCAGCGTGCCGCTGCTGAGCCTGGTCACCGTTGACGTCGGCTCGTCGGCCACCCAGATCGGCCGCACCAACCGCCAGACCACGCTGACCATCAAGGCCAACCTGGCCGAGAAGGTCACCGCACCGGATGGCCGCAAGGCGATGGAGTCGGTGCTCAAGCCGATGAACTTCCCGGCCGGCTATGGCTTCACCTTCGATGGCGGTGACTACGGCAACGATGACGAAGCGATGCAGCAGATGGTGTTCAACCTGTTGATCGCGCTGGTGATGATCTACGTGGTGATGGCGGCGGTGTTCGAGTCGCTGCTGTTCCCGGCGGCAATCATGAGTGGCGTGCTGTTCTCGATCTTCGGTGTGTTCTGGCTGTTCTGGATCACCGGTACCTCGTTCGGGATCATGTCCTTCATCGGCATCCTGGTGCTGATGGGCGTGGTGGTGAACAACGGCATCGTGATGATCGAGCACATCAACAACCTGCGGCGCGGCGGCATGGGACGCACGCAGGCGCTGGTGGAGGGTTCACGCGAGCGCCTGCGCCCGATCATGATGACGATGGGCACGGCGATCCTGGCGATGGTGCCGATCTCGCTGACCAATACGCAGATGTTCGGCAATGGCCCGGAGTACGCGCCGATGGCGCGCGCGATTGCCGGGGGCCTGGCGTTCTCGACCGTGGTCAGCCTGCTGTTCCTGCCGACCATCTACGCTGTGCTCGATGACCTGCGCAGTGCCGTGACGCGGCTGATCCGCCGTGCACGCGGCCTGGAGATGGTAGAGCCGGGCGCTGCCCGGCTGTAATACACGTCAACGTGTTGTGGTGTGGGGGAGGCCGGTCGTAGTGGGGCGGCCTCCCCCTTTTTTTTGCCGGGCATGGCGTGCCAACCAAGCTTGGCACCTACCAGAGCGCAGTCGAGCTTGGCTCGACGCTACACGGAACAATCAACCCGCCACCTTGCCCCACACCTTGAACGTGGTCAGCCACAGGCCGAGCATGCTGCCGATGTTGGTCAGCATGAAGGTCAGCACCACGCGGGTGACGCGATTGCGATACCAGCCCTTCAGGCTCTGCGCATCGTCGCGCAGCTTGAGGAAGTCCTCATACGCCGGCTTGCGCAGGCGCGCTTCCACCAAGGCCGAGAATGCGCCGGTCGGGATGCTCAGGCGGAACGGCTTGAACGGGGCCACCGCGATTGCAGTGAGGATGCTCAGCGGGTGGCCACCGGCCAGCAGGCAGCCCAGGCCGGCCAGGCCGCCGGTATACATCGCCCAGGTCGCCAGCAGCTCGGTGCCCACGCCCAGACCACCGCGGTAGAAGCCCACGCCGATGCCGGTCGCCACGATGGCCAGGATGCCCAGCGTGAACCACGGAATGTTGCGCTTCTTCGGCACCGCCTCCAGCTCGGCGCGCAGCGGTGCCGGTGCCTCGGTGTCGGTTTCCAGGTAACGCGCCAGGCCTGCCAGGTGACCCGCACCGACAACCGCCAGCACTTCACGCTGCTGCGGGTTGTGTTCCTCGCGCAGGCGCGTAGCCATGTAGCGGTCGCGCTCGCCGATGATGGTCTCGTACAGTGCCGGGCTCTCGCTGGCAAATTCACCGAAGCTCGATTCCAGCATGTCGCCTTGCTTGAGCTTCTCGATCTCGTTCTCGCCCACTTCCTCGGACGAGAACAGACCGGCGCCGAGACCGGCAACCAGCTTCAGCTTGCCGAAGAAACCCAGCCGCTGCGAGGCGCGGCGGAAGGTCAGGCCGACCTCGCGGTCAATCAGGTGCACCGGCAGGTCGCGTTCGCGCGCCAGTTCCACCGCGCGTTTCAGTTCCGCGCCCGGCTCGATGTCGAGCTGTTCGGCCAGGCGGCGCTGGTAGGCGGACAGGGCCAGGTTGGCGGCGAACAGGGCGACGCGGCCCTTGCGGATCACCTCGACCAGGTCGAGCTTGGCCAGCGTGTCCGGGTCGCTCAGTGCCTGCAGGCGCTGCGGGTCCAGTTCAACGGCCACCGCGTCGAAGCGACCGCTGTCGATGGCTTTCTCCACTGCCTCGACGCTGGCGCGTGAGACATGGGCGGTGCCCAGCAGGGTGTAGCGCACGCCGTCGCGTTCAACAACGCGTACCGGCTGGCCGGCGAACAGGTCGTCGCCGGTCTCGGGAAGGGTTTCGGTCATGGGTTTATTCATTGGAAGGTGCAGTGTCGGCGCCATCGCCGAGCGCGCGCTGCATCTGCACGGTATCCAGCCAGCGGCCATGCTTGCGGCCGAGGCCACGGAACACGCCGACCAGCTCGAAGCCGAAGCGTTCGTGCAGCTTGATTGAAGCGGTATTGGTCGGTTCGCCGATCACCGCCACCATCTGCCGGTAGCCACGCGCCACGCAGGCGTCGATCAACGCCTGCAGCAGGCCGGTGCCGACACCCTGGCCCTGGAAACGGGCATCGACGTAGACCGAGTTCTCCACGGTCCACTGGTAGGCAACGCGGGTGCGGTAGGTGTTGGCGTAGGCATAGCCGGCCACCTGGCCGTCAATCTCGGCGACCAGGTAGGGGAAGCCGCGGTCGATGATGTCGCGCATGCGGCGCAGCATCTCGGACGCGTCCGGGATGTCGTACTCGTAAGTGTTGACGAAGTCGGTCACTTCCACCGCGTAGATCGCGGTGATCGCCTCGATGTCGGCCGGGCCGGCATCACGGATGAGGACGGCCATGCGCGGCTCCGGCTCAGTCGATGTAGCGCTTGAGCAGGTCGCCGTAGGCATCGATGCGGCGGTCGCGCAGGAACGGCCAGATGCGGCGCACATGCTCGCTGCGCTGCAGGTCGACATCGCACAGCAGAACCGTGGCATCGGTGCCGGCTTCGGCCAGGAACTCGCCCTGCGGGCCCAGCACGTGGCTGTTGCCCCAGAACTGGATGCCGGAGGCGCCCAGCGGCGAGGCCTCGTGGCCGACGCGGTTGCAGCTCAGTACCGGCAGGCCGTTGGCCACGGCGTGGCCGCGGTGGCTCAGCACCCAGGCGTCGCGCTGGCGGGTCTTCTCGTCCTGCACGTCGTCCGGGTCCCAGCCGATCGCGGTCGGGTAGAGCAGCAGTTCGGCACCGGCCAGCGCCATCAGGCGCGCCGCCTCCGGGTACCACTGGTCCCAGCACACCAGCACGCCAAGGCGACCCACCGAGGTATCGATCGGCTTGAAGCCGATGTCGCCCGGGGTGAAGTAGAACTTCTCGTAGAAGCCCGGATCGTCCGGAATATGCATCTTGCGGTACTTGCCGAGCAGCGTACCGTCCTTCTCGAACACCACGGCGGTGTTGTGGTACAGGCCGGCAGCGCGGCGTTCGAACAGCGAGCCGACCAGCACCACGCCGTGCTTCTTCGCCAGCGCGCCCAGGCGCTCGGTGCTGGGGCCCGGAATCGGCTCGGCCAGGTCGAATTCGTCCACCGATTCGTGCTGGCAGAAGTACGGACCGTTATGCAGTTCCTGCAGCAGCACCAGCTTGGCACCCTGCGCAGCCGCCTCGGCCACGCGTGCTTCGATCACCGCCAGGTTGGCGGCGGCATCACCGTGGTTGCGCTCCTGGATCAGGGCGACGGTAAGGGGGCTGCGCGAGTTCATGCGGGGCGTTCCTGCGGGGAAAACCAGCATGTTAGCGCGGATGGACGGCGACGGCGTGTCGCGCGCTGAATGGGTGCGATCGGTAGTGCCGGGCGCCGGCCGGCAATCCCGCGGATCCATCAGGCAGTGCGGGGTTGCCGGCCAGCGGCCGGCACTACCGTCATGCCTTCAACAGCCCTTCCGGCAGCTGCATGGTGATGCAGTGCAGGCTGCCGTTCTGCCAGATCAGCGAGCGGCAGGGCACCTGCACGATCTCGCGGCCCGGGTGCGCCTGGGCCAGCACATCGCGGGCCAGGTCGTCGGCCGGGTCGCCATAGGCCGGCATCAGCACCGCACCATTGACGATCAGGTAGTTGGCGTACGACGCAGCCAGGCGGCGGCCTTCGTCGATCACCGGCTGTGCCCACGGCAGCGGGAACAGGCGGTACGGCTGCCCATCCTTGGTGCGCAGTGCGGCCAGCTCGTTGCCCATCGCCTGCAGTTCGGCGTAGTGCGAGTCGCTCTCGTCGTCACAGGCCTGGTAGACGATGCTGTCGGCCGAGGCGAAGCGGGCGAGGGTGTCGATGTGCGCGTCGGTGTCGTCGCCTTCCAGGTAGCCGTGGTCCAGCCACAGCACGCGGTCCTGCTGCAGCCAGTCGGCCAGGTCGGCGCTCAGGCTGGCGCGGTCGCGGTCCGGATGGCGCTCGTGCAGGCACTTCCAGGTGGTCAGCAGGGTGCCTTCGCCATCGGTCTCGATGCCGCCGCCTTCCAGCGCGAACGGGATGCTGCGCACCGGCGCGTCGTTGAACACGCCGGCCTGGTCCAGCACGCCCACCAGCTGGTCATCCAGGGTGGCGTCGAACTTGCCGCCCCAACCGGTGAAGCGGAAATCCAGCAGCTGGAAACCGCCGTCGGCACGGCGCAGGGTGATCGGGCCGGAGTCGCGCAGCCAGGTATCGTCGTAGGCGGCCGTGGTGAAGTGGACCTTGTCCATGTCGATGCGGTTGGAGCGCAGCCGCATTTCGGCATAGGTCTCCACATCGTCGTCGGCCACGCAGATCAGCACCGGCTGGAAGCGGGTGATGGCCGCGACCAGGGCGATGTAGGTCTCTTCCACCTGGCCCAGGCGGTCGGCCCAGTCGGTGTCGGCGGTGGGCCAGGCAATCAGGACGCCGCTCTGGGCTTCCCACTCGGCAGGAAAACGAAGGGTCTGGTTCATGGTCTCGCTACACAGGCCCGCCCACGGCGGGTAAAGGGATCAACGGATCGGTGGTTTCGGGCCGATTTCGTTCGGGTCCGCCTGGTTGGCCACCACGTCGATCACCTTCTGCTTCTCGAAGTAGACGGTGAACTGCGGGTACACCCAGCGGTTGATGGTCGGCCATTGCCGCTTCTGCCCGCCACGCGGCTGCAGCTGTTCGCTCGGCGCGCCGAACTGCGCCTGTACCTGCTGCATGCTCTGGCCGCGCACGGGCAGGGCACCGGCCGGCTTCTCGCGGGCGCGGTCGACAAGCAGGGTATCGGCCAGCGCCGGCGTGGCGGCGGCCAGGGTGGCCATCACGGCCAGGGCGGACAGGTAACGCTTCATCTCGATCTACTCCCCAGTGGTCAAGAAAGGCGATTACAGCAAAATCAGCAGGAAAAAGCCGCATAAACAAAAAACCGCCCGAAGGCGGTTTCTTGCATCGGGTCGGCCCCGCGTAGGGCCAGCCGCAGCCGTGAAGGCTGTTGGGCTTAGCGCTGACGCGCCTTGAAACGCGGGTTCGACTTGCAGATGACGAAGATCTTGCCGCGACGACGGACGACCTTGCAGTCGCGGTGACGGGCCTTCGCCGACTTCAGGGAGGACAGGACTTTCATGGCATACCTCGGCGTAAACAGTAGTTGTTCGGGTGGAGCGTGGCCGCGATATGCGAAAGACAATCGGCAGTTGACGCTCGTTCAAGCCCGCCATTCTACCGGGCTTTTCCTCGTGGTTTCAAGTGGTTGCACAAAAGACCCCGCTGGGGGTGTCTGGCAGGGGCTAGAATGGCCCCTTCACACGCTCTGGGAACCCCATGAATCCACTCGCTCCCGTCCTGACCATCGACGGCCCTTCCGGGGCCGGCAAGGGTACCATCAGCCGCATCATCGCGCGCCGGATGGGCTGGCATTACCTGGATTCGGGGGCGCTGTACCGCGCGGTGGGCGTGGCCGCGAGCTGGGCCGACATCGACACCTCCGACGCCTCGGCGCTGGTGCGCTGCACCTTCGACACCCATGTTCAGTTTGTTGAACAGGGCGAGTCGATGCGGGTCATGGTCAACGGCACCGATGCCACCGACGAGCTGCGCCTGGAGACCACTGGCGCCCTGGCTTCTGCCATCGCCGCCATTCCCGAGGTGCGCGCCGCGCTGAAGGAGCGCCAGCGCGCATTCAGGGAGCTGCCCGGCCTGGTCGCCGATGGCCGCGACATGGGCACGGTGATCTTCAAGGACGCCCCCTACAAGGTCTTCCTGACCGCCAGTGCCGAGGAGCGCGCCGAGCGCCGGCATAAGCAGTTGAAAGACAAGGGGGTTTCTGTTAACTTTGATGACCTCCTGCGCGAGATCATGGCCCGCGACGCCCGTGATGCCCAGCGTACCGTGGCGCCCCTGAAGCCGGCAGACGATGCTGTCCTCATCGACACCACAGGCATCGGCATCGATGATGTCGTTGCCCGAGTGATGGATCTGCTTCCGGTTCCGGCTGCCTGATCCGTTCGCGCGGGAGCACTGCCAGCTGCATCGGTGGTGGTCGCGCAAAGCAGTGCTGTACCAGCTCCGTCGCGCAATGATGCGTGGCGGTTTTCCTACTACACACGACCTGCGTTTCCGGGGTCGACCAACAGGCGGGCGGTCGCCATTCCCCTGAAGGGGACGCCACCGACCCATGTGTCCAACAGAGTAAATCTAATGACCGAATCATTTGCCGAACTGTTTGAAGCCAGCCAGGCCAACCTGGCCAAGCTGAAGCCGGGCGCCATCGTCAGCGGTACCGTTGTTGAAGTCCGCGGCGACGTCGTGGTGATCAACGCTGGCCTGAAGTCCGAAGGCATCGTGCCGATCGAACAGTTCCGTAACGACGCTGGCGAAATCGACGTCGCCGAAGGCGACATCGTCAAGGTCGCCCTCGACTCGATCGAGAACGGCTTCGGCGAAACCGTCCTGTCGCGCGAGAAGGCCAAGCGCGCGATGGTGTGGGACGAGCTGGAAGAAGCGTTGGAAAAGAACGAAACCATCACCGGCCGCATCAGCGGCAAGGTCAAGGGTGGTTTCACCGTGGACATCAAGGATGTCCGCGCCTTCCTGCCGGGTTCCCTGGTCGATGTGCGCCCGGTGCGCGATCCGGCCTACCTGGAAGGCAAGGAACTCGAGTTCAAGCTCATCAAGCTGGACCGCAAGCGTAACAACGTCGTGGTCTCGCGCCGCGCTGTCGTCGAAAGCGAGCACTCGGAAGAGCGCGAGCAGCTGATGGACAAGCTGCAGGAAGGCGCGATCCTGAAGGGTGTCGTCAAGAACCTGACCGATTACGGCGCGTTCGTGGACCTGGGCGGCATCGACGGCCTGCTGCACATCACCGACATGGCGTGGAAGCGCGTGCGTCACCCGTCGGAAGTCGTGAACGTCGGCGACGAGCTGGACGTCCGCGTGCTGAAGTTCGACCGCGAGCGCAACCGCGTTTCGCTGGGCCTGAAGCAGCTGGGCGAGGATCCGTGGGACAACATCGGCCGTCGTTACCCGGCCAACAGCCGCGTCTTCGGCAAGGTCTCCAACGTCACCGATTACGGTGCGTTCGTTGAGATCGAGCCGGGCGTCGAAGGCCTGGTGCACGTCTCCGAGATGGATTGGACCAACAAGAACGTCAACCCGTCCAAGGTTGTGCAGGTTGGTGACGAAGTCGAAGTGATGGTGCTGGACGTCGATGAAGAGCGTCGCCGTATCTCGCTGGGCATGAAGCAGGTTGCCGCCAATCCGTGGGAAACCTTCGCTGCCACCCACAAGAAGGGTGACAAGGTGTCGGGCCAGATCAAGTCGATCACCGACTTCGGCATCTTCATCGGCCTGGACGGCGGCATCGACGGCCTGGTCCACCTGTCCGACATCAGCTGGAACACCACCGGCGAAGACGTCGTTCGCAACTTCAAGAAGGGCGATACCCTGGACGCCGTCGTCCTGGCTGTCGATCCGGAGCGCGAGCGCATCTCCCTGGGCGTGAAGCAGCTGGAGCAGGATCCGTTCGGCCAGTACATGGCTGCCAATCCGAAGGGCTCCAAGGTCGAAGGCGTGGTGAAGGAAGTCGACGCCAAGGGCGCGATCATCGAGCTGGCTGACGGCATCGAGGGTTACGTTTCGGCTCGCGACATCGCCAACGAGCGCGTTGACGACGCCACCCAGCACCTGAAGGTCGGCGACAAGATCGAAGCCAAGTTCGTGGGCATGGACCGCAAGGGCCGCACCCTGCAGCTGTCGATCAAGGCCAAGGACGACGCGGAAATGCGCGAAGTGCTGGAGGAATACCAGTCCTCTTCGGCTTCCAGCGGCACCACCCAGCTGGGCGCGCTGCTGCGTGCACAGCTGAACGGCAACAAGTCCGAGTAATCGGCCTTACGCTGTTTGTTGTTTCCTGGACGGCCCGGGCTTCTGCCCGGGCCGTTTCAGGCTGAGATGCCCCTGATGTGAGCCGGTGATGACCAAATCCGAACTGATCGAAATCCTTGCGCGCCGCCAGGCGCACCTGAAGGCCGATGATGTCGATCTGGCGGTGAAGTCGTTGCTGGAGATGATGGGCGGATCGCTGTCCGCCGGGGATCGCATCGAAATCCGTGGTTTTGGCAGCTTCTCGCTGCACTATCGTCCGCCGCGCCTGGGTCGCAACCCGAAGACCGGCGAATCGGTTGCCCTGCCGGGCAAGCACGTCCCCCATTTCAAGCCGGGCAAGGAACTGCGCGAGCGGGTCAGCAGTGTGCTGCCGCTGGACGCCGATCCGGCCTGAGCCCCCGTCGCGCCACCGCGTGCGAATCCAGCCGCGGGTCGGATAAGCTACGGACTCCTGCCACTGGAGCTGTCGCATGAAGGTCTTTCGTCTGCTGGTCCTGCTGGCGGTCCTGATCCTTGGGCTGATCATTGGTGCGGTCAACATGACCGCGATGTCGATCAACCTGCTTTTCACTCAATTGCACACCTCGGTGGGCGTGGCGCTGATCGCTGCGCTGCTGGTGGGTGTCGTGGTCGGTGCCGGCCTGGTACTGGTGAGCGTGGTCATTCCGCTCTACAGCCAGCTGCGCCGTGCCAACAAGTCCGTGGCGGCAACGCCGGCCGCGGGTGTTTCCCCCCAATCTTTTGATGGACGCTGATCGAAGATGGATTTCGTCACCGAGTGGCTGTGGTTTTTCCTGTTCGTTCCGCTGGCCGCACTGGCCGGGTGGGTGATCGGCCGGCGTGGTGGCCAGCGCCACGGTGACAACCAGGTCAGCCGCCTGTCCAGCACCTACTTCCGTGGCCTGAACTACCTGCTCAACGAGCAGCCGGACAAGGCCATCGAACTGTTCCTGCACATCGCCGAGCTGGACAAGGAAACCTTCGAGACCCAAGTCGCGCTGGGCCACCTGTTCCGCCGCCGCGGTGAAGTCGACCGCGCCATCCGCCTGCACCAGGGGCTGGTCAACCGCCACGACCTGAGCGACGCGCAGCGCGTGCAGGCCCTGCTGGCGCTGGGCGAGGACTATATGAAGTCCGGCCTGCTGGACCGTGCAGAGACGGTGTTCACCGAGCTGGCGCAGCTGGACCAGCGCGCCCCGCAGGCGCTCAAGCACCTGATCGGCATCTACCAGGCCGAGCGCGACTGGGAAAAGGCGATCGACAACGCCACCCGCTTCGAAGACGTCACCGGCGAGCCGATGGGCAAGCTGATCGGGCAGTTCGAGTGCGAACTGGCCGAACGCTTCCGCGGCGCCGGCAAGTTGGAAGAGGCGAGGGCAGCGATTGCCCGGGCCTACCAGGCCGATGCGATGTCGGTGCGCGCCGGCATCATTGAGGGTCGCCTGGAAACCGATGTCGGCAACGCTGAAGCCGCCGTGCGTGCATTCGAGCGCGCCGCGCGCAACGACCCGGAGTACCTGCCCGAGCTGCTGCCGGCGTTGATGGAAAACTACCGCAAGGTGGGCGATCTGGCAGGCGCACGTGCGTTCCTGTCGGAAATGACCGAGCACTACCGTGGCATCGCCCCGGTGCTGGCCCTGACCCGGCTGATGGAAGAGCAGGAGGGCGTGGCTCCGGCCCGAGCCTACCTTGGCCGCCAGCTCAAGGATCGTCCGTCGGTGCGTGGCGAATCGGCGCTGATCGACCTGACCCTGGCCGAGGGCGCCGATTCCACGGCGACCCTGCATGACCTCAAGCACATCACCGACCAGCTGCTGGTGCGCAATCCCGCTTACCGCTGCACCCGTTGCGGGTTCGGTGCACGCACCCACCACTGGCAGTGCCCGAGCTGCAAGGAGTGGGGCACGGTCAAGCCACTGCTGAACTACGCGGTGCTCTGATCCATGCCGTGGCTCGTGATGGGCGCGCTGCTGGGGCTGGCCCTGCTGAGTGCGGGGTTGACCTGGGCGGCACGGGGTTATGCCCTGCGCCAGCAACTGCTGGATCACCCCGGCGAGCGTCGCAGCCATAGCGTGGCAACGCCGCGCGGTGGTGGCATCGCCATCGTCATCAGCCTGCTGGTCACCGCCGGTGCAGCGATGTGGGTCTGGCCTGAATCGACACCGAGCCTGCTGGTGGCCAGCCTGGGCCTGGTGCTGGTGGCGGGCATCGGCTGGTGGGACGACCACCGGCCGTTGCCGGCCATGCGCCGCCTGCTGGTGCACTTCATTGCCGCCGCGCTGCTGGCCGCCCTGGTCAAGGTGCATGGTGGAAGCTGGTTGCTGGCCGGGCTGGTGCTGGTATTCACCGCCTCGTTGATCAACATCTGGAACTTCATGGATGGCATCAACGGTATTGCCGCCAGCCAGGCCATTGTTGTTGCGCTGGGCCTGGCGCCGGTGCTGCCCTGGCCGTATTCGCTGGCCGCGGTGGCGCTGGGCCTGGCCTGCCTGGGCTTCCTGCCGTTCAATTTCCCGCGGGCCCGGATCTTCATGGGTGATGTCGGAAGTGGCGCGCTGGGCTATGCAGTCGCCGTCGTCCTGGCGATCGCTGCGGTGCGTACCGATATCAACTGGATCCTGCTGCTGGTGCCGGCTTCGGCGTTCCTCGTGGACGCGGGCTTCACACTGGCGGCGCGCATCATCTCCGGACAACGCTGGATGGAACCCCATACCCAGCACGTCTACCAGCGGGCGGTGCAGGCAGGAGCCAGCCACGCCCAGGTGACAGGGATGTACTTTGCTTTGGGCCTGTTCAGTATTACAGTGCTTAATGTCTGCTCCAATTTGCAGCCGAGGTGGGAGGCTGTCCTGGCGGTCGCGTGGTTTCTCGCGCTGAGCGTCCTCTGGATCCTCCTGCGCAATGGATTGCGTCACCGACAAGGAAATACCTGACTTATGGCTTCACCCTGGCGGGACAGAATCCTCGGCCTGATGCCGCGTTCGGCCATCGTCTGCCACGACCTGTTCATGGTCTGGGCATGCTGGCAGCTGCTCCACGCCGGGCGGTACTCGATCCTCCCCAACGCGCCCTCGCTTCCGCTCTGGAATGTCGACACCACCCTGGTGCTGCTGCTGCAGGGCCTGGTGTTCTGGCGCGTGGGCCTGTATCGCGGGCTGTGGCGTTTCGCCAGCGTCAGCGACCTGCTGAACATCTTCAAGGCCAGCTTCATCGGCCTGGTCGGCATCGTGCTGGTGCTGATGTGGAAGCGTTTCGACGGCGTGCCGATGTCGGTGCTGGTGATCTATCCGTTCGCGCTGTCGGCGCTGCTCGGCGCGCCGCGCCTGCTGTACCGGGCCTGGAAGGATTACCAGGCACTGCAGTCGGATTCGAGCGCGCGCCGCGTGCTGATCCTCGGTGCGGGGCAAGCCGCCGAGACGCTGGTCCGCGATCTGCGCCGCTCCGGCAACTTCGAACCGGTCGGCCTGCTGGACGACGCACCGCACCTGCGCGGCGCCAAGCTGCAGGGCCTGCCGATCCTGGGCAGCCTCGATGATGCCCCGGCCGTGGTCCGCGAGACTGCAGCCAAGTTGCTGGTGATCGCCATGCCCTCGCTGGATGCCGCAGGCATGCAGCGGGTGGTCGCCATCTGCGAAAGCACCGGCGTGCCGTTCCGCACCGTGCCCAAGCTGAGCGACATCCTGCAGGGGCAGTCGCTGCCCGGCCAACTGAAGGAGGTGGCGATCGAGGATCTGCTCGGCCGCAAGCCGATCACCCCGGACTGGAACCTGATCCGTGGCTGGTTGGGCGGTCGCACCGTGATGGTGACCGGTGCCGGTGGCTCGATCGGCTCGGAGCTGTGCCGCCAGTGCGCGCGCCACGGTGCCGGCCGCATCATCCTGCTGGAGATCAGCGAACTGCTGCTGCTGACCATCGAGGGTGAGCTGCGTCGCAGCTTCCCCGATATCGAGATCGAAGCGGTGCTGGGCGACTGTGGCGATCCTGCGGTGATCCGCCATGCGCTGTCGCTGCATCCGGTCGACACCGCGTTCCATGCCGCAGCGTACAAGCATGTTCCGGTGCTGGAACGGCAGCTGCGCGAAGCCGTGCGCAACAACATCCTGGCGACCGAGAACGTGGCCCGCGCCTGCCTGGAAGCGCGCGTCGAGCATTTCGTGTTCATCTCCACCGACAAGGCGGTCGATCCGGTCAACGCGCTGGGTGCCAGCAAGCGCTATGCCGAGATGATCTGCCAGAGCCTGGACCAGAAGTCCACGCACACCCGTTTCGTTACCGTGCGCTTCGGCAACGTGCTGGCCTCGGCCGGCAGCGTGGTGCCGCTGTTCCGCGAGCAGATCCTGCGCGGTGGCCCGGTCACGGTTACCGATCCGGAAGTCACCCGCTACTTCATGACCATCCCCGAGGCCTGCCAGTTGATCCTGCAGGCCGCGGCCTCGGCCTCGCACGGTGCGATCTACACGCTCGACATGGGCGAGCCCGTGCCGATCCGGCTGCTGGCCGAGCAGATGATCCGTCTGGCGGGCAAGCAGCCGTACAAGGATGTGCAGATCATCTATACCGGCCTGCGTCCGGGCGAGAAGCTGCACGAGACGCTGTTCTATTCGGACGAGGACTACCGCGCAACCGCGCATCCGAAGGTCCTCGAGGCCGGCGTGCGCATGTTCTCGCGCGATCTGGTGCTGGGCAACGTCCCGCGCCTGCGCGAGGCGGTGTGCAGCTACGACACCGAAACCATCAAGGAAGTCCTGTTCGCGACGATGCCCGAGTTCTCGCCAATCGAACAGGATGCTTACATTTCATCCGCTAAAGTCGTGCCCTTTCCCGCACGCGAGGCCAACAGGCACCAATGAGCAAGCGAATTCGCAAGGCAGTTTTCCCCGTAGCGGGTTTGGGGACGCGTTTTTTGCCAGCAACCAAGACCGTGCCGAAGGAGATGCTGCCGATCATTGACCGGCCGCTGATCCAGTACGCCGTGGATGAAGCAATCGAGGCCGGCTGTGACACGCTGGTGTTCATCACCAACCGCTACAAGCACGCGGTCGCCGACTACTTCGACAAGGCCTACGAGCTGGAGCAGAAGCTCGAGCGCGCCGGCAAGCAGGAGCAGCTGGAACTGATCCGTCACGTGCTGCCCAATGGCGTGCGCGCGATCTTCGTGACCCAGGCCGAGGCGCTGGGCCTGGGCCATGCGGTGCTGTGTGCCAAGGCCGTGATCGGTGACGAGCCGTTCGCGGTACTGCTGCCGGACGACCTGATCTGGAACCGCGGCGACGGCGCGCTGAAGCAGATGGCCGATCTCAACGAAGCCAGTGGCGCCAGCGTCATTGCCGTTGAAGATGTGCCGCACGACAAGACCGCCAGTTACGGCATCGTCGCGACCGAGGCCTTCGATGGCCGCAGGGGCCGTATTTCGCAGATCGTGGAGAAGCCGAAGCCGGAGGACGCGCCGAGCGACCTGGCCGTGGTCGGCCGCTACGTGCTGAGCCCGAAGATCTTCGAGCTGCTGGAGCAGACCGGCAGCGGTGCCGGCGGCGAGATCCAGCTGACCGATGCGATCGCGCAGCTGCTGAAGACCGAGGAGGTGGATGCCTACCGTTTCGAGGGCACTCGTTTCGACTGCGGTACGCACCTGGGGCTGGTGGAAGCGACGATCCGCTTCGCGCTGGACAACCCGAAGCTCGCAGGGCCGGCGCGGGAGAAGCTGACGGCGATGTTGGCGGAGTAAGGGTTTTATCAAGCGCTCCGTTCGCGGCGCCTTGATTGATACGTGGTGGGCGGTACGGGTGGGCCTTTGCAGGACACGCCGTAAACCCATCCATGGGGGCTCGATGGCGCCTTGCTCGTGTGCGCTGTCCTGCGCACACGGCAAGACCGGGGTTGGGCGTCCTGCCCAACCCGCCCGAGGCATGCCTCGGGCCCATGGCGCCAACGGTCCTGCAAAGGCCCACCCGTCCCGCCTGCCAGGTTTCCTGCGGGCGCGGACGGGAAGGGCGGAATCGAGGGCGGGAGCACAATCAAAAAAGGCAGCCTATGGCTGCCTTTTTTGTTTTCCAGAGCAGGGCCAAAAGCATCCACGCATGGCGTGGATCTACTGCTCTTGCCTTTGCTCATCCCTCCGCCGCGGGGAGGCTGGGAGGGCCGGGTTGGCAGGGCTGCCTGGGACCGTTGGCGCCATGGATGGCGCCATCGAGCCCCCAAGGACGGGTTCACGGCGTGTCCCGGGCAGCCCTGCCAACCCGGCCCACGCCATGAAGCCCAACGAGGCAACGCTTTTGACCCTTACAGCGCCTCGAAAATACCCGCTGCGCCCATGCCGGTGCCGATGCACATCGTCACCATGCCGTACTTCTGCTGGCGACGACGCAGGCCGTGCAGCAGGGTGGCGGTACGGATCGCGCCGGTCGCACCCAGCGGGTGGCCCAGGGCAATCGCGCCACCCAGCGGGTTGACCTTGCTCGGGTCCAGGCCGCAATCGCGGATCACCGCCAGCGACTGCGCGGCGAACGCTTCGTTCAGTTCAATCCAATCCAGCTGGTCCTGGGTCAGGCCGGCCTGCTTCAGTGCCTTCGGGATCGCGGCGATCGGGCCGATGCCCATCACTTCCGGGCGCACGCCGGCCACCGAGAAACTGACGAAACGGGCCAGTGGGGTCAGGCCGTAGTCCTTGATCGCCTGTTCCGAGGCCAGCAGCACGGCACCGGCGCCATCGCTCATCTGCGACGAGTTACCGGCGGTGACGGTGCCGCCGAACTGGCCGTTGCGGAACACCGGGCGCAGCTTGGCCAGGCCTTCAGCCGAGGAATCCGGGCGCGGGCCTTCGTCGGTGTCGGCGATCTTGTTGCGGGTGATGATGCGCTGGCCGTCGGCCAGGTCCGGCAGGTGCGAGACGATCTCGTACGGGCTGATCTCGTCCTTGAACTCGCCGTTCTGGATCGCGGCCATGGCCTTCTGGTGCGAGGCGAGGGCGAAGGCGTCCTGGTCTTCGCGCGAGACCTTCCACTCTTCGGCCACCTTCTCGGCAGTGATGCCCATGCCGTAGGCGATGGCCACGTGGTCGTTGTCGAACACGCTCGGCGCCATGGCGATCTTGTTGCCCATCATCGGCACCATCGACATCGACTCGGTGCCACCAGCCAGCATCAGGTCGGCGTTGCCCAGGCGGATCGCGTCGGCGGCCTGCGCCACGGCCTGCAGGCCGGAGGAGCAGAAGCGGTTCACGGTCTGCGCGGCGATGGTGTTCGGCAGGCCGGCCAGCAGCACGCCGATGCGTGCCACGTTCATGCCCTGCTCGGCTTCCGGCATGGCGCAGCCGATGATGGCGTCATCGATGCGGTTGACGTCCACGCCCGGGGCCTGCGCGACGACGCTGCGCAGCACGTGCGCAAGCATGTCGTCGGGGCGGGTGTTGCGGAACATGCCCTTGGGCGCCTTGCCGACCGGAGTGCGGGTGGCGGCGACGATGTAGGCGTCCTGGATTTGCTTGGTCATTGCAGTGATCTCTTGAATAGGGGGTGGAAGAGGTTGCCGGCCAGCGGCCGGCACTACCGATGTCTTCCGTCAGTTCCGCAGCGGCTTGCCGGTCTTCAGCATGTGCGCGATGCGGGCCTGGGTCTTTTCCTGCTGGGCCAGTTCGACGAAGTGCTTGCGCTCCAGGGTCAGCAGCCACTCTTCGTCCACCAGGGTGCCGCGGTCGACCTTGCCGCCGCACAGCACGGTGGCGATGCGCTCGGCGATCTCGTAGTCGTACGGGCTGATGAAGCGGCCTTCCAGCATGTTGACCAGCATCATCTTGAAGGTGGCGATGCCCACGTCACCGGCCACCTGGATGCGGCGTGCCGGCAGCGGCGGACGGTAGCCCGCTTCGGCCAGTGCACGGGCTTCGGCCTTGGCGATGTGCAGGGCCTCGTAGCTGTTGAACACCACCTTGTCGGTACTGCGCAGCAGGCCCAGTTCCTTGGCGTTGACCGCCGAGTTGGACACCTTGGCCATCGCCACGGTCTCGAAGGTCTTCTTCAGTTCGGCGAACACGTCGCCACCCGGGCCCGCGGCCTGAGAGGCACGCACGGCCAGTTCCTTCAGGCCGCCACCGGCCGGCAGCAGGCCGACACCGGCCTCGACCAGGCCGATGTAGCTTTCCAGGAAGGCCACGGTCTTGGCGCTGTGCATCTGGAACTCGCAGCCGCCGCCCAGGGCCAGGCCACGCACCGCTGCCACCACCGGCACCAGCGAGTACTTGATGCGCTGGCTGGTGCGCTGGAAGTTGGCGACCATTTCCTCGAACTGGTCGACCTTGCCGGCCTGCAGCAGGCCCAGTGCACCGGCCAGGTCGGCACCGGCGGAGAAGGGTTCCTTCTGCTGCCAGATCACCAGGCCCTGGAAGTCCTTCTCGGCGCGGCTCACGCATTCCTGCAGGCCGTCCAGCACCTGGTCGGACACGGTGTTCATCTTGGTCTTGAAGCTGACCACGGCGATGCCATCACCGTCGTGCCACATGCGCAGGCCGTCGTTCTCGAACACGGTCTCGCCCGGCGCGAACTTCTCGCCCAGCAGCGGATCCGGGAAGCGCTGGCGCTGGTACACCGGCAGCGACGAGCGCGGCAGCTTGGCGTTGCGCGACGGGCTGTAGCTGCCTTCGGCGGCATGCACGCCGTCGCGGCCATCGAACACCCAGTCCGGCAGCGGGGCGTTGCTCATGCTCTTGCCGGCGACGATGTCATCGGCGATCCACTGTGCCACCTGCTTCCAGCCGGCAGCCTGCCAGGTCTCGAACGGGCCCAGCGACCAGCCGTAGCCCCAGCGGATGGCCAGGTCCACGTCGCGCGCGGTCTCGGCGATGTCGGCCAGGTGGTAGGCGCTGTAGTGGAAGAGGTCGCGGAAGGTCGCCCACAGGAACTGCGCCTGCGGGTGCTGGCTTTCGCGCAGCTTGGCGAACTTCTCGGCCGGGTTCTTGATCTTCAGGATCTCGACCACTTCCGGCGCGGCAGCGCGATCGGCCGGGCGGTAGTCCTGCTTCTCCAGGTCCAGCACCACGATGTCCTTGCCGACCTTGCGGAAGATGCCGGCGCCGGTCTTCTGACCCAGTGCGCCCTTGGAGATCAGCGCGTCCAGCCACTTCGGCGACTTGAAGAACTCATGCCACGGATCATTCGGCAGGGTGTCGCCCATGGTCTTGATGACGTGCGCCATGGTGTCCAGGCCGACCACGTCGGAGGTGCGATAGGTCGCCGACTTCGGGCGACCGACCAGCGGGCCGGTCAGGCCGTCCACTTCATCGAAGCCCAGGCCGAACTGCTGGGTGTGGTGGATGGTGGACAGGATCGAGAACACGCCGATGCGGTTGCCGATGAAGTTCGGGGTGTCCTTGGCGTACACCACGCCCTTGCCCAGGGTGGTGACCAGGAAGGCTTCCAGGCCTTCGAGCACGGCGGCGTCGGTGGTGGTGGCCGGGATCAGCTCGGCCAGGTGCATGTAGCGCGGCGGGTTGAAGAAGTGCACGCCGCAGAAGCGGTGACGCAGCTGCTCGGGCAGCACGTCGGCCAGCTTGTTGATGCCCAGGCCCGAGGTGTTGGAGGCCAGCACCGCGTGGTCGGCCACGAACGGCGCGATCTTCTTGTACAGGTCCTGCTTCCAGTCCATGCGCTCGGCAATGGCCTCGATGATCAGGTCGCAGTCCTTCAGCTGCTCCAGGCCCGACTCATAGTTGGCCGGGGTGATGGCTTCGGCCAGCGACTTGCTGGCCAGCGGCGCCGGGCTCAGCTTGCCCAGGTTGGCGATCGCCTTCAGCACGATGCCGTCGGCCGGACCTTCCTTGGCAGGCAGGTCGAACAGCACGGTGTCGACGCCAGCGTTGGTGAGGTGGGCGGCGATCTGGGCACCCATGACGCCGGCACCCAGCACGGCGGCGCGGCGGACTAGCAGGGAATTGGACATGGTGTAGGGCCTTTGTTGGTCAGCAGTTACTGGGTGGAATCAAAGGGAAGCGGGCAGGGCGCTGGCGCGTGCGGCGGCGCGGAACCCGGCTTCGGCGAAATGGATCAGTTCGTGGGCGGCATGGGCACGATGCGCCGCTTCGGTGACACCGGCGGGACGCTTGATCAGCCCGAAGTCGGCCATGGCATAGGTGAGCGAGCCGGCCAGGAAGTCCAGGCGCCAGTACAGCTCTTCCTTGCTCAGGCCGGGCACGCACTCGCCGATGGCCTTGCCGAACGCACGCAGCACGTGGCCGTAGTGGTCGGACAGGAACTTGCGCAGGTTGTCGTTCTTCTCGGCATAGGCGCGGGCGATCACGCGCACGAAGGCGCCGCCGTTCTGGCGGTCCTGGGCCAGCGCCAGGGCAGGCTCGACGAAGGCGGCCAGCACCGGGCGCAGTTCGCCCGGGTGCTCCGTGCGGGCGCGTTCCAGCTGCGACAGGCGGGCGCCGGTCATCTCGTCCATGCGGCGGCGGAAGACCTCGTTGACCAGGTTTTCCTTGGAGCCGAAGTGGTAGTTGACCGCGGCGATGTTGACGTCGGCCTGGCTGGTCACCTGGCGCAGCGAGGTGCCGGCGAAGCCGTGCTGGGCGAACAGCTCCTCGGCGGCACCGAGGATCCGGTCCTTGGTCGAGAAGTGGGCGGGCTTGGCCATCGGTGGTCGGACCTTAATCAAACGATTGTTTGATACTAGGACCAGACGGTACCGTATGGCATTTTGCAGTGCAGCAAAATCGGCCGACCCGGTCAGATTTCACTCAGGTCGGTGAATGGGGTAGTGCCGGCCGCTGGCCGGCAGCCCCGAGGTTGAATGGCGCCCTATGCCGGCCAGCGGCCGGCACTACCATGCCGCCGCTTTATCTTTTACAATTCGCCTACGTTTATCAGGCTAAGCCCGCGTCCCGACGCGGGTTTTTTTCATGTTACCCTTCGGGCCATCAGCGGCCCGATTCCATTGGAGACATCCCATGGCGCTGGAGCGCACCCTTTCGATCATCAAGCCGGACGCCGTTGCCAAGAACGTCATCGGCGAAATCTACGCCCGCTTCGAGAAGGCCGGCCTGAAGGTCGTGGCCGCCAAGTACAAGCAGCTGTCGCGCCGTGAAGCCGAAGGCTTCTACGCCGTGCACCGCGAGCGTCCGTTCTTCAACGCGCTGGTCGAGTTCATGATCTCCGGCCCGGTGATGATCCAGGCCCTGGAAGGCGAGAACGCCGTCCTGGCCCACCGCGACCTGCTGGGCGCCACCAACCCGAAGGAAGCCGCGCCGGGCACCATCCGCGCCGACTTCGCCGAATCCATCGATGCCAACGCCGCCCACGGCTCGGACTCGGTCGAGAATGCCGCGATTGAAATCGCCTACTTCTTCGCCGCCACCGAAGTCGTTTCGCGCTGAGAGTAATGCCGTGAACGAGGTCGTACAGTCCCCCGCCATCCAGCCGCTGCCGAAGTCGGCACCCACGGCTGGCAAGCAGAACCTGCTCGACCTCGATCGCGCGGGCCTGGAGAAGTTCTTCGTCGAGGTTCTCGGCGAAAAGAAGTTCCGTGCCCATCAGGTGATGAAGTGGATCCACCATCGCTACGTCACCGACTTCGATGAAATGACCGACCTCGGCAAGGTCCTGCGCGCCAAGCTGCAGGCCCATGCCGAGGTGCTGGTTCCCAACATCGTGTTCGACAAGCCCTCCGCCGACGGCACCCACAAGTGGCTGCTGGCGATGGGCGTGGATGGCAAGAACGCCATCGAGACCGTGTACATCCCGGACAAGACCCGCGGCACGCTGTGCGTGTCCTCGCAGGTCGGTTGCGGCCTGAACTGCACGTTCTGCTCCACTGCTACCCAGGGCTTCAACCGCAACCTGACCACCGCCGAGATCATCGGCCAGGTGTGGGTTGCCGCGCGCCACCTGGGCAACGTGCCGCACCAGATGCGCCGCCTCACCAACGTGGTGATGATGGGCATGGGCGAGCCGCTGATGAATTTCGACAACGTCGTGCGCGCCATGAGCGTGATGCGCGACGACCTTGGCTACGGCCTGGCCAACAAGCGCGTGACCCTGTCGACCTCCGGCCTGGTGCCGCAGATCGACCGCCTGTCTGCCGAAAGCGACGTGTCGCTGGCGGTGTCGCTGCATGCGCCGAACGACGCGCTGCGCGAGACCCTGGTGCCGCTCAACAAGAAGTACCCGATCGCCGAGCTGATGGCCTCGTGCGCACGCTACCTGCGCGCCAACAAGCGCCGCGAATCGGTCACCTTCGAATACACCCTAATGAAGGGCATCAACGACAAGCCCGAGCATGCCCGCGAGCTGGCCCGCCTGATGCGCCAGTTCGACAACGCGGTGCAGGCCAAGGATTCGGGCAAGGTCAACCTGATCCCCTTCAACCCGTTCCCGGGTACCCGCTACGAGCGTTCGGAAGAGGCGCACATCCGCGCCTTCCAGAAGATCCTGCTCGACAGCAACGTGCTGACCATGGTCCGCCGTACCCGTGGCGACGACATCGACGCCGCCTGTGGCCAGCTCAAGGGCCAGGTGATGGACCGCACCCGCCGCCAGGCGGAGTTTAACAAGACGCTGCAGGCGGGGAAGGGGAGCGATGCCGCGGCCTGACCGCCTCTGGCTGGTTCTGCTCGCAGGCACGCTGGCCCTCGCGGTCGGCGGCTGCAAATCCCATCCCAAGGCCAAGCTTGGCCCGAGCGAGGCGCCGGTCTACTCCGTCCGTGATCCGGAAGGGGTGCGGCAGCAGGTGCGCTGGCAGGAATTGCTGACCCTGGCCGGCCGCGACATCCAGGGCGGCAATCTCGATGCTGCCGAGCGGAAGGTGCGCGAAGCCCAGAAGCTGGTGCCGACGGCCCCCGACGGCCTGGTCCTGCTTGCGGGCATCGACGAGCGTCGCGGTCGCAGCCAGCAGGCCGGCGAGAACTTCCGCAAGGCTGCCGAGCTGGCGCCGCAACGTGGCGACGTGCTCAACAACTATGGTGCCTGGCTGTGCCAACAGGGCCACGCGGCCGAATCGCTGGTGTGGTTCGATCGTGCCCAGCGGGCGCCGGGCAATCCCGCCGTCGCCGAAGCGCAGTCCAATGCCGGCAGCTGTGCGCTGGATGCAGGCCAGTTCGAGCGTGCCGAGCGCGACCTGCGCGCGGCGCTGTCGGCGCTGCCGGGAAACCCGGTCGCGCTGGAGGCCATGGCCCAGCTCAGCTTCCGCCAGGGCCGCTACATGGAGGCCCGGGCCTTCGCCGAACGTAGGATTGCGGCTGCACCCGCAACGCGTTCCGTGTTACAACTTGCGTCTCAAATCGAAGCGCGGCTGGGTGATCGGGCGGCATCTGACCGCTATCTTCAGCGCATTCGACAGGAATTTCCGCAGGAAGCGGGCTCCTAACTCCAGGGTTGATGCATTGTGATTGATGACCAGACTGTGAGCGCTCTCGAGACTGCGGCCGGCTGCGGCACCCGCCTGCGCCAGGCCCGTGAAGCGGCCGGACTGACCCTTGAGGATGTCGGCTCGCGCCTGCGCATGCCGGTCCAGGTGGTCAGGTCGCTGGAGGAAGAGCAGTGGCAGAAGCTGGGCGCGCCCGTCTTCGTGCGCGGCCAGTTGCGCAGCTACGCGCGCCTGCTCGACGTCGATGTGAGCCAGCTGCTGGAGCAGGCCCAGGTGGGCCCTGTCGTGCCGCCCACCCTGGTCAGCCATACCCATACCCCGCGTGCGCGCCGCATTGCCGAGAATCTCGGCCGGCGCGTGCTGTACGTCGGCATCACCGCCGTGCTGGCCGTGCCGGTGTGGTTCGCCACCCGCGGCCATTTCGATGGCAGCGCCACGCCGTCGCCGAACACGGCCTCGCTGGACGCAATCCCGGCCGCTGTGCCGGTGGCCCCGTCCGCTGCGGGTGTCGAGCCGGCAGCCCCGGCTGAAGTCGCGAGTGCCCCGGCCAGCAAGCCGGCCGCAACCCCGTATGTCGCTTCGCTGTCCCCGGTGCCGCGTTCGGCACCCGCTGCGCCCGCAGCCGCCAATACGCTGGAGATGCAGTTCAGCGGCGACAGCTGGGTCGATATCGGTGGTCCGGACGGCGCCACGGTCGAAAAGGCGCTGATCAAGTCCGGCGAGAGCCGCAGCTTCACGCCGGGCCAGGTGACCCGGGTGACCCTGGGCAACGCCTCGGCGGTCCAGGTTCAGCAGAACGGCGCTATCGTCGATCTGACCCCCTACCAGCGAGCCAACGTGGCACGCTTTCAGGTATCCTCTGAAGGCTCCGTAGTCCCGGTTTCGCACTGAGGCGCGGTTTCACCACCTTCGATTAAACCCAATGGTCCCTCCCGATGGGCGGGGCGAGAGTACGCATGGCGATCGACGATCTGCTCGACGAGCACGAACAAAGTGAACGCGTCCGCAGCTGGCTGCGGAAGAATGGCGCCAGCATCCTCGGTGGCGTAGCCATCGCGATCGGTGCCATTGCCGGCTGGCAGTGGTACCAGAAGGATCAGGGCGGCAAGCTGGCCTCGGCCAACGTGGAATACCAGAAGGCTCTGGTCGGTCTTCAGCAGAACAAGCTTGACGACGCTGCCAAGGCAGTGAAGGCGCTCGAAGCGGGCCCGTCCAGCATCTATGGCGACCTCGCGGCGCTGCAGCTGGCCAAGGCCCAGGTCGACGCCGGCAAGAACGAAGAAGCGCTGGCCACCCTGCGCGCCGTGAAGGTCGAAAGCGACCTGCAGCGCGTGGTCGACCAGCGTGTGGCCCGCCTGCTGGTGGCCACCGGCAAGAGCGACGAGGCGATCAAGCTGCTGGGCAGCGCCACCGACAGCAGCAGCCTGGAAATCCATGGCGATGCGCTGATGGCGCAGGGCAAGCGCGATGACGCCCGCGCACAGTACGAGAAGGCGCTGAAGTCGCTGGACGTGGCAGCGCCGCAGCGGCGCCTGCTGGAAACCAAGGTTATGGATGCCGGCGGCACGGTCGCCGCCCCTGCGGAGTCGGTTTGATGAGTCAGAAGGTCATGATCACCCGCGTCGCCACCGTGCTCCTGATGGGCATGGCCCTGACCGGCTGCAGCACCATGAAGGGCTGGTTCGCCGGCAAGGACGCGGCAGCGAAGAAGGCCCAGGAGCCGGCTGAGCTGGTCAAGTTCGAGCCGAGCGTCAAGGTCAACAAGGCCTGGTCGGTCAACCTCGGCAAGGGCGAGCGCCGCATCGGCGTGCGCCAGGGCCCGGCCGTTGCCAATGGCCACGTGTTCGCTGCGGCGATCACCGGCGGCGTGCACGCCATCGACCTGCAGACCGGCAAGAAGGTCTGGACCTGGGAGCCGCAGAAGGAAAAGAAGAAGCCGAAGCTGCGCCTGTCCGGCGGCCCGGGTGTCGGTGAGAACCTGGTCGTGATCGGCACGCTCGATGGCCAGGTCATCGCCCTGGACATCAATGACGGCAGCGAGAAGTGGCGCGCCCGTGTTCCGGGTGAGGTCATTGCCGCGCCGGCCGTGGCCCAGGGCCTGGTGTTCGTGCGCAGCAACGACGGCCGCGTCACCGCGTTCGATGCCGGCAACGGCACGCAGAAGTGGTTCAACCCGAGCGAACTGCCGGCGCTGACCGTGCGCGGCAACGCGCCGGTGGTCACCGGTCCGGGCGTGCTGTTCATCGGCAAGGACGAAGGCGCGGTTGCCGCGCTGGCCATGCAGGATGGGCGTACCCTGTGGGAACAGAACCTTGGCAACGGCGAAGGCCGTACCGAACTGGACCGCATGGCCGATGTCGACGGTGCTCCGGTGCTGGAGGGCAACACCCTCTTCGTGAGCAGCTTCAAGAACCAGACCATGGCCATCGAAGGCCCGACCGGTCGCCCGCTGTGGGCGCGCGACCATGGCGGTGCAGGTGGCGTGGCGGTGTCGTCGGGCAATGTGTTCGTCACCGACAACAAGGGTGGCGTGTTCGGCCTGGACAAGGCGACCGGCGCTGCCATGTGGTCGCAGACCGAGCTGGCGCGTCGTTCGCTGACCGGCCCGGCGCTGCACGGTGATTACGTGGTCGTCGGCGACTACAAGGGATACGTGCACTGGTTGAAGACCTCCGATGGTGCGATGGCGGCACGGGCGAAGAGCGGCGGTGACGCCCTGCTGGCCCAGCCGGTCGTCGTCGACGGGGTGCTGCTGGTGCAGAACGTGGATGGCAAGCTGACCGCCTTCCGGTTGGCAAATTAAAAATTGGAGTAATCGCGATGCTGCCTTTGGTCGCCCTGGTTGGACGGCCGAATGTCGGCAAGTCGACTATTTTCAATGCGCTTACGCGCACCCGCGACGCGCTGGTCCATGACCAGCCCGGCGTCACCCGTGACCGCAACTACGGCGTCTGCCGCCTCGACGAGGACAACCATTTCCTCGTCGTGGATACCGGCGGTATTGCCGGGGAAGACGAAGGCCTGGCCGGTGCCACCACGCGCCAGGCCCGGGCTGCGGCGGCCGAAGCCGATCTGATCCTGTTCGTCGTCGACGCGCGCGAGGGCACCTCGGCGCTGGACGACGAGATCCTGGCCTGGCTGCGCAAGCTGTCGCGCCCGACGCTGCTGCTGATCAACAAGATCGACGGCACCGACGAGGACAGCGTGCGTTCCGAGTTCGCCCGTTATGGCTTCGGCGAGATGCTGACCGTCTCGGCCGCGCATCGCCAGGGCCTGGACGACCTGCTGGACGAAGTGATCCAGCGCCTGCCGGAAGAAGGCAGCGGCGAAGAGCTGGACAACGACCCGAACCGCATCCGCATCGCCTTCGTCGGCCGCCCGAACGTGGGCAAGTCGACCCTGGTCAACCGCATCCTCGGCGAGGAGCGCATGATCGCCTCCGACGTGCCGGGTACCACCCGCGACTCGATCGCGGTGGACCTGGAGCGCGACGGCCGTGAGTACCGCCTGATCGACACCGCCGGCCTGCGCCGTCGTTCGCGCGTGGATGAGGTCGTCGAGAAGTTCTCGGTGGTCAAGACCATGCAGTCGATCGAGCAGTGCCAGGTGGCCGTGCTGATGCTCGACGCCACCGAAGGCGTGACCGACCAGGACGCCACCGTGCTCGGTGCCGTGCTCGACGCCGGCCGCGCGCTGGTGATCGCCATCAACAAGTGGGATGGCCTGACCGAGTACCAGCGCGAGCAGGCGGAAACCATGCTGTCGCTGAAGCTGGGCTTCGTGCCGTGGGCCGAATCGGTGCGCATCTCGGCCAAGCACGGCTCGGGCCTGCGTGAGCTGTTCCGTGCGGTGCATCGTGCGCACGAATCGGCGAACAAGACCTTCACCACCAGCGAAGTGAACAAGGCGCTGGAAGTGGCCTACGAGACCAACCCGCCGCCGACCATCCGCGGCCATGTCTCCAAGCTGCGCTACGTGCACCCGGCCGGTTCCAACCCGCCGACCTTCATCGTGCACGGCACGCGCCTGAAGGAACTGCAGGAGTCATACAAGCGCTACCTGGAGAACTTCTTCCGCAAGCGCTTCAAGCTGATCGGCACGCCGGTGAGTTTCATCTTCCGCGAGGGCACCAACCCGTACGAGGGCAAGAAGAACGTCCTCACCGAGCGGCAGGTCAAGGCCAAGCGGCGCTTGATGAAGCACGTCAAGGGCAAGTGATTCACGGGAAGGCGGCCGCAGGGCCGCCTTTCTTGTCTGTGGTAGTGCCGGCCGCTGGCCGGCAACCCGATGATGCCTGGCGTGTTCACGAGGTTGCCGGCCAGCGGCCCGTACTACCCCTACGTCTACAATCCTCAATCATGGCGAACTGTTGCGACGAGCGCGGCAATGCGGAAACGCGCATGGGGCGCTGCGGGGCGCGGCCATCATCGATTCGGGCAGCTGCGCCTGCCCCGTGAGGCTCGCCCAGACCAGGGTGGTACCCAGTACCCCTGCCAGGTACGCCACCGACACCGCGCCGATCACCAGACCCGCGGCATGCTCCAGCCACGGAAGCAATCGACAACACCCCTGTGCCCAGCGCGGATGGCTGCCGAGCCACGCCATCAGCAGGCCGAGCGACAGCGCGACGCCGCCCAGGCAGGCCACGTAAGCGGCCTTTGTATCCATGTCGGCAACGAGGCCGCTGACCAGGGCTGCAACCGCCAACTGCAGCGTCCAGTTGTTGATGCTGGCCAGCGCCAACAGGCATCCAGCCTCGGCGTGCGGCCAACGGGAGCGGGCCTTCAGGCCCCAGGGCATCTGCAGGGAAAGCGGAGAGAGGGAGGTCAGCCCGGCGTCGCGCAGGCACATCCCCGCCAGGCGCAGCAGCAGCAGGCAGCCCGCGCACTCCATCGCCAGCGTCCACAGGCCGCGGTTTCCCAGCATGCCCGCCGCAACGAAGGCCGTGGCGCAGATGGTGCCCGTACCGATGGCGATACCGAACGATGCGGCCATGGCGGCGTGCCCGCCCGCGCCCATCGCGGTGCGCAGGATCTTCGCGTGATTCGACGCAGGCAGGAGCATGGCGAAGCCGTACAGCACCGCGACGATGAAGAACTGCTGCACGAAAACCTGCCACCAAACTACAGAAAGTGCCGAGTGTGGGCTGCGCTGGACGCGCCGTATTGAACGCTATTGCGACAGGCGCGAATTACCGGCATCAGCCCAGCCACAGCGACACGGCGATCCAGAGCGCCAGCGCAATCATCAGGAGCCCTGCGGCCCGTTCCAGCCAGGGCAGGGCACGCGCGAATCGACCCAGCACCCACGGGTGGCCGACCAGCGCGGCAACCAGCAGATCCCATAGCAGGACGATGCCGAACATCCACGCGCCATAGAAGAACTTCGTTGCGGCGCTGGCCTGCGGACCGTTGAGCATTGCCGCCAACGTTGCGTAGAACAGCGCATTCTTCGGGTTCAGCAGCGCAGACAGGGCGCCCAGCCCTGCCGCCGTCCACCATCCGTGGGCACCGTCCGCTCGCGATCCGGCGGCAGCGTCAGATGCCTGCAGCGTCGTCGAACCCGCATGGCGCAGGAACAGCGTGCCGAGGTACAGCAGGAACCCGCAGCCCGCCAACTGCACCGCAATGAACCCTGCGCTACCTGCGCGCAGCATGGCCATTCCGGTGAAGGCGGCCACGATGAAAACGCCATTGCCGAGGGCGATGCCTGCGCAGGCGCCACTGGCGGTGCGCCAGCCAGAGGTGATTGCAGTGCGCGCAACAAGGAAGAAGTCGGGGCCGGGTGAGAGCAGGGCGAGAAAATGTACGGTGGCGATGATCAGGAACTGTTCCATCGGGTCCGGCGGCGGCTGGCGGGGGCGCCAGTGTGGGGATGCGCCGCGCGATGGTATTGAACGTTATTGCAGGCTCAGCGCCGGTACTGGCCCGGGGTCGCACCGGCGTGGGCCTTGAAGACCCGCTGGAAATGGCTCTGGTCGGCGAACCCCAATGCATGGGCGACCACGGCCAGGGCCTGCCCTTCGCACAGCCGCCGCCGGGCCTCCTGGATGCGCTGGTCGATCTGCCAGGCGTGAGGGGTCAGGCCCGTGGCACGCCGGAAGGCGCGGATCAGCTGGTAGCGGCTCATGCCTGCCAGCGATGCCAGCTCCTGCAGGGCCGGGGTGTGTTCGAGCCGCTGGCGCAGAATGTCCATCACCGGCTGCAGCCGCTGCTGTAATGCGGCATCTTCGGGCGGGCCGGTGACGGCTACACCATCGTGTTCATCCAGATCGCCGACGAACGCGATCAGGGCCGCTTCCTTGACGCTGACCGGATCGTCGGAAAACAGCGTCTCGTTGAGCTGGCAGTATTGCTGGTAGCGCGGGCGATGGTTGGAAATCCGGATCGGTTCCTGCTGCCAGTCGGGTTCGGGCAGGTCGTCATACTCGGCGCGGACCTCGGCCATCCAGCGCGCGTCCAGATGCAGCATCTGGTAGCTCCAGACCTGGCCGGGCAGGGGGTTGCAGGCGTGCACGCGGCCTGCGGGTACGCCGACCAGACTGCCGGGCTGCAGCAGGCGCGGTCCTTCCGCAGCACCGGTGAACAGGCTGCTGCCGGCGTCCACGGCGCCGATCGAGAAGGTGTCATGGCTGTGCGGGCGATGGCAGGCGCGGCTGTTGCACGCCCGTCGGCTTTCGACGAAGGGCATGCGCGGGTCACGCCAGAATTCGGTGGCAGAGCGCATGCAGCGGTTCCGGGATGCAGGGGGCAACGCCCGCATGGTGCCATGTTCGGGGCAAGGCGCGGCGAAGGTGTCTGCGCGATAATGCGGCCATGAGCATCCAAGAGCTTTCCCCCGCGCAGGCGCGCGAGCGCCTGGCCCACGGCGCGGTGCTGATCGATGTACGTGAGGCGCATGAACGGGCCGGCGGGATGGCCGAGGGCGCGCGCGGCGTGGCCAAGGGCGAGCTGCAGGCCGACCCGGCCGCGCATCTGCCGCGGCGCGACCAGGAGATCCTGCTGATCTGCCAGAGCGGCAAGCGCTCCGCCGATGCTGCGCAGGCGCTGCTGGAGGCTGGCTACACAAACGTCGCTTCCGTGACGGGCGGCACCGTGGCCTGGCGCGAGCAGTCGCTGCCGCTGGTGCAGCCGCTGGCCAGCGCCGCCGACCGCGATTTCTACGACCGCTATTCGCGGCATCTGCTGCTGCCGCAGGTGGGTGAGGCGGGCCAGCGCCGGCTGCAGCAGGCGCGCGTGCTGGTGCTGGGCGCGGGTGGGCTGGGTGCGCCGGCTGGGTTCTATCTGGCTGCGGCCGGGGTGGGGCACCTGCGCTTCGCCGACCACGACCGCGTCGAACGCAGCAACCTGCATCGGCAGATCGTGCATACCGAAGCCAGCGTCGGCCAGCTCAAGGTCGATTCGGCGCGCGACCGGCTGCTGGCGCTGAACCCCTCCATCGACGTCGAAGCGGTGCCCGAGCGGGTCACCTCCGAGAACGTGGATGCGCTGCTGGACGGCGTGGATGTGGTGCTGGATGGGTCGGACAACTTCCCGCTGCGCTACCTGCTCAACGACGCCTGCATCAAGCACGCCAAGCCGCTGGTGTATGCCGCCATCGAGCGCTTTGACGGCCAGGTAAGCGTGTTTGACGCCGGCCGCCAGCGTGGCGTGGCGCCGTGCTACCGCTGCCTGTTCCCCGAGCCGCCGCCGCCGGAGTTCGCGCCGAACTGCTCCGAGGCCGGTGTGCTGGGCGTGCTGCCCGGGCTGGCTGGTGTGCTGCAGGCCACCGAGGTGCTGAAGCTGCTGCTGGGCATCGGCGAGCCGCTGGTCGGCCGCCTGCTGCGCTTCGACGCGCTGGGCATGCGCTTCCGCGAGACCGGCATCCGGCCGGACCCGCACTGCCCGGTGTGCGCGCCGGACGTGCCATTCCCGGGGTATATCGATTACGCCGCGTTCTGCCGGGGTGGGTGAGGCTGGCCGGGGAATGCCTTGGTAGATGCCGACCTTGGTCGGCGTTTTCGTGCCAACCAAGGTTGGCACCTACCGAAGCGGATGCATGGTTTCGGGATCCGGCATCCGGCCGGACTCGCAGTGCCCGGTGTGCGCGCCGGGCTTGCCGTTCCCGGGTATATCGATTACGCCGCGTTTTGCCGGGGTGAGTGAGGCTGGCCGGGGAATGCCTTGGTAGATGCCGACCTTGGTCGGCGTTTTCGTGCCAACCAAGGTTGGCACCTACCGAAGCGGGTACATGGCGGCACCCACCGACGCGGATGCATGGTTTCGGGATGATGCTGGGGGTAGCTCCCTACATCGTTCCACCTCCAAGACAATCCGGCGCAACATGCGTGCTATTGCCGTCATCGGCATTGCTCTATTGTTGAACCCGATTCTGGATCTTGGGGAAAACACCGCATGGCGGTAGAAGCAGCGACCAGCGAGCTGGTCAAGGTCGTCGCCCTGCTGGGCGCGGCGGTGGTGATGGTGCCCTTGTTCCGCCGGGCCGGCCTGGGCTCGGTGCTGGGCTACTTCGCCGCCGGCCTGGCGATCGGACCGTTCGGGCTGGGCTGGTTCTCCGACCCGCAGGCCATCCTGCATACCGCCGAGCTCGGCGTGGTGATGTTCCTGTTCGTGATCGGCCTGGAAATGCGGCCCTCGCACCTGTGGAGCCTGCGCAAGGAGATCTTTGGGCTGGGCACGCTGCAGATCGTCACCTGTTCGCTTGTGCTGACCAGCATCGCCAAGCTGTTCGGCCTGCCGTGGCAGGTGGCCTTCATCGGCGCCACCGGCTTCGTGCTGACCTCCACTGCGGTGGTGATGCAGCTGCTGGCCGAGCGCGGTGACATCGCGCTGCCATCGGGGCAGAAGATCGTTTCGATCCTGCTGTTCGAAGACCTGCTGATCGTGCCGCTGCTGGCGCTGGTGGCGTGGATGGGCCCGAGCGCCGGCAGTGCCGACGGCGAGGGTTCGCGCTGGCTATCGGTGGCGATCGGTGTGGGTGCCATCGTCGGCCTGGTGCTGGTCGGCCGCTTCCTGCTCAACCCACTGTTCCGCGTGCTGGCCGAATCGAAGGCGCGCGAGGTGATGACCGCTGCCGCGCTGCTGGTGGTGCTGGGTGCGGCGCTGCTGATGCAGCTGTCCGGCCTGTCGATGGCGATGGGCGCGTTCCTGGCCGGCGTGCTGCTCAGCGAATCGACCTTCCGCCACCAGATCGAGGCGGACATCGAGCCGTTCCGCGGCATCCTGCTGGGCCTGTTCTTCCTCAGCGTGGGCATGGCGCTGGACCTGGGCGTGGTGGCGGGTAACTGGCAGCTGATCCTCGGCCTGGTGCTGGCCCTGATGGCGGCCAAGGCGCTGTGCATCTACGTGGTCGCGCGCATCATGGGCAGCGACCACGCGCAGGCGCTGGACCGCGGCGTGCTGATGGCGCAGGGCGGCGAGTTCGCCTTCGTGCTGTTCTCCGCCGCGGCATCGGCCGGCGTGATCAACATGGAGATCAATGCCAACTTCACCGCCGTGGTGGTGCTGTCGATGGCGCTGACCCCGCTGGTAGTGCTGGTCTACAAGCGCATCGCGCCGAAGCCGACGGTGAACATGGACGGCGTGGACGAGGCCGAGGGCCTGTCCGGCAGCGTGCTGCTGATCGGCTTCGGCCGCTTCGGCCAGGTCGCCAGCCAGTCGCTGCTGGCGCGCGACGTGGACGTGACCATCATCGACAACGATGTGGAGATGATCCAGAGCGCGGCGCGCTTCGGTTTCAAGATCTACTACGGTGATGGCACGCGTCTGGACGTGCTGCATGCCTCGGGTGCGGCCACCGCACGTGCGATTGCGGTGTGCGTGGACAAGGCCGAGGCGGCTGACCGCATTGTTGAGCTGGTGTCGCACGAGTTCCCGCAGGCCAAGCTGATGGTGCGCTCGTTCGACCGCGAGCATTCGCTGCGGTTGATCCATGCCGGTGTTGATTTCCAGATCCGCGAGACGTTTGAATCGGCGGTGCTGTTCGGCCAGGCCGCGCTGGTGGAATTGGGTGCGGATGAGGATGATGCGGTGGAGATCGCCGCCGAGATCCGTCGTCGCGATGCCGAGCGTTTTGAACTGGAGATTGCCGGTGGTGGTCTGAATGCCGGTGCGCGGATGATCTATGGCAACGCGCCGCAGGGCGTGCCGACGCCGACGCCGTTCACCGCGCCGAAGCGCGAGAGCAAGACGCTGAACCCGCAGGATGTGCCGGAAGAGGAAGAGTAAAGCCCGGTCGTGCCGGCCGCTGGCCGGCAGATACGGAAACGTTTCGACGTCATGGGGTTGCCGGCCAGCGGCCGGCACTACCGTGTGGGAATTGCCGAAGCCGGTGGTTGGTCGTGCCGGCCGCTGGCCGGCAGATACGGAAACGTTTCGACGTCATGGGGTTGCCGGCCAGCGGCCGGCACTACCGTGTGGGGAATTGCCGAAGCTGGTGGTTGGTAGTGCCGGCCGCTGGCCGGCAGATACGGAAACGTTTCGACGTCATGGAGTTGCCGGCCAGCGGCCGGCACTACCGTGTGGGAATTGCCGAAGCCGGTGGTTGGTCGTGCCGGCCGCTGGCCGGCAGATACGGAAACGTTCCGACGTCATGAGGTTGCCGGCCAGCGGCCGGCACTACCGTGTGGGGAATTGCCGGAGCCGGTGGTTGGTAGTGCCGGCCGCTGGCCGGCAGATACGGAAACGTTCCGACGTCGTGGGGTTGCCGGCCAGCGGCCGGCACTACCGGTGCGCGGTGTCGGCGCGCGGCGGTGGGCGAGGGGGCCTGAATCAGGGACAATAGCGTCCCCGCCGCTCCACGCCTGCCCCCGATGACTGATTCCGCCGCCCCGCATCCTGCCCGCATCCTTGATGGCCGCCGTATCGCCGAGGACCTGCTCGACAGCCTGAAGGTGCGCGTCGACGCCCGCGTGGCCGCCGGCGGCAGCCGTCCGGGCCTGGCCGTGGTGCTGGTCGGTGGCGACCCGGCCTCGACCGTGTACGTGCGCAACAAGCGCCGTGCCGCCGAGAAGGTCGGCATCGAGGCGCATGACTACGATCTGCCGGCCGGTACCACCGAGGCCGAGCTGCTCGACCTCATCGACCAGCTCAACGCCGATCCGAAGATCAACGGCATCCTGATCCAGCTGCCGCTGCCGGGCATCCCCGACGCGCGCCGGCTGATCCAGCGCATTGACCCGCGCAAGGACGTGGACGGTTTCCACCCGGAAAACGTCGGCCACCTGGCCCTGCGCGAGTTCGGCCTGCGCCCGTGCACCCCGCGCGGCATCACCACGCTGCTGGGCCACACCGACCAGCCGGTGCGTGGCCGCAACGCCACCATCGTGGGCGTGAGCAACCACGTCGGCCGCCCGATGGGCCTGGAGCTGCTGATTGCCGGCTGCACCGTGACCAGCTGCCACAAGTTCACGCCCAAGGACGTGCTGGAACAGGCCGTGCGCAACGCCGACATCCTGGTGGTGGCGGTGGGCCGCCCGGGCATCGTGCCGGGCGAGTGGGTGAAGCCGGGCGCGGTGGTGATCGACGTGGGTATCAACCGGTTGGATGACGGCCGGTTGGTGGGCGACGTCGGGTTTGAGGCGGCGGCCCAGCGGGCCAGCTGGATCACCCCGGTGCCGGGCGGTGTCGGCCCGATGACCGTGGCTACGCTGATGCAGAACACCCTGGAAGCCGCGGAAGCGCTGAGCTGACCTTTGGGGCGGGTGCCGACTGTTGGCCTGCTCCTGGTAGGTGCCAACCTTGGTTGGCACACATCCATCGGGGCCATCGGCCCATCTGGGGTGCCGGTGCCGGACGCATCGTGCCAACCAAGGTTGGCACCTACCCAAGGCAATCCAAGGTGGCTTGGGCCCCCCGGCATGACCCGCTCCTGGTGGGTGCCAACCTTGGTTGGCACAAACAGGCAGAGGCCTTGGCCCCATCTGGGGTCCTGGTGCCGGATGGATAGTGCCAACCAAGGTTGGCACCCACCCAAGCCGCCCTGAACCAATCGCCGCCGGCGCGACACTGCGTCGCATCTACCCCCTGCCACGCGGCGCGAAAAAGGGGTAAAATGTCGCGCTTCCCCACATCTCGGGTATGCCGATGCTGCGCATCCAGGCTGAAGCACTCACTTACGACGACGTCTCGCTCGTCCCCGCCCACTCGACCATCCTGCCCAAGGACGTCAACCTCGAAACGCGGTTGACCCGAGACCTGAAGCTGAAGCTTCCGATCCTGTCCGCTGCCATGGATACCGTCACCGAAGCCCGCCTGGCCATCGCCATGGCCCAGCTGGGTGGCATGGGCATCATCCACAAGAATCTCAGCCTGGAACAGCAGGCCGCGGAAGTGGCCAAGGTCAAGAAGTTCGAGGCCGGTGTCATCCGCGACCCGATCACCGTCGGCCCGGAAACCACCATCCGCGACGTGCTGGCCCTGACCCAGGCGCACAACATCTCCGGCGTGCCGGTGGTGGGCAGCGACGGCCAGCTGGCTGGCATCGTGACCCACCGCGATATGCGCTTCGAGACCGAGCTGGACGATCCGGTCCGCCACATCATGACCAAGAAGGATCGCCTGATCACGGTCAAGGAAGGCGCCGCGTCTGATGAAGTGCTGCAGCTGCTGCACCGCAACCGCATCGAAAAGGTGCTGGTGGTCAATGATTCGTTCGAACTGCGTGGCCTGATCACCGTCAAGGACATCCAGAAGAACACCGACTTCCCGAACGCTGCCAAGGATCTGTCGACCCGCCTGCTGGTCGGCGCTGCCGTCGGCGTGGGTGGCGATACCGATCGCCGCGTGGAAGCGCTGGTCGCCGCCGGCGTGGACGTGATCGTGGTCGATACCGCGCACGGCCACTCGCAGGGCGTGCTGGACCGCGTCAGCTGGGTCAAGAAGAACTTCCCGAACGTGCAGGTCATCGGTGGCAACATCTGCACCGGCGAAGCCGCACTGGCGCTGCTGGACAGCGGCGCGGACGCCGTGAAGGTCGGCATCGGCCCGGGCTCGATCTGCACCACCCGCGTCGTCGCCGGCGTCGGCGTGCCGCAGGTCACCGCCATTGACCTGGTGGCCGAAGCGCTGCAGGACCGCATCCCGCTGATCGCCGACGGTGGCATCCGCTACTCGGGCGACATCGGCAAGGCGCTGGCCGCCGGTGCCTCGACCATCATGGTCGGCGGCCTGCTGGCCGGTACAGAGGAATCGCCGGGCGAGACCGAGCTGTACCAGGGCCGTTCGTACAAGAGCTACCGCGGCATGGGTTCGCTGGCTGCCATGGAGAAGGGGTCGAAGGACCGCTACTTCCAGGACGCCGCCACCGCCGACAAGCTGGTGCCGGAAGGCATCGAAGGCCGCGTGCCGTACCGCGGCCCGGTGGGCGGCATCATCCACCAGCTGATGGGCGGCCTGCGCGCCACCATGGGCTACGTGGGCTGCGCCACCATCGACGAGATGCGCAGCAAGCCCAAGTTCGTGAAGATCAGCGGCGCTGGCCAGCGTGAGAGCCACGTCCACGACGTGACCATCACCAAAGAGCCGCCGAACTACCGCGCCTGACGCGGGCCGAGCAAAGAGGAACGGGGAAGCACTTCCCGTTCCTCTTTCTCTATCTGCCGCCGCATTTTCTCTTTCAGATTTTCGTTTTCCCTACTGCATTGCCGGGGCGCCATGACCAACATCCATAACGACAAGATCCTCATCCTCGATTTCGGCGCGCAGTACACGCAGCTGATCGCCCGCCGCATCCGCGAGCTGGGCGTCTACTGCGAAATCTGGGCGTGGGACCACAATCCGGCCGAGATCGCGGCGTTTGGCGCCAAGGGCATCATCCTGTCCGGTGGCCCGGAATCGACCACACTGCCGGGTGCGCCGGCCGCGCCGCAGGAAGTGTTCGACAGCGGCCTGCCGATCTTCGGCATCTGCTACGGCATGCAGACCCTGGCCGCGCAGCTGGGCGGTGCCACCGAAGCCGCTGACCAGCGCGAGTTCGGCCACGCCGAAGTGAACGTGATCAACCCCGATGCGCTGTTCAAGGGCCTGAGCGACCACGGCGGCGAGCCGAAGCTGAATGTCTGGATGAGCCACGGCGACCATGTCTCCGTTGCACCGCCGGGCTTCACCATCACCGCCACCACCGACCGCATTCCGGTGGCCGCCATGGCCAACGAAGAAAAGCGCTGGTACGGCGTGCAGTTCCACCCGGAAGTGACCCACACCCTGCAGGGCCAGGCGCTGCTGCGCCGCTTCGTGGTGGACGTGTGCGGCTGCCAGACCCTGTGGACCGCCGCGAACATCATCGACGACCAGATCGCCCGCGTGCGCGAACAGGTGGGCGATGACGAAGTGATCCTGGGCCTGTCCGGCGGCGTCGATTCGTCCGTGGTGGCCGCGCTGCTGCACAAGGCCATCGGCGAAAAGCTGACCTGCGTGTTCGTGGATACCGGCCTGCTGCGCTGGCAGGAAGGCGACCAGGTGATGGCGATGTTTGCCGAGCACATGGGCGTGAAGGTCGTACGCGTGAATGCCGCCGATCGTTACTTCGCCGCGCTGGAAGGCGTGAGCGACCCGGAAGCCAAGCGCAAGATCATCGGCAACCTGTTCGTTGAGATCTTCGATGAAGAATCGAACAAGCTGAAGAACGCCAAGTGGCTGGCACAGGGCACCATCTACCCGGACGTGATCGAGTCGGCCGGCAGCAAGACCGGCAAGGCGCATGTGATCAAGAGCCACCACAACGTGGGCGGCCTGCCGGAGCACATGAAGCTGGGCCTGGTGGAGCCGCTGCGCGAGCTGTTCAAGGACGAAGTGCGCCGCCTGGGCGTGGAGCTGGGTCTGCCGCGCACCATGGTCTACCGCCATCCGTTCCCGGGCCCGGGCCTGGGCGTGCGTATCCTGGGTGAAGTGAAGCGCGAATACGCCGAGCTGCTGGCCAAGGCCGACGCCATCTTCATTGATGAGCTGCGCAAGGCCGACCTGTACGACAAGACCAGCCAGGCGTTTGCTGTGTTCCTGCCGGTGAAGTCGGTGGGCGTGGTGGGCGATGCGCGGGCGTATGAGTGGGTGATTGCGCTGCGGGCCGTGGAGACGATTGACTTCATGACCGCGCATTGGGCGCATCTGCCGTATGAGTTCCTGGGTACGGTGAGCAACCGGATCATCAATGAGTTGCGGGGGGTGTCGCGGGTGGTTTATGACATCTCGGGGAAGCCGCCGGCTACTATTGAGTGGGAATGAGCGGGTATGGCCTGCAGATGAAAGAGAAATGGCGACCATGAGTCGCCATTTTTTTGCCAGTACATTGCGGGGATTAGCCCCAAAGTAGTTCAATGCCCCAAAAGAGCGCATGATCGTTATCGTACAGGAAAGGAGATCTTCGCGATGAGGTACAGTTTTTCAAATCTATCTTCAGCGGACTTTGAGGATCTGGTTCTTGATCTCATTGGCAGAGAGGAAAATCTTCGCTTCGAAGCTTTTTGTGCGGGGGCGGACGGTGGAGTGGATGGTCGTCATGCGCAAAGTGGCGGAAGTGTGATAATTCAAGCAAAGCACTATGAGGGCTCCCAATTTAGTAAGTTGGTGGCTGCGATAAGGCGCGAGCGTTTGGCAATTGATAGGCTCCAGCCGACGCGCTACATACTTGCTACATCATGCAGGCTCACTCCGTTAGGTAAAAATAGGATCGCCTCTATTATTGGTCCTAGTTTAAATTCTGAGTCAGATATATTTGGCCCAGATGACATTAATGCACTCCTTCGAAAGCACGTCGATGTGCTTAAGTCACACATAAAGCTTTGGCTTTCAGGTGCTGGCGTTCTTGATCGTGTAGTTCGAGCAGCAGCCCATACTTTTGCGGCCATGACAACAAGTGAAATTGAGCGTAAGGTCAGGATCTACGCCTCAAACCCCAGCTTCAATGAGTCGCTTGCAGTGCTTGAAAGGTCTAGGCTTCTCATAATTTCTGGTCCGCCAGGTGTCGGAAAAACTACTCTCGCGGAGATGTTGTGTTACGCATTTCTGAGTGAAGGTTGGGACCTTATTCCAATCCGGAGCCTCGATGATGGGTTTTCTTCAATATTGGATGGCAAGAAGCAAATATTTCTATTTGATGATTTTCTTGGAAAGGTTGCATTGGATCGGAAGGCTCTTGCTCAAAAAGACTCCGAGCTGGCTCGGTTCATGGACAGAGTTCGAAGATCTCCCAATGCCCGGTTTATTCTAACGACGAGAGGTTATGTTCTGGAGGAGGCTCGCCAGGTATCCGAGTATCTTGGAGATGAAAGGCTTGATATATCTAAATATGTCCTCGACGTTGGGATTTATACAAGGCGAATCAAGGCCAGGATTCTTTACAATCATCTGCTTGTGTCGCGAACTCCTCTTCCGTACCTGCAATCCCTAATCGATAGCAATAAATTGGCGGCGATAGTTGATCACAAAAACTATAATCCTCGAATAATTGAAGTGATGACGGATGAATTGAGGCTAATCGATGTTTCGCCTGGTGAGTATCCAGTTGCCTTCGTTGATGCTTTGAATAATCCAAGTAGGATATGGGAACGGGCATTTAGAACTCATATTGATCACCGTTGCAGGAATCTTTTGATAGCTATGTTCTTTCACTCCGAGTATGGGGTGCATGCTACTAGTCTGCGTCTATCTTTTGATGCTCTGAATGTTGCGATGTGCTCTGCGTATGGCGCAACTCACGGGCCGAAGGACTTCGAGGAGTGCATTCGAACTCTTGAGGGGAGTTTCATCAATATTATCGATGTTGGTGGGCCGATTGTTTCCTATTTAAATCCTTCTCTAAGGGACTATCTGTCAGGCTATCTTAAGGATGCTCATCTCCTGTCGGCTCTGGTGCCTGCTGCTATGTCAGTAGACTGGCTAATTAAAATCTGGGACTTTGTGTATCCCGAGGGGCTTTCTCTCGAGGAGCAAACAAAAGTCGCGATTAGTGGCGTTTGTGTGCTCGAAATGATTGAAACTCGCCCGCTGTGGCGTCGTTGCGCAGGGGATGCTCGCACGCTTGAGTATAATGATGCTCCAAACTCGAAAAGAATTCGAATGCTTATGGAGTGGTGGGAGCTTACTCGTGATCAGAGATTTGCTGAGAGTATTATGAGGATTGCTCGAGATCCGCGTGGCGGATTTGAGGCATGGGCAGACGGGGATGTGTTGATTGCGTTCTTGTCCAGGCGCGGTGATCAAAGTGCTGAGCGAAAATTTGTCTATGAGAAAGAGTTGCTCGAGATTCTTGAGCGTGCTCTTGTTGATATTGTTAGATGGAGTTCTTGTGACATGCTTTCGAATCTCGTTGACGCAGTGGATGCATCACCAAGCTTGCCGGTGAGCATTTCAAGGGCGCTAGAGGAGGCTGTTGTTGAAGAGTTTCGTGACAACTCTATTCGGATACGGGAGGATGAGAGTGAGTCATCCCTCTCGGACAGGATTTCGGACTTGAAGAAGTTTGCTTCTCGGTTTGGCGTTTCAGAGGCTATTTTGAATAGCGCGATTTCGGACATCGAGGAGAGAATTGCTTTTATCGAGGACGGCTTCAGTGCTGCTCCATCGCCTAGTTTTCCAGCATCGAGTAAGGAGGAGCGAGATGTTTTTAGCGACCAATCGCTGCGAGACCTGTTCATCCCGTTGCTTGATCAGTAGGTGATGCGGTGAGCATGTGGGAGAGGTGTCCGAACGAGTTGTTCGTTGGGCCCAGCAATGTTGCTGGAAATGTAATTTACACCGGCAGGCTTGCTGGCGACAGCTTCCTTTCTGTAGCTTTTCAATCAGATTGAGAGCTCGAGAGCTCCAACGGGATATCTGCTCGACGAGAACGTAACGAGCGTTGGCCGTAAACGTGCGGGGCCGACGGATATAGGCAAGGATGCAGCCAAGTGCGACCGAAGAAGTCACTGGGGGAAGGAGGTATGGGTTGACGGCTACCGCACATGCACTGCAGTTCGCACCAGAGGCGGCCACGACTGAGCGTGGGGCTCTAAAGATCCAGCGACAGTAGATAGGGGATGCTGCTCGGCTGAGGGCGTATTTTGATCAATTCCAATCCAGTCAATTGAGATAATTTAGCGGCCTTTCGGGATCGACTGGTAGTGTGTTCCAGGAAGGAGGGCGCGGTGAGCGCCCTTGCTATTCCGGTATCGCTCTCCTGCAGCGACGAGAAAATCTTCAAGGATCCTGTTCGCAGCTTCCTTGCGCTGTCGCCTAGTCCAGTCCTTCAATGGTAAGTATCGCGCTTTTCCAGGCTTTTGCGCGCGTAGTCCCGAGTTTGGATGGTTGAATTTTCTGTAGTGCGCGAAGGGCCGTGGACACGCGTGTGCGCGCGCCACGTGATGCACCCGAGTCCGAGGCAGACGTGCTGGTAGACAATTTGCTCGTTGAGGAGACGAGTCTCTCGAAACACTCTTGACGATAGTCTCCATTCTCCAAGCATGCCACTGCAACATCGAACGCCTGAAGGCTGGCGCTAATGTCGTGCCCAGCAGTCAGCTTCCAAGCGACGTCATGCACTGCACGGAGATCAGAGCGATGCGCATCCGCCTCTTTTGTCGCGTATTTCGTAAGAGAGATAGCCTCCCGAAGATCAGATGCCGCCTTCAGAAGCAATTCAACTGAAGAGGACGACTGACCATCGCGGCTTCGCAGTAGTGCAATCTGTACATAAGCTCGAGCACGAAGTGGAAGCCACCTTGCGCAGTCGAACACGAGGTCTATTGCCAAATTTGCTATGTCTAGAGCAGCGGCATGTTGACCGATGCTTTCAGCTGCGCTGTACCACATATCAAAAAGCAATGGCTTCTTCTGCCCGTTCCGATGGGCTGAAGAGAAGGCTTCAATAGCCTTCGCCGGGTCGCGATCCTTTAAACAGCGCCCTTTCAGTAGGAGAAGGTCAGGATTATTGGAGTCCTTGCAAAGGGCTTGGTCGACGGTGGCGAGAGCCTCGGTAAGTTGGCCAGACTTCAGTAATGCCATTGTCTGATTGACTGCGAGACCGACCTTGCTTCGCGCAGCCTTTCCTGCAGATGAAGCGGCTCGCTGCAAGTACTCTTTTGCTGATCCTCTTAGTCTTGCCGGGTCGGCTACCAATGTTGTCTCGGTATCGAAAACAGCAGCTGCCGTTGACTCTGGTACAGAGAAGCGTGGCTCGTTCTTTATTATCTTTGGGGCGTCAACTAGGAAAAGAGTCTGTAGTTCATTCAGAGCGTCATCGAACTCCACCATTCCAAGCTTGGTCACGTCCAGTAGTTCGGCACGAGAGCACTCTCTGAGAACTGACGCAACAAATAGTATTCGCTTGGCCGGAGAGCTAAGGGCGGTAATTTCTTTATTTAATGCCGCTGCGCGTGCGTCCTCGCCGGGCTTTTTGAACCACTCGGCTATTGCATCCTCAAATGAGTAGCCCTGGCGCATCAAGCGAAGCATGGACTCTGTCCATAGTGGTGATCCATCACTTTGGGCTTCCAGTTTCTCGCGTTCGCGCGTGCTTAAATCGCTGAGCCCCAAGCGTCGCACCCGATCCTTTACGAAGGATATATATGCTTCACCCTTTAATCCACCGACAACGATGCACTGCTCATTGGAGAATGCATAGTTTGCGCGAGTGGTTAATAGGAACTTCGAGCTTGATCCTGCCGAAAGCTGTTGAACAATCTCAAATACACGCCGCTGCTCATTAGGGGCAAGCGAGTCAATGTCATCGACGACAATAAATGAAGGAATTTCTTTCAAGCTGGTTCGTAGCAGCTTTTGAAGCGTGTACTCCGTTTCATTTGATTCGTCTCCCGAGATTACAGCTGCAGTACTTATGCAGAGCGCTTCAAGAAGTTCTCTTGGGTTTTCGTACCAGCTGTATGGAAGGTCTACAAAATCATTTCGGTCTGCACGGAATTGCCTTTTTTTGGCGGAAAGCCACAAAACTTGAATGTATGGTAGGGGGGCGTTCTTAAAGAAGCGACTTGCAAATTCATAGGCGATTGAAGTCTTTCCTTTTCCCCCTGCGCCAGCTAGTAGCCGGACTGGCTCAAGCTCATCGGCAACCCATGCCCATAAGTCTGAAAGAATGTCCTCTCTTCCGAAGAGGTGAGCGCAAATAACGCTGCGGTCGGGAAGGTTGTTTGGGACGATCCTGGCGGAAACTGTGGCAGAAGAAACAATATTCCTTCCTGCGATGAGCTCTTCAGGGTTGCGCTGCCCATTAAGAAACTCCCATTGCTGGCTGATAGTAGCTGGGAGGCTTCGATCTCCCTGTCTGAAGTATGTCGTTTTCTCAAGAAACAGAGGTTTCCCTGGCCGGTACTCCGGCCCATTTCGCTGGAGGAAAACCGGAGGGGAGTCTGGTGTTCGTCGAGGTATGAAAACATATGCTACAGACTTATTTAATATATTTATGTCCCCAACGGATATCTGTATCGGTGCCGAGCAGTATGAATCTAGGGCGCCCCTTAGAGCTCCTGTGAAATCTTCAGGTCGACTATATCCGCAGATTTCAAATCTCTCGTCGCGTGCAGTCTCGTTAACCCCGATTAGAATATAGCCGCCGTACGAATTGTGAAATGCTGTAATGTCCTTGGTCAGCTCCGCGTACGCCAGCTTATCTGCCTGAAAATGTGCTTTGTAGTCCCAAAGGTCGCGCTCGGCTGGTACCGGGGTGCCCTCAGGGAAGAAGACACCTTCAAGTTCATTGCCGATCTTTCCGTTCCTCACCCCATCCACAACGCGTTGAAGTTGTGTTGTCAGTTCCATTGCCCCCCCCCTTGCTTCACCGAGTGTTTGACCGAAGTAACTCGTGTGCTACGACGTCACCTTGTGCAGTAGGGCAGTGACGCGGCTTGTTGTCAATTGGTCTTGGGTATCATGCCCAGCGAAGCGTCGACTACCTATTAGTTCGATAGGGCTGGCGGGGGAGCTGTTGGGTTGGTGTACTTCAGTTGGCGTCCCTCAAACGAATATAGGTGCTGCTGTTAACTAGACGGCCTAACCTCATGACAACCCCACTCAACCAACCCCCGGCAAGCCAGAAACAGCCCATCGACAACCCCCTCATCCAAATGCCGCTCCGGGTCCGCTGCTACCCGGCAGCGGTCTGCCGCGTGTAGCAACTCCAGTACGGTCAACGCCCCCACCATCGCGCGCTCGCTCCGCGCCAGGCTCACGCGGCGGCCGGGTGACACATCGGTTTCCGGCCAAGGATGCCCATCTGCACCTTCGCAGCCGCGCATGCGCTTGAGGATGCCGAGGAGGTAGTTCAGGTCGGGCAGGGGAGTGTCGTCGTTGATGGGTTCAACAACGGTGTACGAAGAGAAGGTGTCGGATTCGTTCATGGCGTCGGCTTCCGTGGCTATGCTTAACAGCGCCACCGCGAAGAGGGTGGCGGACGATGCGTGGCTGCAAACCGGGACGAAGTAGTGCCATGACCGGTGGATCCGAAGACCCCCACGCACCGCCCGCCATACAGGCCGACGGATTGCCCGCCGGCACCGGTTAAGGACGGTGCCGACGGGCAAGCGTAAACAACAGGCACAACAATCGTCGCGGGTTTGCAGACCCGGAGCCACCCGTTGTCGGTGGCACGTCATGTTGGTTACGCCGCCGCTTCGAATGCCAATAGAAATTCGCGAAGAAATCGCGGAATCCGAGAGCAGAGGACTATTGTTGCACGCACCATTCGTGCAGCACGCGACACCGCCGGACGCATTCGCGCAGCTGCTCTGCTGATACCGAATCAAAGTGGCGCAATCGCCTACGCCACAAGCGAATAGCGCGACGGCATTCTTTGCAACAGTTCTTAATCCGACTCGCCAAGCAGCGGCGCGCGATCAGCCGCACAGCCCGAAATTCGGTTCAAACACGACAGCATCGGTGAGCGTCGGAGCTTCAACCCACGCCCTGCTCAACCCCCGCCGCATTCCCCACCAGCAACTCAATCATCGCCCGCGCCGCCGCCGATTGCCGTCGATGCGGCGCATAGATGACCGAGAACGGCCGAGACCGCCCCCGCAGCTGTGGCAGCACTTCCACCAACTGCCCCCGCTGCAACCGCTCGCGCACGATGAACTCGTAGCTCTGGCAGATGCCGATGCCCTGTTCGGCCAGCGACACCACGCCCAGCACATCGTCGGAGGTCTCGATGGACGAGCGCGGCAGCCAATCCACGTCGCGCCCCTCGTCGCGGAAGATCCACGGCGCCAGCCGCCCGGTGCGCGGCATCACAAAGGGCAGGCACAGGTGCTGCTGCAGGTCGTCCAGCGTTTGCGGCGTGCCGCGGCGCTGCAGGTAGTCCGGCGCAGCCACCAGCAGCAGTGGGGCATCTTCCAGCTTTCGCGCCACCAGTCCGCTGTCCGGCAGCTGGCCCAGGCGGATGGCCAGGTCGAAGCCTTCGGCCACCAGGTCCACGTTGCGGTTGGTGATGTTCAGTTCCACCTGCACCTGCGGGTACTGCTGCGCAAAGCGCGCCAGCACGGGCGGCAGCCGGTAGTGGCCATAGGTGGTGGGCACGCTCAGGCGCACGCGGCCGGCCAGCGCACCGTCCTGGGCCAGTACGTCGCGTTCGGCGTCGTCCAGCAGGCCGAAGGCGGTGCGCACCTGTTCCAGATAGAGCCGACCGGCGTCGGTCAGGCCCACGCGGCGGGTGGTCCGCTGCAGCAGCTGCCGGCCCAGCCGCGCTTCCAGGCGGGTGACCGCGCGGCTCAGCACCGAGGGCGTGGTGGACAGCGCCACCGCGCCGGCGGTGAACGAGCCGTGCTCGACCACCGCCAGGAACACCTCCACATCGCCCAGGTAGTCGAACTTGCGGCTCATTTGGCTCTCCGGGGAACAGATGTTTTGCGATGGGGCCAATTTATCGCCGCTGGGGCGATGAATAAAGTGGCCGCCATTCCCCGATAGGAGCTCCCCATGAACCTGATGACCCGGCTGGCCGCAGCGCTGGCCCTGACCCTGGCCGCCAGCGGCGCCCACGCCGCCAATGCGCTGGTGGTGCTGTCCGATGAAAGCCACCTGGACCTGAAGGACGGCAAGGTGCTGTCCACCGGCTTCTATCTCAACGAGCTGATGCAGCCGGTCAAGCTGTTGCTGGACGCCGGCCACCAGGTGACCTTCGCCACGCCACAGGGGCGGGCGCCGACGGTGGATGCGTCCTCGGTGACGCCGGCGTACTTCGGCAACGATGCGGCGCAGCTGACGCTGCACAAGGAGTTGCTGGAGAAACTGGCGCTGACCTCGCCGACGGGCTCGCCGGTGCTGAGCCTGGCGCGCATCGAGCAGCAGGGTTACGCCCACTTCGATGCGGTCTACATTCCCGGTGGTCACGCGCCGATGCAGGACCTGCTGAAAAGCCCGGCGCTGGGCCGGCTGCTGGCCGACTTCCACCAGCGCAACAAGACCACCGCGCTGGTCTGCCACGGGCCGATCGCGCTGCTGTCCACGCTGCCGGATGCGGCGGGTTTCGTGGCAAAGCTGGAGGCGGGCGCGATGCCGGGCGCGCCGAAGTGGATCTACAGCGGCTACCGGATGACGGTGATCAGCAACCAGGAAGAAGAGCAGGCCAAGCCGCTGCTGGGCGGCGGTGAGATGAAGTTCTACCCGCAGACCGCGTTGCAGCGGGCGGGTGCGACGTTCAGTAGCAACGCCACGCCGTGGACGGGGCATGTGGTGGTGGACCGCGAGCTGATTACCGGCCAGAACCCGGCCTCGGCGCTGGAGGTCGGGCAGCGGTTGGTGGAGCGGTTGAAGTAAGCCCGACAGCACATCTGTTTTTTCGGTGAGTCCTGCGCTCGGCGCGCGGGACGCCCAATTCCTACTCAAAGGATAAACCTCGTGGATCTTCAACTGGCGGGCAAGACCGCACTCGTCACCGGCGCGACCGCTGGTATTGGCCTGGCTATCGCGCGCACGTTGACACGCGAAGGCGTAAGCGTGACCCTCACCGGGCGTGACCCGGGAAAGCTGCAGGCAGCCATGGCCGAGATCAGCGCTGTGGCGCCGGGCGCGCAACTGACTACGGTGGTGGCTGATTTGGCCAGCGCCGAGGGCGCGGCCGCCGTGATCGCGGCACAGCCCGATACCGATATCCTGATCAACAACCTGGGCTACTACGAAGCGAAGGCCTTTGCCGACATCAGCGACGATGACTGGATGCGCATGCTGGAGGTCAACGTATTGTCCGGCGTGCGCCTGTCGCGGCACTACTTCCCGCGCATGCTGGAGCGGAACTGGGGCAGGGTGATCTTCATGTCCAGCGAGGTAGGTGCGTTCACGCCGCCGGACATGGTGCATTACGGGGTGAGCAAGTCGGCGCAGCTGGCGGTGTCGCGTGGCCTGGCTGAGCTGACTCGGGGCACCGGGGTGACGGTCAACAGCGTGCTGCCATCGGCCACACGCTCGGACGGCATTGTGGAATACCTGCGCCAGACCGCGCCGCGACCGGGCATGACCGATGCAGAGATTGAAGCGCACTTCTTCCAGACCTACCGGCCCAGTTCGCTGATCGCGCGGATGATCGAGGCCGACGAGATCGCGGCAATGGTGGCACTGCTGGCCAGCCCGCTGGGCGCGGCCTCCAATGGCGCGGCGGTGCGCGTAGAGGGCGGCACCTACCGGTCCATTCTGTGATGCGGCGGTTGGGCCGGTTTGGCGCGTGATGTGGCGCGTGGCACCATGGCGGACCGGCGCCGCTCTTCGGGCGGGGCCGTTTTCCCAGGGAAGCCTTCAACACGACATGCGAACGTCCTTCTTCATTCTCTCCGCCCTGTGCCTTGGCCTGCTGGGTGGTTGCGCCAGCGGGCCGGAGGAACACGTCTGGAACCGTGAGGTCACCAGCGCCTTTGTGGCCGAAGACGGACAGCTGTACCTGCTGCCGCGCTATGACGCGCCGATGCGCTTCAATGCCGCGCCGTTCCGCGAATATCGGGCGCTGATGGACAGCCCGCTGCGCGAGGCGGTGGCCTGCGCGCAGATGTACTTCCATGAAGACTGGCGCGACCCGGCCAACAAAGCCAAGGTGCACGGCAGCTATGCGCTGCTGCTGCGGCCGGAGCAGGTGACGGCGGAGCAGGCCGCGCAGTTCAAGCTGGAGCGGATTGAGGTCCCCCCGCGCGAGGCCAAGGCCGTGGAGGAGCGGGCGCGCTACTACCTGCCGATGGACCGGACCCGCTACGCGCTGGCGTTTGACCGGGCCTGCAATCTTTCAAGAAAGGGCGGCAGCTATTACAGCGCGCTGTTCGAGGGCGACGGCGAGCAGGTGCAGTTGCCGGATGCTGCGGCACTGGCAGAGAAGGGGAAGCTGGCACAGCCGATCAATGCGCGCGCGCAGCGGATCCTGCCGGAGAGGGAGGACAAGCCGGGTGTGGGTTCGGCGGCGGGCAAGGTGCTGGGGGCCGCGTTGATCCCTGTGGCGGTTCCGGTGTTTGTGTTGAGCCTGCCGTTCCTGGGGCCGGATCACTGGAAGTGATGGGGCGCTGAGGGAGAGCATCCACGCATGGCGTGGATCTACTTGGGCATCGCCTGAACGTTCATCCTGGAGATCTGTGTGCCCAGCACGCTGGAAACTGTTTTGAAGACCGTAGGTTTCATTGTCCTTGCGGCACTTCCGTTGGTGATCCTCTGGTTCACCCTTCGGCGAATGGCAGCAAGTGCTCGCTCGTCCGTGAACTCGGGGCTGCGTTTGCATGCTCCGCGCCGGATTTCCGGCAGGTCCATGACCTTGGTGATGGTGGATGGGAAAGAAGATCGGGAGCACTACTTCTTTGATGCGGAGTCCTTCTACCTGCGGCGTGGGCCGGTGCCCACGGCGGTTCCGCTTTCGCAGATCACCTCAGTCACGCGAACGTCCGACAGGATCTACGGGCGCTATGTCTGGCAGGTGTGCTTCAGCAAAGCATCGGGCAGAAAGTGCGTGACGTTTGCCAACAACCTGACGCTGTTCAATCGCGACTTCCTGCTCTTTCTGGAGGCGGTGCGAAAGGCCAACCCGCTCGCGACCGTTGATCGAGCGAGCGTTCTCTTCTAGAGCGTGTTGAAGTTCGGTATGAACAGTGTCACTGCAATGGCATCACAGCGCGCAGCCCATGTTCGACCGATGTGATCGATGAGAGATGGGCGTTTGTTGCGCGGTATCTGATGCCGAAGCATTCTCATGCGTGGCAGTGCAAGTATGATCTGCGATGAACACGCAAAGCCCGTAACATGGAACGAGGTCCGCTCGTTTCTGCGCGCGATGCGAAGCGTGGGCCTTGTCACCTGTGACGAAGACGCATTTGAGACAATTGTCGAGACGATTTACGTTTATGGCATGCGGTCAATCTCTGCGGAGTAGTTCCTGATGATGTGCCGATCGACGCTGGATGTATCCCTGATTCACGCCTACGCGCTTCCTCTCGGCATATGCGTGGCAGCAGCCGTGGTTCTGATCACAATATGGTTTGCATCCCGCTCTGGCGGGGTGCCAGCCAGGAATATTGCGCTCGGCTCGGCGCTGGCCGTTGTTGTCGTAGTTGCCTTTGGCCTCGTATATCAAGCGCGAACAGCGTACATCGCCGTTACAGATGGCCAGCTGATTGGGTCAGCAGCGTTTGTCCGACTGCAGCTCCCGCTTTCCAGTGTCTCGTGGCAGGACGCTTCCGATGCTTCAAGGATCACGCTGCCTCACCGGCAACTTGGGACCAGCACAGGGGGCGTTGAACTTGGCAAGTTCCGCATGCAGAACGGTCGCAACGTCTTCGTGCTGCGCACGGACCGTAGCTCTGTTCTCGTCACAACCAGAGGGGATACTGACTTGATTCTGGACCGACGTCTTCACGAACAGCTCAAAGCATGCTTGGATCAGGTACGTGAGACCGGCGGCCATCGAGGAAGATTGCAATGATCAGCAGGAAGTACTGGTTTACCAGGAAAAAGTACGGATGGGGTTGGGGGATGCCGTGCGCGTGGCAGGGCTGGCTGGTGTACGCAGTCGCATTCGGCCTGCTGCTGGCGGGTCCGTTTCTGTTCTCTCCATTTCGCGAGCCCATCGCGTTTCAGCTCTACACGTGGGCCGTAGTGTTGGTCCTTGTCCTCATCTGCTGGATGAAAGGCGCCCCCCCCGGTTGGCGGTGGGGGGAGTAGAACGGCTGCAGAAGCTATTTTCGGACCTGTTCGATTTCGATCCGCCGGGCAAAGCATGGATGCATTGCCCTATGTGGGAGTCGGACAGTATCGCTAGCAGGCCACGACTGCGCCCCCTCTGAGGTGTACCGTTTTGAATGAACGCTGGACACTTCCCTCCGCGGGTACCCAACGCGTTCTAGCCGTTGATTGACCAAGGTAGCGTCGCTTAAAGGGGCGCGCCGGTGGAGCTACACTGGCCACCTACGCCCAATGGAAGCTCACCCATGTTCAGTGGAAAGGTTGCGGTGGTCACCGGCTCCACCAGCGGTATCGGTCTTGGCATCGCCACGGCGCTGGCGCGGCAAGGTGCCGATATCGTGCTGAATGGCTTCGGCGATGCGGCGGAGATCGAACGCATCCGTACCCGCCTGGAAGCTGAATTCGGCGTGCGGGTGGTGCACGATGGCGCGGACCTTTCCCGGGGCGAGGCGGTGCGCGCGATGATCGACCGCGTCGTGACGACGATGGGCCGCATCGACATCCTGGTGAATAATGCTGGCATCCAGTACACCGCGTCGATCGAGGAATTCCCGGTCGACAAGTGGGATGCGATCCTGGCGCTGAATCTGTCGGCGGTGTTCCATGCCACGTCGGCGGCCTTGCCGCACATGAAGCAGCAGGGCGCTGGCCGCATCATCAACATCGCGTCGGTGCACGGGTTGGTGGGCTCGGTGAACAAGTCGGCCTATGTGGCGGCCAAGCATGGCGTGGTGGGGTTCACCAAGGTGACCGCGCTGGAGAATGCGGGCACCGGCATCACCGCCAACGCCATCTGCCCGGGCTGGGTGCGAACGGCGCTGGTCGAGCAGCAGATCACTGCGTTGGCGGAGAAGGAAGGCACGGATCAGGAGTCCGCCGCTCGCGCGCTGTTGGCCGAGAAGCAGCCTTCGCTGCAGTTCGTGACGCCCGATCAGCTGGGCGGGATGGTGGTGTTCCTGGCTTCGGACGCGGCGGCACAGATCACCGGCACGGCGCTGCCGGTGGATGGGGGCTGGACGGCGCGCTAGCTGGCCGACACGGGAAGACGTGACAGCAGGGCGTCCCAATCGGCGACAAAGCAGCCGTCGCGGCCGCGGTTGCACTCGGTGATCCATGCATCCAGCGACGGGCTTTGTGCGCGGCAGGCGCTGACGTCGCCCAGTACGGCGAAGCGCAGGCGGTAGTTCACCAGCATCTGCAGCCATTGCCCGGCCATGCCGGAGCGCAGCTCGAAGAAGTCCGCCGAAAGGCGTTGCACCGGCACGGCGATCCACTGGGCCTGGTGCCCGAGGGCATCGCCGACCAGGTTGCGTAGGGCGCCGGCATCGAGCATCGGGCCCTGCGGCTCCACGCGCAGGATGCGGGTGGTGCCGATGTGTTCCAAGTGTGGGTGCATGGCGTTCTGAAGTCCGTATCGTCCTTCCAGTATGGCTATGGCAGAAGGCGACGGCGAGCGGGTGCAACATGAATCTGGCGAACGAACGCGCTAGGCTGCGCCCGGCGCCTGCGCGACGCGGGTTTACTGTAATGGGGACGGGCATGGCAGGGTGGAAGAGTCGTTCGCTGTTGAGCGCGGTGCTGGTGTGTTCGGGCCTGCCGGTTGCAGCCGCCGAGCTGTGCACGGTCAGTGCCTACGGTGACGGGCAGGGCAACATCGTAGTGCTGGGCGCACCCGCCGCGGCACCGGCCACGGGGCAGCGTTATCTGATGCTGGACGGGCGACGTGGCGCCACCGGCGATGCCAACGCGCCGGTGAGCTGCAGCGGCGATGTGGTCAGCTTCAGGTCGCCTGCGGAGGCCACGCAGCGCTGGCAGCGACTGCCGACCCGCGATACCGATGCTACTTTCACCAGTGCCGGAACCAAGCTGGTCGGGCAGTTGATCGAACCCGCCGGTCCGGCCGATCCCAATCGGCCGCTGGTGGTGCTGGTCCATGGCTCGGAACGCACGATGGCGGTGGCGGCGATCTACCAACGCATGCTGGTGGCGCAGGGAATCTCGGTGTTCGCCTACCAGAAGCGTGGCACCGGCGATTCGGAAGGCGAGTACACGCAGAACTTCGAGCTGCTCGCTGACGACGCAGCGGCGGCGCTTGCTAAGGCGCGTGAACTGGCGAAAGGTCGCTTCGGCCGTGCCGGGTACTTCGGTGGCAGCCAGGGCGGTTGGATCGCGCCGCTGGCGGCCACGCGTTCGCAGGCGGATTTCGTGGCGATCGGTTTCGGGCTGGTGGTCTCGCCCATCGAGGAGGACCGCGAGCAGCTGTTCGATGAGGCACGGCGCATGCAGCTGGATGCGGCGGCGTTGGCGCAGGTCGGGCAGCTGTCAGAGGCCACCGCGCAGCTGATGCGCACGCATTTCAGTGAAGGTTTCGAGGCGCTTGCGAAGGTGCGTGCGCAGGTGGGTGCCGCGCCGTGGGCAAAGACCATCAGTGGCGAATACAGCGGTGACATGCTGCGCATGAGCGACGCCGACCTGCGCCGGATCGGTCGCGCGCGCTTCGATAACCTGGAGCTGATCTGGGACTACGACGCCGAGGCTGCGCTGCGCCGCCTGAAGGGGCCGTTGCTATGGGTGCTGGCCGAGCAGGACCGCGCCGCGCCGATTGCCGCCACGCGTTCGATCCTGTCGCGCCTGCGCGCGTCAGGACAGCCGATCGAGACCTACCTGTTCCCCGACACCGACCATGGCATGGTCGAGTTCCGCACCGATGCCGAGGGCAACCGCGTGTCGACGCGGATCACCGACGGCTATCTGCGCCTGCTGGCGGATTGGATCAAGCAGGATGTGCACGGACAATACGGGCGCGCGCGCACAGTGAGCGATTGAGCGGATGGTGGCGCAGGCGGCGGATGGCGCTCCGCCGCCGATAGCGGCACGACTCAGCTCGGCTTCGCAAACACATCCAATCCCTTGCCGGTCTCCAGCAGCGACTTCAGGCTCGACAGTACGATCGGCCAGCCCTGGCGGATGCCGGTATCCATGCCGCTGCCGGGTTCCAATTCGTCGTGGGTGACGGTCAGCCGCACCATGTCCTGGTAGGGCACGATCTCGAAGGTGACCCGGCTGTAGGCATCGGGATTGTCGGCCTGCGAGGCGGCGGCCCAGGTGATGACCAGCCGCGAGGGCGGGGTGCTTTCCACCACTTCGCCGACCAGCTCGACCGAGCGCGTTTCGTCGGCGCGCACGTGCTGCCAGCGCGAGCCGGGTTTCCAGTCCGAGACGTTCTCGTGGCCCCAGTAGCGACTGGCGATCTCGGGGCGGGTGATGGCCTCGAACACCTTCTGTGGCGTGGACGCGATGTAGATCACGTGGATGAAGCGGGTGGTCTCTGCGGACATCGTCATTCTCCTTCCAGTTCGCGTTTCAGGTCATGCAGCAGGCTCAGGCGCTGCTGCTCGAACTTGCTTACCCAGCGCTCGTAGACTTCATGCAGCGGCACCGGGTTGATGAAGTGCAGCTTCTCGCGGCCACGGCGCACAGTGCTGATCAGGTTGGCGTCTTCCAGAAGACCCAGGTGCTGGGTGACCGATTGCCGGGCCATGTCCAGGTGCTCGCACAGCTGGCCCAAGGTCTGGCCGTTGTCTTCGCAGAGCAGGTCCAGCAGCGTGCGGCGCGTGGGATCGGCCAGCGCCTTGAATACCTTGTCTGCATTCATGCGGGACGTCTTCAGTTCCAGTTGTCGATCCTGACGTCGTGGGGGTTGGGTTGGCCGTTGCCGGTTTCCAGCAGTGCCTTCAGGCTCATCAGGAACACCGCCCACTTGGTGCTGCAGTGGGAGGTGAACTCGACGCGCTCTTTCCAGCCTTCATGGGTGAACAGGACGATGCAGTAGTCGCCTTCCTGTTTCAGCGCGAAACGCGCATGCGTGCCGATCCATTCGGCAGGGCCGGCCAGGAACTTCCAGAGCACCAGCTCGCTGGGAATGAGCTGTTCCAGCTGCATTTCCATGGCACCGATTTCCTGGCCGTTATTGGTGAAACGGACCTTGACCGAGCCGCCGGCTTCGCGGCCGCCATGGGTGTCTTCAGCCCACCAGGCGGCGACGCCTTCGGGGGTGGCCAGCGCCTGGTACACCTGGCTTGCGGGGGCCTTGATGCCGACCCTGTGTGCGATATCCACCATTGCAGGTTCCTCGCATGGGCAGGCAGGTGCCGCCCTTGGGATGAACTATATGCAGGCAAATGCCTGCATGTCAAATCCGGCCCAGGGACTTCCGACCCTGGTAGTGCCGGCCGCTGGCCGGCATCCTCGTGACAGCTGATTGACGCGTTGACAGGAGTACGTGCATGACTGAAACAGGAGAGGACACCTTGACCATCCGCCGCGCCAGTGCGGCAGATGCCCCTGCGGTGCTGGCGCTGTTCGATGAGGTGATTGAATGGTTCGTGTCCATTGGCAATCTGCAGCAATGGGGCAGCGAGCCATGGTCCACGGTGCCACGCCGGATCACCCAGGTGACCGATGCGTGCGCGCTGCCTGGCGCATGGGTGGCCCAGAACGAGCAGGGTGAGGTGCGTGCGTTCCTGGCGCTGGGCGAGTCGATGCCCTATGTGCCGGCGCCCGATGGGCCGGAGCTGTACGTGCGGGTATTGGTGGCCTCGCGTGATGCGCGCGTGCGCGGCATTGGCCGTCGCCTGATGGCGTTTGCCGATGAGCAGGCGCGCGCTGCCGGCCTCGACCATCTGCGCGTGGACTGCTATGGCGGAGGCAGCGGTGATCTGGTGCGCTTCTACGAGTCCTGCGGCTACACGCGAATTGCGCCGTTCAACGTGGACGGCTGGCCAGGCATGCTGCTGGGCCGCCAGCTCTGACGCCGCTGCGTCATTCAGTCGCAGCATGCATGCAGGAATCGGTACATCGGTTCGGCGCTAGAGTGGGGTCACCCCCTCCAGGAAGGAGCAGCGCATGTACTACAGCAGTGGCAACTACGAAGCCTTTGCGCGCCCGCGCAAGCCCGCCGGTGTCGATGGCAAGCGCGCATGGTTCGTCGGTTCAGGCCTGGCCTCACTGGCCGGCGCTGCGTTCCTGATACGTGACGGGCGCATGGCCGGTGAACGCATCACCATCCTTGAACAGCAGCACATTCCTGGCGGTGCGCTGGATGGCCTGAAGGTGCCGGAGAAGGGTTTCGTGATCCGCGGCGGTCGCGAGATGGAAGACCATTTCGAGTGCCTGTGGGATCTGTTCCGCTCGATTCCGTCGCTGGAGATCGAGGATGCCAGCGTGCTGGATGAGTTCTACTGGTTGAACAAGGACGACCCGAACTATTCGCTGCAGCGCGCCACGATCAATCGCGGCGAAGATGCGCACACCGACGGTCTGTTCACACTCACCGAGCAGGCACAGAAGGACATCATCGCGCTGTTCCTGGCCACCCGTCAGGAGATGGAGAACAAGCGCATCAACGAAGTACTGGGCCGTGATTTCCTGGACAGCAACTTCTGGCTGTACTGGCGAACCATGTTCGCGTTCGAAGAGTGGCATTCGGCGCTGGAGATGAAGCTGTATCTGCATCGCTTCATCCACCATATCGGCGGCCTGCCGGATTTCTCGGCGCTGAAGTTCACGAAGTACAACCAGTACGAATCGCTGGTGCTGCCGCTGGTGAAGTGGTTGCAGGACCAGGGCGTGGTGTTCCAGTACGGTACCGAGGTGACCGACGTCGACTTTGATCTGCAGCCCGACCGCAAGCAGGCCACGCGCATCCATTGGATGCATGACGGTGTAGCCGGTGGCGTGGATCTCGGCGCGGATGATCTGCTGTTCATGACCATCGGTTCGCTGACCGAGAACTCGGATAATGGCGACCACCACACTGCGGCACGCCTGAACGAAGGCCCGGCGCCTGCCTGGGACCTGTGGCGCCGCATTGCCGCGAAGGATGACGCGTTCGGGCATCCGGATGTGTTCGGCGCGCACATTCCTGAAACCAAGTGGGAATCGGCAACGGTGACCACGCTGGATGCGCGCATTCCGGCCTACATCCAGAAGATCGCCAAGCGCGATCCCTTCAGCGGCAAAGTGGTGACCGGCGGCATCGTCAGCGTGCGCGACTCGCGCTGGCTGATGAGCTGGACGGTGAATCGCCAGCCACATTTCACGAACCAGCCCAAGGACCAGATCGTGGTCTGGGTGTATTCGTTGTTCGTGGATACGCCCGGCGACTACGTGAAGAAGCCGATGCAGGACTGCACCGGCGAGGAGATCACGCGCGAATGGCTGTATCACCTGGGCGTGCCGGTGGAAGAGATCGATGAGCTGGCCGCGACCGGCGCGAAGACAGTGCCGGTGATGATGCCGTACATCACGGCGTTCTTCATGCCACGCCAGGCAGGTGACCGCCCGGACGTGGTGCCGGAAGGTGCGGTGAACTTCGCTTTCATCGGCCAGTTCGCCGAATCGAAGCAGCGCGACTGCATCTTCACCACCGAGTACTCGGTGCGCACGCCGATGGAGGCGGTGTACACCTTGCTGGGGATCGAGCGTGGCGTGCCGGAGGTGTTCAATTCCACGTATGACGTGCGCTCGCTGCTGGCCGCGACCGGGCGCCTGCGTGATGGCAAGGAACTGGACATTCCCGGGCCAGCGTTCCTGCGCAACCTGCTGATGAACAAGCTGGACAAGACCCAGATCGGTGGTCTGCTGCGCGAGTTCAAGCTGGTGCAGGAGGACTGAGCGGGGCGTGGGTAGCGCCGGGCCATGCCCGGCGAGCCCGGCAGCGGGTAGTTGACAGCGTTTCAACCTACTAGTAGGTTGGCGACATGAAAGAGCCGCTCTCGCCCAAGGCCCAGGAGATCCTGGCCCATGCCCGTTCGCTGCTGGAGGCCGGTGGCTACAACGGCTTCAGCTACGCCGACGTGTCCGCGCGGGTGAACATCAGCAAGGCCAGCATCCATCACCACTTCCCCAGCAAGGCGGACCTGGTGCGCACGGTGGTTGAACTGTACCGGGCCGAGGCGCGCGAAGGCCTGGCGCTGCTGGACCGGCAGCTGGACGACCCGCTGCAGGAGCTCAACGCCTATGTGGAGTACTGGTCCAGCTGCATTGCAGGGGGGACGTCGTCGTTCTGCATCTGCGCGATGCTGGCAGCGGAGGCGCCGATGATCCCTGCGGAGATTGCCGATGAAGTGCGCGGGCATTTCGAGGATCTAAGCGGGTGGCTGACGGTGACGCTGGAGAAGGGCGCGGCGCTGGGCCAGTTGCGCCTGCAGGGTTCCCCTGCGGACGAGGCCAGGGCGTTCATGTCCTCGGTGCACGGCGCGATGCTGGCCGCGCGCGGTTTTGGTGACGCGGCGACCTTCGCGGCACTGGCACAGTTGGCGATCGCGCGGGTGAGTGCGGCGCTCTGAGAGATGTGTGGTGGGCCTGCGGCGACGCGGGCCTTCTTTTTGAGTCCAATGCCTACCTACTAGTAGGTTCATTCTATCCCTGGAGATGTCCCATGTCCCACCCTCTGTCCACGCTTGGCGTGATCCATACCGCTGTCAGCCTGATCCCGGTGTTGAGTGGCCTGTACGCCTTCATTCACCATCGCGCAATCGATCCCGCCACGCGCGCGGGCAAGCTGTACCTGGTGGGGCTGGTGCTGTCGGTGGCCACCTCGTTCACCGTGTCCAGCACGGGCGGGATCAACTCCGGCCACGCATTCGGGGTGATCGTGCTGCTGGTGACATTCGGCGGCGTGCTGGCCGCGCGGCTGCGCTGGCTGGGGCGCGCAGCACCTTATGCATCGACGTTTGCGCTGTCTTTCAGCTTCCTGCTGTCGTTGGTGCCCGGCGTCAACGAAACGCTGACCCGCGTGCCGGCAGCGCATCCGATTGCTGCCGCGCCGATGGCCCCGGTGGTGCTGCAGACGCTGCTGGGATTGGCGGCAGTGTTTGTGATCGGCGTTGCCGCGCAGTGCTGGAGGCTGCGAAACCGTGCCTTGGCAGGACGATCCTGAGACGCCGCCGGTCACTCCGGCGCGGCAAGTGCGCCCAGCAGTGCCACCGGTTCGATCAGTGCAGCCGAGCGCGCCGGGTCAAGTTGAATGTGCCGGCTGCAGAAGCCGAACGATCGGCCTGCGGCACGCTCGGGCACGCGTGCGCTCGCGTCCGGTGTCTCGATCTCCAGCACCTCATCCACGGCCAGCGCCAGCGTTGCGGTACCGGCATTGATCAACAGCATGGCCGGGCTGCCACCGTCGAATGCCGCTTGGCCGCTCATGCGGCGCAGGTCGACCACGGGTAATGGCTGCCCACGGACTTCCACGGTCGGCCTGCCGTTGCAGTCTGCAGGGCCGAATGCCTCCAGGCCGCGAATTTCGACGGCAGCCTGGATGTCGATCGCGAACAGGGCGGTGCCTGCACGCACGATGACGATCTCGAACAGGTCGGCGGGCGATGCGCGTGTTTCCGTTGCAGGTGGGGCGGGTACTGGCATGCGATGGGCGTGGCGAAGACAGCGGGAAGGAGGATCCTGATGATGACGCCCGAACGTAACGCACGGCCGCGTCGGCAGGCGCACGCAAGGCGACGGTTCAGTGTGTATCAGGCGGGGGCGCGTGGCGGCTCGACGGTGCCGATGCGTGGGAAATGCGGACGCAGCAGGCCAACGAGCTGATCCATGCCTGGAACGGAATGGCCAAATTCGTCCCATCGCGCATTGACCAGCCCGGACACGACGATCTGCCCGGTCTCGATGCGGGTCATCGCCCAGTAGGGTACGGCGCGTGCGCCGATTGCCATGTCCAGTACTGGGGCGACGGCGGCGTGCGAACGACTGTCGTGGATGCGGCGCCTGACCGCCTCCAGGCCGTCGGGCGGGCCTTCGATGTACTGGAAAAACCGCTGCCCGTCGACGAGCAGCGCTCCGGTGACGTCCACCCGGCGATTGAACGCGGCAGAGTCCGAGACGATCTGGCGGAGGGTTTCATCGGAAAGCCCAGCCGACATGTGGCTGGAGTAAGCAAATGCGTGGAGCATGGAAGGGGCTTCGTGTGACGCCCATCACTATACGTGGGTCTCCACCGTCCGCCGTGAGCCTTTTCTCACGTGGCGCTGGAGAGCGCTGAGCTGGATCAGCAACCCACCAGCCGATCCGCGCCAACACCGCCGCGATGCTGGCTGCGGTACTCGGTAGGGCTCGCATCGACCTGGCCACGGAAGTGACGACGGAACGATTCCTGCGAACCAAAGCCCGCCTGTTCTGCGATCCACTGCAGCGGCCGGTCGGTGGTTTCCAGCAGCTCACGGGCGTAGGCCACGCGCTCGCGGATCAGCCAGTCGATGGGCGACAGGCCGGTGGCCTCCAGGAACTGCCGCTGCAGGGTGCGTTGGCTGAGTGCGGCCTGCTCGGCGAGGCTGCCCAGCGAGTGCGGCTCGCGCAGGTTGCGGCGCATCCATTCCATCAGCCTTGCCAGGCGCGTGGGCTCGCCATGGGGAATGGCGCGGCTGACACGCTGGCTGCGTTCGGCATCACGCCACGGCGCCAGTACCAGCCGTTCGGCCACCAGGTTGGCCACGCGCGCACCGTAATCCTTGCGCACCATGTGCAACATCATGTCCATGCCGGTCGCCGAGCCGGCCGAGGTGATGATGCTGCCGGTGTCTACATACAGTGCATCTTCGCGCACATCGATGCGCGGGAACTCGCGCGCCAGCGCTTCGGTGAGGCGCCAGTGGGTGGTGGCCTGGCGGCCATCGAGCAGCCCGGCCCACGCCAGCACGAAGGCACCGGAGCAGATCGAAGCGATGCGCGCGCCACGGCCGTGGGCACGGATGAGTGCATCAAGCAGCGCCTGTGGCGGGCGCTCGCTGGGCTCGCGCCAACCGGGAATGACGATGATGTCGGCGTCATCAACTGTGCTGAGGTCGTAGGGAAGCTGCACCTGCGTTCCGCCAAGCATGCGCAGCGCACCGGGTTCACCCGCGCACAGCTGGGTGCGGTACCAGGCCACGCCGAGTTCCGGCCGCACCGGCGCGAACAGGCCAACCGCACAGCCGAACTCGAACAGGCCTTGGCCGTGGCAGGCAACGATGGCGACGAGCGGTGCGCTGGGATCGGAGGGTGGGCTGGGCATGGCTTGATGCTACGGGTGCAGATGCGGGGCGCTGCGTGGTGCGAGGGCATGAAGTGATGCCTGTGGAGCATGTACACAGGGGCATTCGCCTGGCTTGGGGCGCCCGACGGGGTAGAGTCGACTGTTAGTCGACTGCTGTTGGCGATACCGCCTGGAAGCCCGCGCTGCGCGCGATAGTCGACTGACAGTCGACTCTACCCCCGTAGGTTGTCGCCCGCCGCCCGCCGCCCGCCGCCCGCCGCCCATCACCCA
>NZ_JCAFRY010000019.1:0-72344 GCF_059368675.1 Stenotrophomonas sp. YJH_SMC_120
GCGAATAAGAAGTGCTCGACTATGGACGGTCAAACGGGCATTTTTATAGTGGTTCATCCGGGCTCTTTGGGGTCTGGAGAGGTGTGGTAACCACCATTTTCCAAAGATGTCCCGGATGAACAACGTACAGAGAGATCACAGCTAGCCAGCCACCGTATCCATCCTCTTTGGGGGCTCTGCTACCATCCCCCGGCCCTTGTTTCCGCGAGTACGTTCGATGCCTGACGCGCCATCCCGATCGGCCCCTGCCGAGCGCATTGGCGTCGCGCTGTGCACCTACAACGGTGCGCGCTACCTGCAGGCGCAGCTGGACAGCATCCTCGACCAGGATCTTCCGGTGAACGAAGTCATGATCGGCGATGACGGTTCCAGCGACCAGACGCTGCAGCTGCTGCAGGCCTTCGTGCCGCGTGCACAGGCGCTGGGCATCCGTGTCGAGATCGTCCAGCACGCGCGCAATCTCGGCTATGTGCGCAATTTCGCCGATGCACTGATGCGTTGCCAGGCCGACATCCTGTTCCTGTGCGACCAGGATGATGTCTGGCATGCGGGGCGTGTCCGCCGCTATGTGGAGCGCTTCCAGGCCGATCAGGGCCTGTTGTTGCTGCACAGCGATGCATGGCTGGTGGACGCGCAGGGCGCGCCGCTTGGCCAGCGGCTGCTGGAGGTACTGGTGGTCCATCCGGCCGAGGTCGAGCTGGAACGCTCGGGCCTTGCGATCGACGCGATCCTGCTGCGCAACTTCATCACCGGTGCCACCTGTGCGCTGCGCCGCGGGCTGCTGGCCGGATCGCTGCCGGTCCCGCCGGGCTGGAGCCACGACGAATGGCTGGCGGTCCACGCATCGCTGCGTGGAGGATTGGACATGCTGGCCGAACCGACCATCGACTACCGGCAGCATGGCAACAACCAGATCGGTGCCAGTCGCCGCGGTTTCCTGCAACGCCTGCGCCATCTCGATCTGTTCGATTCACAGGCGCGCCAGCGCACGGCCGGGCGCCTGCTGGCCCTGGCCGATCTGCTGGGACAGCGCGGCGTGGTGGTGGCGCCGGAGCGCTTCCAGGGACTTCACGCGCTCGCCTGGCGCATGGCCTGGTCGCGCCTGCAGCTGTATCGCCGCGTGGATGTGCCGGCAGGCTGGATCGCCCATGATGCGCCGCGGTTGATCGCACGCCTGGCCAACGTCTGCCTGGCGGGGGGCGGCTGGAAAGGGGGCTGGGCAGCGCTTGCGGGTGCGTGGGCCGGGTGGCGGGCGCCGCGCGCTGCTTGAACTGCAGTGAAACCGCGGGCCATCGCCTGCCAGCCACCGCGGCGCCTGCGTTAGACTCGCCAGACCCTACCTGCCTGCATGCCCGTGCCCCGACGCTACGATTCCGACGACATCGACGATTTCGACGACGACCAGCAGGACGACAGCCCGCTGTGGCGGCGTCGCCTGATCACCTGGAGCATGGCTGCGGTCGCGTTGGGATTGGGCTTCCTGATCCCTTATACGCTGTACCTGAACCAACAGGTGACCCAGCGCTTCGGTGAACTGCGCTGGCAGATCCCGACCCGGGTATATGCGCGGCCGCTGGTGCTCACACCCGGCAAGGCGATGGACGCGGCGACCCTGAAGACCGAACTCGCCGCATCCGCCTACCGCGATGACGGGCAGGGCAAGGAGCCGGCGACCTATGCGGTGAACGGCGGGCGCTTTGTCATTTCCAGCCGTGGCTACAACGATGTGGATGGCCGCGTCGCACCGCGTCGGCTGGAACTGTCGCTGGCAGACGGTGCGGTCGCGTCGCTGCGTGATGCCGACAACCGCAAGGCGCTGAAGGCTGCGCGCCTGGACCCGGCGCGTATTGCCACCCTGTACGGGCAGAAGCAGGAAGAACGCCGCCTGATCCGCATGGACGAGGCGCCGGACCTGCTGGTGACCGGCCTGCAGGCGGTGGAGGACAAGGACTTCAACCGTCACCACGGCATCGATCTGTCCGGCATCGCGCGCGCGGTGTGGGTGACGGTCCGTTCCGGTGGCCAGAGTCGCCAGGGGGCGTCCACGCTGACCCAGCAGCTGGCCCGCAGCGGCCTGCTCGGGATCGGCAAGGAACAGACGGTCACCCGCAAATTCAACGAAGTGCTGTACGCGCTGATCATGGAGGCGCGCTACGACAAGCGCACCATCTTCGAGGCCTATCTCAACCAGGTGTACCTGGGGCAGCGCGGCAGCCAGGCCATCCACGGCATGTCTTCCGGCGCCGAGTTCTGGTTCGGCCGTGACCTGCAATCGCTGGAAACCGAGCAGATCGCGCTGCTGATCGGCCTGGTCAAGGGCCCGTCCTACTACGATCCGCGGCGCAACCCGGAACGCGCGCTGGATCGCCGTAATTTCGTGCTGGGCAAGCTGCATGAGGCGACGCTGATCGACGATGCCGAGTACCAGCGTGCGTTGAAGGCGCCGCTGGGCGTGCCCAAGACGCCGGGCCTGGTGGCGGCCAACCGCTTCCCGGCCTATGTGGACCTGGTTCGCCGCCAGCTCGGCCATGACTATCCGGAATCGGCGCTGCAGGGCGCCGGCCTGAGCGTGATGACCGGCATGTCGCCGTCTGCGCAGGCCTATGCCGAAGGCGCGGTGACCCGCACCATCAAGTCGCTGGAAAGCAAGCGCCGTCCCGAACTGCAGGCCGGCATGGTGCTGACCGACGTGCACAACGGTGACGTGTTGGCGGTGATCGGCAGCCGTGAGGTGTCCGAGGTGGGGTTCAATCGAGCGATCGAAGCACAGCGCCCGGTCGGCTCGCTGTTGAAGCCGTTCGTGTACCTGCTGGCGCTGGCGCAGCCGGACCGCTACTCGCTGGCCAGCTGGGTCGACGATTCGCCGGTGACGGTGCAGCTCGGCCGTGGCCGCAACTGGAGCCCGGGCAACGCGGACAACCGCAGCCACGGCACCGTGCGCCTGATCGACGCGCTGGCGCATTCCTACAACCAGGCCACGGTGCGCGTGGGCATGCAGGTCGGCCCCGAGCGTGTGACCCAGCTGATCCACGTGCTGGCCGGCATCAAGGCCGAAGCGAATCCGGCGGTGATCCTCGGTTCGACCGACCAGAGCCCATACGCGATGGCACAGCTGTACCAGTTCCTCGCGTCCGGTGGCGAAATCCAGCCATTGCATGCGGTGCGTGGCGTGCTCGATCCGCAGGGCAAGCTGCTCAAGCGTTACGACAAGACCCCGGCACCGGCCCAGGAAGGCGATTCGATTGCCGCCAACCTGATCAGTGTCGGCCTGCAGCAGGTGGTTGCCAGCGGCACCGCGCAGCGGCTCAACGCCGATGGCCTCAGCCGCCTGCAGCCGGCCGGCAAGACCGGTACCACCAATGATGGTCGTGACAGCTGGTATGCCGGTTACACCGGGGATCACCTGGCGGTGATCTGGATCGGCAACGACCAGAACGAGCAGGCTGGCCTGTACGGTGCTACCGGCGCGATGCGGGTCTGGTCGGGTATCTTCCAGCGTCTTCCCAGTGCGCCGCTGCGGGTCAGCAACAAGGGCCTGGACTGGCAGTCGGTGGCCGCCAGCGGCCTCAACACGACCGACGAAGGCTGCCCGGGAGCGCGCCGCTTCCCGTTCGTGGTCGGCTATGCGCCGGCCTATGCGCCCTGTGCACCGGCGGTGTCGCCGGACGGGCAGGGTGAGGCCGAAGGCGAGGGTGGTGGCTGGCGCAGCTGGTTCGGCCTGGACCGCAAGCCGGAAGTGCCTGCCGAACCTGCCGCGACGCCCGCTGCCACTCCTCCCCCGAGCCGATGATGCCGATGAACATGCGATCCCTGCTGCAGCCCCTGGCCCTGACCGGCCTCAGCCTGTCCCTGGCCGCCTGCGTGAGCAGTGCACCGCCGGTGGTCAAACCGGTCGATACCACCACGCCGGCGCAGCGCCTGGCCGCAGTTGACGCAGCCGCTGGCCCGGATGACAAGGAGCTGTCGGTGCAGCCGTTGCGTGACTCGCAGGTGGAAGATCTGCGGGTGACCGCGCAGGCGCAACGCCAAGCCAACGATCTGGCCGGTGCCGCCAGCAGCCTGGACCACGCGCTGGAAATCGTCGCCGGCGACCCGGCGGTGCTGCAGGAGCGCGCCGAGCTGGCGCTGCTGCAGGGGCAGTGGGCGCAGGCGGAGGCGTTCGCGCGCAAGGCGGTCGACCTGGGCTCGAAGACAGGGCCGCTGTGCCGCCGGCATTGGGCGACGATCGAGCAGTCTCGCCTGGCGCGGGGCGAGAAGGAGAATGCGGTGTCGGCGCATGCGCAGCTGGAAGGCTGCACGGTGCCGGGGATCAAGCGGTACTGAGTTTTCAGCCAACGGAACAGCCCCTCGTGGCTGGCTGCTTGGCCGCGTAAAGCAAAAGCCGCGCTTGGCCGGGCGGGGTGGGTCCGCGGGGGACGCCGTGAACCGTCCCTGGGGGCTTGGCCGCGGCATCCATGCCGCGGACACCCCCGCGAAGCCACCCCGCCCGGCCTCTGACAGTTCCCGTGTGCGTCCAGCCACGGAAAAGAAAAAGAAAATCAAAAGCGGGTCGCGCGCTGCGCGCACTCGACCCCTTATTGTTTCCGTTCGACCCACCGCTTCTGAATCCAGTCGAGCAAGCGCGACGCCACGAAGCACGTCCATCCGTCACCGGGAAACTGTCGAAGGCGGGGCGGGAGGGGCAGGCAGGACCGTTGGCGCCATGGGCCCGAGGCACGCCTCGGGCGGGTTGGGCAGGACGCCCAACCCCGGTCTTGCCGTGTGCGCAGGACAGCGCACACGAGCAAGGCGCCATCGAGCCCCCATGGACGGGTTTACGGCGTGTCCTGCCTGCCCCTCCCGCCCCGCCAAACACGCAGCAACCCAGAGCCATGAACCACGCTGTTGCTGTTGCCTTTGCCTGCGCTCTGGCTTGAAACGGGTGCCGGGCAGCGCCCGGCCGGGTATCCTTTCCCTCTGATGTCCGACCTTGTCCATGCCAGCCGCGAAGCCCTCAGCGACGGCGGCGCGCTCGCCTCGCACCTGGATGCCTTCGTCCCGCGTCCGGCACAGCTGCACCTGACCGAAGCCATCGCCGATGCGCTGCAGCAGCGTGACCCGCTGCTGGCCGAGGCCGGTACCGGCACTGGCAAGACCTTTGCCTACCTGGTGCCGGTGCTGCTGTCCGGGCTGCGTACCATCATTTCCACCGGAACCCGCGCGCTGCAGGACCAGCTCTACCACCGCGATCTGCCACGGGTGCGTCAGGCGCTGGGTGTCGGCCTGCGCAGTGCGCTGCTGAAGGGGCGCGCGAACTACCTGTGCCGCTATCGCCTGCAGCAGGCGCGCGGCGAGCCGCGTTTTTCCAGCCCCGAACAGGCGGCGCAGTTCCAGCGCATCCTGGCCTGGTCCGGTCGTTCGGAGTTCGGTGACATCGCCGAACTGGAAGGCCTGGCCGATGATTCGCCGCTGCTGCCGATGGTCACTTCCACTGTCGACAACTGCCTGGGTACCGACTGCCCGTTCTGGGATGACTGCTTCGTGGTGCGCGCGCGGCAGCGTGCGCAGGCGGCCGATGTGGTGGTGGTCAACCATCACCTGCTGCTGGCCGATCTGGCCCTGAAGCAGGATGGCTTCGGTGAACTGCTGCCGGGGGCGCAGGCCTTCGTCATCGACGAGGCACACCAGCTGCCCGAATTGGCCGCGCAGTTCTTCGGCGAAGGTTTCGGCATGCGCCCGTGGCAGGAACTGGGCCGCGACTGCCTGGCCGAAGCGCGTGGCGTCGGCGGCGCGCAGTCCGCGCTGCAGGAACCGGTCGACCAGTTGCAGCAGGCGCTGCTGGCCCTGCGTTCGGCGATGGAGGGACTGCCGCCGCGTGGCACGCAATGGCGCGCGTTGGCGATGCCGCAGGTGCGCGATGGATTCGATACGGTGATGGCGGGGTTGGTGACGCTGGAGCAGGCACTGCAGCCGCTGCGCGAAGCCGCGGCGGGCCTGGATGCCTGCCATGCACGGGCGCGCGAAGCGGTCTCGCGGCTCAGCCGCTGGCTGGGCGATGACGAACCTGCCCTCGATTTCGATACCGACCCGGCGGAAACCGCCACTGCCGCTGATGTGCTCTGGTACGAGCTCACGCCACGTGGTTTTCGCTGCCAGCGCACGCCGATGGATGTGTCCGGCCCGTTGCGTGAGCATCGCGAACGCAGTCGCGCGGCATGGATCTTCACCTCGGCGACGCTGACCGTGGGCGGTGGCTTCGACCACATCGCCACCCGCCTGGGCCTGGACGATCCGCACACGCTGGTCCAGCCGAGTCCGTTCAATTGGCCCGAGCAGGCATTGTGCTACCTGCCCGAAGGCCTGCCTGATCCGGCTGCGCGGGGCTTCGGTACTGCGTTGATCCAGACCCTGCGGCCGGTGTTGCAGGCCTCGCAGGGCAGGGCATTCCTGTTGTTTGCCTCGCACCGTGCATTGCGCGAGGCCGCCGAGGCACTGCGTGATGGGCCATGGCCGTTGTTCGTGCAGGGCGAGGCGCCGCGCGCGACGCTGCTGCAGCGCTTCCGCGAATCGGGCAATGGCGTGCTGCTGGGCTCGGCCAGTTTCCGCGAGGGCGTGGACGTGGTGGGCGAGGCGCTGAGCGTGGTGATGATCGACAAGCTGCCGTTCGCGGCGCCGGACGATCCGGTGTACGAGGCACGGCTGGAGGCGATCCGCAGCCAGGGTGGCAATCCGTTCCGCGATGAGCAGCTGCCGCAGGCGGTGATTGCGCTGAAACAGGGCGTCGGTCGCCTGATCCGCAGTGAGAGCGACCGTGGTGTGTTGGTATTGTGCGACCCGCGGCTGCTCAACCGTGGTTATGGCCGGGTCTTCCTCGATTCACTGCCGCCATTCCGCCGTACCCGCAGTCTGGCCGATGTGCAGGCCTTCTTTACGCCACAATGGGCGCCCGTGGCCGATCATGCGGCTGCCCCGGCCGCCGTTGCGACCGGCCCCGAGCCGGCGCCCGGTGCCACGTTCCCCCTGTTCTGACCCGATCCGATGAAACTGCTCGCCTTTGAAACCGCCACCGAAGCCTGTTCCGTTGCCCTGCATGTCGATGGGCAGGTGCTGGAACGCTTCGAGATCGCCCCGCGCCGGCATGCCGAACTGAGCCTGCCGTGGGCCGAGGCGCTGCTGGCCGAAGCAGGCATCAGCCGCCGCCAGCTGGACGGTATCGCGCTCAGCCGCGGCCCGGGTGCGTTCACCGGCGTGCGCCTGGCGATCGCCATCGCGCAAGGCATTGCGCTGGCACTGGATCGGCCGTTGCTGCCGGTCTCGACGCTGCAGGTGCTGGCGCTGCGGGCACCGGCGGACGAAACGCAGATCCTGTCGGCGATCGATGCACGGATGGGGGAGCTGTATGTCGCGCGCTTCGAACGTGTAGACGGCCTACCGGTGGCACGCGATGCCGAGCGCGTGTGCGCACCCGCTGCGGTTGCGCTGCCGGAAGGGATGTCGGCCTACGGTGTCGGCACCGGTTTCGGTGCAGCCGAGGGGGCACTGGTGACCCAGCTGGGCACCGGCCTGCGCGGCTTTGATGCGACGGCGCTGCCGCGGGCGTCGGATGTATTGGCACTGGCGGTGCCGGCGTTCGCTCGCGGCGAAGCCATTGCACCGGAGAAGGTCGAGCCGGCGTACCTGCGTGACAATGTGGCGCTGACCCTGGTCGAGCAGCAGGCCGCGCGCGAGGCGAAGGCGAAGGCCAACGGCTGAGCCCCTCGTGGCGGGATTGGTCGCGTAGATCAAAAGCCGTGGTTTGGCCGGGCGGGTGGGCTGCGCAGGGGGCGCTGCAAGTACGTCCCTGTAAGCTCGGTCGCCGCATCCATGCGGCTCACGCCCCTGCGCAGCCCACCCGCCCGGCCTCTGACAGTTTCCGTGTGCGTCCGCCACGGAAAATCAAAAAAGAGAATCAAAGTCAAAAGCGGATCGCTTCGCTCGCATCCACACGTAGCGTGGATATGTGTCGACCAAGGTCGACACCTATCAACAGCGGAGCGGGACGTGATGCGCCGCGATCTGTCAGAGGTGGGGCGGTGTGGGCTTGCAGGACCGTTGCGCCATGGGCCCGAGGCACGCCTCGGGCGGGTTGGGCAGGACGCCCAACCCCGGTCTTGCCGTGTGCGCAGGACAGCGCACACGAGCAAGGCGCCATCGAGCCCCCAGGGACGGGTTTACGGCGTGTCCTGCAAGCCCACACCGCCCCGCCAAACCCACAGCCCAACCGCCGCTGTTGCTGTTGCTTCAGTTGTTGCTGTTGCCTCCAGCGGGTCCCGGGCCGCAGGCCCGGGCAACAAAACCCTACCGGTCGTCGTGCAGGGTGCCGCCCGGCAGAAACACCCACGTACGGGTGACCTGCAGGATGTCGATTTCGTCTTCAGTCTTCGGCAATGGCGGGAACGGCTGGGCCAGCTGCACCACCCGCAGGGCGGCCTCATCCAACAATGGCGTCCCGCTCGAACGCAGGATCCGGCTGCTCTCCACGCTGCCATCGCGGCGCACGCCCACGCTGATCACTACCTGGCCGCCGAGGCGGCGCTGCCGCGCCTCATCCGGGTAATTCAGGTTGCCTACCTTCTCGGCGCGGTCGACCCAGGCGCGCAGGTAATTGGCATAGGCATACTCACGCGTGCTGGCCGACACGAACTTGCGGTTCGGGCGCTTGGCGTACTGCGCCGAGCGCAGATGTACTTCGGCAGCCAGCCGCGCCATCTCCACGTCGCGCTGTTCGCGTGCGCTCAAGGGCGCATCCGGTTCGGGCTGATCCGGCGTGGGGCGGGACTGCGCCTGCGCCACCACCTCTTCGCCATTGCGGCTGCTGACCACCCGTGCCTGTGGCGGCGGAACCGGCGCGGCCGATTGCTGCTGCTGTGGAACCGGGCTGATTCCGGACTGGGCCTGCGGCACGATGCCGGCCTGGTTGTCGCGCGGACGCTGTGCGCGGTCGTGCTCGCCACCGCCTTCCTGGTTGGCCGCGGCCAGGAAATCGGCCTGCTTCGGGGTCAGCGCGGTGCGGGTCTGGCTGAAGATGACTTCCAGTGTCGGCACCAGCGGCGCATCGCCCTTCACGGCGAAGCCCACGCCCAGGATCAGCAGGGCGTGGACCAGCACCGACAGCGCGATGGTCGCCCCCAGCCGTTGCGCTTCGCGCGGCGGCGGGGGCAGGACGGCAGGTGCGGCAGACATCAGCGCAGGCCGGCCTCGAGTGCGTCGAACAGGGTGCCAGCGATGTTCAGGCCGTACTGCGCGTCCAGTTCGCGCACGCAGGTCGGGCTGGTCACGTTGACCTCGGTCAGGTAATCGCCGATCACGTCCAGGCCGACGAAGCGCATGCCGCGGCGCTTCATCTCCGGGCCGACCTGGGCGGCGATCCAGCGGTCGCGCTCGCTCAGCGGGCGGCCTTCGCCGCGGCCGCCGGCGGCCAGGTTGCCGCGGAATTCATCGCCCTGCGGGATGCGCGCCAGGCAGTAGTCCACCGGTTCGCCATCGACCAGCAGGATGCGCTTGTCGCCGGCGGTGATGTCGGGAATGAACTTCTGGGCCAGCGCCAGCTTGCGGCCGCCGTCGGTCAGGGTTTCCAGGATCACGTTCAGATTCGGATCGCCCTGGCCGCTGCGGAAGATCGAGCGGCCGCCCATGCCGTCCAGCGGCTTCAGCACGGCCTGGCCGTGCTCCAGCGCAAAGGCCTTCAAGACCTTCGCGTCGCGGCTGACCAGGGTCGGCGGGCAGCACTGGGGGAACAGCAGCGCGGCCAGCTTCTCGTTGTAGTCGCGCAGGCCCTGCGGGTTGTTGACTACGCAGGCGCCAGCCGCTGCGGCCACGTCCAGCACCTGGGTGTCGTAGATGTATTCGGCGTCGACCGGCGGGTCCTTGCGCATCAGCACGATCTGGCCGGGGCCGAACTCGGTGCGGCTGAACGCGCCCAGCTCATACCAGCCGGCCGGGTCGTCGCGCACCTGCAGCGGCGCGGTCTGGGCCACCGCTACGCCACCCTCCAGGGCCAGGCCGCCCGGGCGCACGTAGTGCAGGGCATGGCCGCGGCGCTGGGCTTCCAGCAGCATGGCAAAGGTGGTGTCCTTGGCGATCTTGATGTGGGCGATGGGATCCATCACCACGATGACGTTCAACGGCATGGGCGCACCTGTCAGGCAAGGCGTTGATGGTAGCGGCAACGCCGCTCGCGCGCCTCCCCGCCGTCCTGCAACGCAGCGTCCGCCCGGCGGTCGCGCACGCATTGCGAAACCCGTCACGTTCAGGAGGGTGCCATGCCCCGCGCCATGGGGCGGCCTTGAAGCGGGCGCGGAAAGTGCGATATAGATACGCTTTCGTAGCGGCCCCCGCCAGAGATCGGGCCGTGCGCTTGGGGATAGGCAATGACTGAAAACACGACTGCGGGCGGGGAACTCGCAGGACTCCGGGTGATGGTCATCGATGATTCGAAGACCATCCGCAGGACTGCGGAAACGCTGCTCAAGCGCGAAGGCTGCGAGGTGGTCACCGCCACCGACGGCTTCGAAGCGCTTGCGAAGATCGCAGACCAGCAGCCGCAGATCATCTTCGTCGACATCATGATGCCGCGCCTGGACGGGTACCAGACCTGTGCGCTGATCAAGGGCAACCAGCTGTTCAAGGCGACCCCGGTCATCATGCTGTCGTCCAAGGATGGCCTGTTCGACAAGGCGCGGGGACGCATCGTCGGCTCGGAGCAGTACCTGACGAAGCCTTTCACGCGTGAAGAACTGCTGGGTGCCATCCGCACATACGTCAACGCCTGACCAGGGGGGAAAGGCACAATGGCTCGTATCGTTCTGATCGAGGATTCACCGACCGACCGCGCGGTGTTCACCCAGTGGCTGCGCCGTGCCGGCCACGAGGTGATGGAAGCGGACAATGCCGAGGATGGACTTCAGCTGGTCCGCGACCAGGTGCCGCAGCTGGTGCTGATGGACGTGGTCCTGCCCGGCATGAGCGGCTTCCAGGCCACCCGCGCGATGGCCCGTGATGCAGCGATCAAGCACATCCCGGTGATCATCGTCAGCACCAAGGCGATGGAAACCGACAAGGCATGGGGCCTGCGCCAGGGCGCGGCCGATTACATCGTCAAGCCGCCGCGCGAGGATGAACTGATCGCGCGGATCAACGAACTGGTGGCCTGATGCGCTCGCCCTTCGACATTCTCGAAGCCTACGAACGGCGCAGCCTGGCCCATGCGGTGCAGCTGCCCGAGCGGCAGTTCGCCCAGGACCTCTGGCGTGGCGTGGGTTACCGCGTCGGCCAGCGCCGGCTGGTGTCCGATTTCCGCGAAGTGGTGGAAATCGTGCCGATGCCGCCGGTGACCCCGGTGCCGTGCGCGCAGCCGTGGCTGCTGGGCGTGGGCAATCTGCGCGGCAACCTGTTCCCGGTGGTCGACCTGAAGTACTTCCTGGAAGGCACGCGTACCGTGCAGCAGGAAGGCCAGCGCGTGCTGATCATGCGCCAGGCCGGCGGCGACGTCGCCCTGACCATCGATGAACTGTTCGGCCAGCGCAGCTTTGAACTGGACCAGCAGATCGCGGCCGGCACGCTGGCCGAAGGGCGCTACGGCCACTTCGTCGATCGCGCCTTCCACGCCGACGGCCACGACTGGGGCGTGTTCTCCCTCTCGCTGCTGTCGCGTACCCCTGAATTCCGGCAAGCCGCGGCCTGAGGCCGGGCATCGCCCCCTGCATTGAAGATCGAGGTTGAACGATGAGTACTGCTTCGGACGCCACCAAGACCGGCAAGCTGCGGCTGGGCGGCAGCAACCTCTGGCTGTTCCTGCTGCTGGCATCGATGATCCTGTTCGGCGTCAACACCGGCGTCGCCACCTGGCAGGGCAGTCGCCTGGCCGATGCCGGTTCCAAGGCGGCCGACCTGCAGGTGCTGTCGCAGCAGCTGGCCAACCAGGGCCGTGACGCGGTGGGCGGCAACGCGCAGGCGTTCACCGCCTTCAAGGCGACCCGCAACGCGATCGAACAGAACGTGTCGACACTGCAGGGGCGCTACGGCAAGGAGCCGGGCGTGTCCGGTGCCATCGCCACCCTGGGCGAGACCTGGGCGCCGCTGGGCAAGCAGGCCGGGCAGCTGGTCGCCAGTGAACCGGCGGTGCTGGCGCTGGCTGGCAACGCCAACAACTTCACCGGTGCGGTGCCGGGCCTGCAGGCCCAGCTGAACGAGCTGGTGCGTGCGATGTCGGCCTCCGGCGCGCCGTCGTCGCAGGTGTACAGCGCACTGCAGCAGGTCGTGGTGGCTGGCTCGATGGCCCGTCGCGTGACCGAAATGCGCGCCGGTGGCAGCGCCGCAGCGACGTCCGGCGATGCACTGGCACGCGACATCACCGTGTTCTCGCAGGTGCTCGACGGCCTGCGCAACGGCAACGAGGAACTGGGCATCACCGCCGTGCGCGGTGCCGCCGCCGTCGCCGCACTGGAGCAGTCGCAGCAGAAGTGGGAAGCGATGAAGCAGGACGCTGACGCGATCCTGGCCAGCTCGCGCCAGCTGTTCGCGGCGCAGTCCGCCGCCACCGCGCTGGGCCAGGGTTCGGCCCACATGCTGGATGACAGCCGCAAGCTGTTCGATGCGTTCTCTTCGTTCGGCTCGGTGTCTGACACCCGCCTGTTCCCGAACTTCTGGATCGGTGTGGTATCCGGTGCGCTGTCGCTGATCGCGATCATCGGCTTCGTTTCCACCAACGTGCGCAGCCGCTCGCGCGAGCAGGAACTGCGCTACCAGACCCAGGTGGAATTCAACAGCCGCAACCAGCAGGCGATCATGCGGCTGCTGGACGAAATCTCCTCGCTGGGTGAGGGCGACCTGACGGTGAAGGCCTCGGTGACCGAGGACATGACCGGCGCCATCGCCGACGCGATCAACTACGCCGTCGACGAGCTGCGCCACCTGGTGACCACCATCAACGACACCTCGGCCAAGGTCGCGCTGTCCACCCAGGAAACCCAGGCTACCGCCATGCAGCTGGCAGAGGCGGCGGGCCACCAGGCCAACCAGATCACCTCGGCGTCGGACCGCATCGGCGAAATCGCGGCGAGCATCGAACAGGTGTCGCGCAACTCGGCCGAGTCGGCCGACGTGGCACAACGTTCGGTGGTGATCGCCGCCGAAGGTGCCGGCGTGGTGCGCGAGACCATCCAAGGCATGGACCAGATCCGTGACCAGATCCAGGAAACCTCCAAGCGCATCAAGCGCCTGGGTGAGTCGTCGCAGGAAATCGGCTCGATCGTGGAACTGATCAACGACATTTCCGAACAGACCAACATCCTGGCGTTGAACGCAGCGGTCCAGGCGGCCTCGGCAGGTGAAGCGGGCCGCGGTTTCGCGGTCGTGGCCGACGAAGTGCAGCGCCTGGCAGAACGTACCTCCGGCGCGACCCGACGCATCGAGAACCTGGTGCAGGCCATTCAGGCCGATACCAACGAAGCGGTCACCTCGATGGAACAGACCACCGCCGAAGTGGTGTCCGGTGCACGCCTGGCCGAGGATGCCGGCACCGCGCTGACCGAGATCGAGCGGGTGTCCAATGCACTGAACACCCTCATCAAGAACATCTCCATCGCCGCCCAGCAGCAGTCGGCTGCGGCCTCGGACATCACCCGCACCATGGGCGTGATCCGGCAGATCACCGGCCAGACCTCGCAGGGTGCCGGGCAGACCGCCGAATCGATCGGCCACCTCGCGCAGCTGGCGGCCGACCTGCGTCGTTCGGTCGCCGACTTCAAGCTGCCGGCGTGACGCGGGCAGGGCGGCGAGCAAGGAACCAGTCGATGAAGCATTTCCATTCCCCACGCCAGAACTCGCGCGGCTTCCGCGCGGCGGCGAACGGAGCGCGTCCATGAGCAGTCTGCGCGATGCGATGAGCCACGCAGCGCTGGGCTGGGTCAAGCCCGAGCTGGACGAGACCCTGCGCCAGGTGCGCAACGAAGTCGAGTACTACGCGGAAGACCCGACCGACGCCAGCCGCATGCGCATCTGCGCCGGCTACCTGCACCAGGTGCAGGGCACCCTGCGCATGGTCGAGCTGTACGCCCCGGCCATGGTGGCCGAGGAGCTGGAACAGCTGGCCAATGCCATCGGCGCCGGTGGCGTGGCCGATCGGGATGAAGCCTGCGCGACCCTGATGCGTGGCAGCGTGCTGCTGCCCGATTACCTGGAGCGCCTGCAGAACGGTCACCGTGACATCCCGATCGTGCTGATGCCGCTGCTGAACGAGATCCGTGCCGCGCGTGGCGAAGAGGGCGTGCATGACAGCGTGCTGCTGGCATTCGCACCGGACAGCATCACCGCCACCGAGGCCGAGCTGGACCATGCCCGTGGCAGCCTGAGCGGGCGCAACCGCGAGCTGCTCGATACCGTGGGCAGTGCAGTGAAGGAAGAACTGCTGCGCATCAAGGATGCGCTGGACCTGCACCTGCGTACCGGCGGTGCGCCGGAGCAGCTGCAGACCCAGGCCAACGAGCTCGGTGCGGTCGCCGATACGCTGGGCATGATGGGCCTGGGCGTGGCCCGCGGCGTGGTCGTGCAGCAACGTGATGCCCTGCGTGGCGTGGTCGAGGGCCGCCAGCAGATCGACGAAAACCTGTTGCTGGATATCGCCGGGGCGCTGCTCTACGTGGATGCGTCGCTGGATGACCAGGTCGCCCACCTGGGCGCCGGCGGCAGTGGCCAGGACGATCCGAGCGCAGTGGAGAACCGGCGCACGGTAGAGGTGCTGGCGCACGAGGCCATCGCCAACTTCGCCGCCGCGCGCGAGCACTTCGTCGCGTTCATTGAAACCAGCTGGAACCATGCCGAGCTGCACGACGTGCCGCGCCTGCTGGGCGATGTGTCCGGTGCGCTGCGCATGCTCGACCTGGGTACCGCCGCCGATTACCTGCGCGGTGTGCAGCAGTACATCGAAGCCGAGCTGATCGGTCGCCAGCGCGTGCCGAGTGGCCGCCAGCTGGACACGCTGGCCGACGCCATGGCCAGCCTGGAGTACTACCTGGAAGCCCTGCGCGACCGTCGTCCGGGTCGCGAGGACATCCTCGACATCACCCGCAGCAGCCTTGAGGCGCTGCGCTACTGGCCGTTGCCAAACCACGATGCGGCTGAGCCGGCAGCGTCCGTGCCGCAGTCGATCGAGCGTGAGCCGGTCGTGCTGCAGGGCGAGGCACTGCAGCCAGAGCACATCGAGATCCCGGTACAGTCGGCCGCGCCGGCACCCGGTGAGGTGCCGGTACCGCTGCCGGACTTCACCTTCGATCCGCCACCGGCCACGCCTTTGCCGGCAGCGGCGGACAACAGCTTGATGTTCGGTGGGCTGGGATCCGTCGCCTCCGCGCCGCTGTCGCTGCGCGACGAGTCGGATGCACCGCTGGTCTTTGCCGCCTCCAGTGCACCTGCACCCGAGGTCCCGCAATGGGATCTGGCACCGTTCCATCCTGAGACCGATCCGCTCGCTCCAGCGGACGATGAGCGCAGTCCGACGTTTGCCAGCTTCGATCCGGTCAGTTTCGAACAGCTCGATGCAGGGCAGGGCGCCGCCACCCAGTGGACACTGTCAGAGGCGGCTCTGCCAGTGCAGTCCAATGCGACAACCGGCCTGGACGTAGAGGACGCCGCCGACGCCTCGCTGTCCATCGAGACCGGCGCGCATGCCGCACCGGGGTTCGACCCGGTGGCCGCCGAACATGACGCGGTTTCTGCAAGTGACGACGTCGTGTTCCGTTTCGATGCCGATGCGCTGGACAATGCCGACGACGTGTTGTCGCTGCATGCGATGGAGGCATTGTCGCTGGAGGACGCTGCCGGGCTGCATCCGTCGCTGGAGAGCGTCGATGCCACTGCCCCTGCGGTGGTGGAAGAGAGCCCGGCTGCCGCAGAGCCGGACATCACCCCCGTGGATGTGCCGGTGCAAGCGCCCGCACCGCTTGCCGATGTGCCGGCAGCGGCGGTGTCGATGATCGACATCGACACCATCGCACCGATTGATTTCAGCGAAGCCGACGCGCAGTTCTTTGCCGAGCTGAGCGCTGCCGCCGCAGACTTCAATCCGCAGGCGACCCCGACGCCGGCCGATGCGGAAGCGCCAGTCGCCGTGGGCAGCGCGGAAGATGCAGACGCCGGCTTCGAGGCCGGCTTCGACGACGATGCCGAGAACATCGACGAGGACATCCGCGAGGTGTTCCTGGAAGAGTTCGACGACGAACTGGCCAACCTCGGAACGTTGCTGCCGGCATGGCGCATGCAGCCGGACAACATGGACCGTCTGCGTCCCATCCGCCGCATCTTCCATACGCTCAAGGGCAGTGGCCGACTGGTCGGTGCACGCACCCTGGGCGAATTTGCGTGGAAGATCGAGGGCATGCTCAACCGCGTGCTCGACGGCAGCCGCCCGGCGACGCCAGCCGTGCTGGCCATGGTCGACAACGCGCATGCCGCGCTGCCGCAGCTGAACGCCGCGTTGCGTCATGGCCAGCGGATCAGCGTGGACCTGCAGGCGATGCAGGCCATTGCCGATCGCGTCGGCGCGGGTGAGGAAACCTATTACGTACCGCTGCCGGTTGCGGCCGCTCCCGCCGCGCCGGTGGTCGAAGCCGATGGCGAGGACGAGATCAGCCGCATCCTCGAAGCCGAAGCATTGGCGTCGGTGCAGGCTGAAGCCGATGCGGACCCGGCGCCCGAAGCATTGGGCACGCCGGCCAACATCGACAGCGTGCTGCGCGAGATCCTGGAAGCCGAAGTGGAAGTCCACCAGGCGACCCTGCAGGACTGGCTGCGCTTGGCACAGCAGGCGCCGCAGCCGGTCAGCGACGCGCTGTTGCGCGCGGTGCACACCATGAACGGCGCCTTCGCGATGACCGAAGTGCCGGAAATCACTGCCGTTACCGGCGGTGCCGAGTCCTACATCAAGCGCGCGCTGGCTGCAGACGTGGTACCGGGCGACGAGGGCGTGGCCGCGCTGGATGCGACCGCGCAGGCGATCACCGCGACCATGGAAGCGCTGCAGGCCGAGCAGCCGCGCATCACGCCACAGGAAGCGCTGGTACAGCGCCTGCAGGCGCTGGCCGGTGAACTGCCGGAAGCGCGCTGGCCGATGGTCGGGCTGGAGGACGAGGATGAAGAGGGCATCGAGCTGGCGCCTGATGCCGGGCAGGCATCCGAAGCCGAAGCGCCGCTGGCCGGGCTGGACACGCTGGACGAAACCAGCATGGCGTCCGCTTTCGATGTGGCGCCCGATCTCATTGCCGAGCCGCAGCCGCTTGCCGAAGATGCGCTGGAACCGGTTCCAGCTGCAACCGACCCGCAGACGCTGGACATCGCGGCCGACAGCGGCCTGGACGTGGGCGAGCTGACCGCCAGCGACGATCTTTCGCGTTACTTCGACGCCGGCTGGCCGTCGGCGCCGGGCGAAGGTGAACCTGCCGTGGCGGACACCGGCGCGATTGAATCGATCCAGCCGGTCGAGAGTGCGCCTGTTGTCGAAGTGGCCGAAGCAGATGCCGTGCCCACGATCACGACGGTCGACGACGCTGATCTGACCATGGCCGACGATCTGTCGCCCTACCTCGACGCCCGCGCGCTGCCGGTGGATGACCGCGACGCCGATGAGATGCCGGTGTCCGCGGAGGTTGACGCAATCGACCTGAATACGTCGATGTCCGCTGATCTGGGCGATGCCGACGCCAGCCTCGACGACGCCGCTGCTGCACTGCCACTCGACAGCGGGCTGTCGAGCCTGCAGGATGAAATGGCTGCGCCGGGTTTTGCAGAACCGGTCACGCTGGCAGCCGCGCTCGAGGCCGGCCTGCACGTGATCGAAGACGAGCAGACCCTGGACGACGACGGGCAATGGCCCGTGCTCGGCCTCCAGGCCAGCGAACTCGCGCCGGGCGAGGCGGAAGCCTTTGCCGAGGATGCGGACGTCGGCGGGGAGGCGGCGGTCGGCGAAGGAGAGAGCGCCGATCAGCCGTCCCCGGCGACGGTGAACGAGGTGAGCGCTGCCGAAGCACTGCAGGCCACCGCCGAGCCGGTGCGGTTCTTCGAACTGGAAGAAGCGCCGGGGCAGGGCACGGCCAACACCGATGCCGAACCTGCCGAGGCCGACGCCGGAGAGCGGGCGCCGCTCCACGATGAAGCCTCCACCCTGGAAGACACCGCGGATGGCGCCGATGCGCTCGACTTCAGTGTGTACGACCGCGAACTGGTCGACATCTTCGTCGAGGAAGGCAAGGACCTGCTCGACCACTGCGATGGCCTGATCAGCGAGCTTCGCAATGCGCCGCAGGATCGCGAGGTGCTGGCCGGCCTGCAGCGTGACCTGCACACCCTGAAGGGTGGCGCACGCATGGCCGGCATCAATGCCATCGGCGATCTTGGCCACAGCATCGAATCCCTGCTGGAAGCCGTGGCGGCCGGCCGCACCGAGATCGAACGCCGCGACGTGCAGCTGCTGGAGCGCGGCTTCGACCGCCTGCACCAGCTGCTGACGCGGACCGGTGCCCACCGCGTGGTGGCGCCTGCACAGGACCTGGTGGAGGCCTTCGAGGTCCGCACCACCACCGATATCGCGGCGGCCGCTGCGGCCGCGCGTGCGGCCAGCGAGGCCGAGGCCGTGCCGGCACAGGCTGTGGGCCCGCTGACGACGCCGGCCGATGCCCCGCTGTCGGCACCACTGCCGGCCGAAGGCGTGGCCGACGAAGATCCGCTGGCGCGTCCGCAGCAGGAGCAGGTGCGGGTGCGCGCCGACCTGCTCGACCGCCTGGTCAACCATGCCGGTGAAGTGGCGATCTATCGCTCGCGTCTGGAACAGCAGCTGGGTGCCTTCCGTGGTGCCATGGCCGAACTGGAGCGCACCAATGCGCGACTGCGCGACCAGCTGCGCCGACTTGACCTGGAAACCGAGGCGCAGATCGTCGCCCGCTACCAGCGCGAGCAGGACCAGGCGGACCAGAAGTTCGATCCGCTGGAACTGGACCGTTTCTCCACCCTGCAGCAGCTCAGCCGTGCGCTGAACGAGTCCGCCGCCGACCTTGGCGGCCTGCAGGGCGTCCTGGACGATCTGTCGCGCCAGTACGACTCCCTGCTGCAGCAGCAGTCGCGCGTGAGCTCGGAACTGCAGGATGGCCTGATGCGCGCGCGCATGGTGCCGTTCGACGGTCTGGTGCCGCGCCTGCGCCGCGTGGTCCGCCAGTCCGGCATGGATACCGGCAAGCAGGTCCACCTGACCCTGGAAGGTACCCACGGCGAACTGGACCGCAACGTCCTCGACCGCATGGTCGCGCCGCTGGAACACATGCTGCGCAACTCCGTGGCGCATGGCCTGGAGGCGCCGGAACAGCGCCGCGCCGCCGGCAAGCCGGAGGAGGGCGAGATCGCCATCCGCCTGCACCGCGAAGGCTCGGAAATCGTGCTGGAAGTGGCCGACGACGGCGCCGGCCTGGACCGCGAGGCGATCCGCCGCCGCGCCATCGACCGTGGCCTGCTGGCTGCCGATGCGCAGCCGAACGAGCAGGAACTGGACAACCTGATCTTCGCCTCTGGTTTCACCACCGCTGACCAGGTCAGCCAGCTGGCAGGCCGTGGCGTGGGCATGGACGTGGTGCGCAACGAAGTGCGCCAGCTGGGCGGTTCGGTCGATATCCAGTCAGTGCGGGGCCAGGGCGTGCGCTTCACCCTGCGCCTGCCGCAGACGCTGGCGGTCACCCAGGCGGTGTTCGTGCAGATCGGCGAAACCACCTTTGCGGTGCCGGTCGCATCGGTCAGTGGCATCGGCCGCCTGTCGCGCGAGCGTTTCGAAGCGGCCGACAGCAGCTATCGCTACAGCGGCGAGGACTATCCGCTGTACGACCTCGGCAGCCTGGTCGGGCAGGCCCCGGCGCGTGCCGATGGCCAGGACCAGGTACCGCTGCTGCTGGTCCGTGCTGGTGACCTGCGTGCCGCCGTGGCGATCGACCAGGTGCTGGGCAACCGCGAAATCGTGGTCAAGCCGGTCGGCCTGCAGATCGCGTCGGTGCCGGGCATCTACGGTGCAACCATCACCGGCGATGGCCGCGTGGTGGTGATCCTGGACGTCGCGCCGCTGGTGCGCCGCTTCCTCGCCAACCCGACGCTGCCGGTGCTGGCCAACGCGCCACGCCAGGAGCGCCAGGTGCCGCTGGTGATGGTGGTGGACGATTCGCTGACCATGCGCAAGGTGACCGGGCGCATCCTCGAACGCCACAACTTCGAGGTCAGCGTCGCCCGCGACGGCGTGGAAGCACTGGAGCGCCTGGAAGAACGCGTGCCCGACCTGATGCTGCTGGACATCGAGATGCCGCGCATGGATGGTTACGAGCTGGCCACCGCGATGCGTGCCGACCCGCGCTACAAGGACGTGCCGATCGTGATGATCACCTCGCGCAGCGGCGACAAGCACCGCCAGCGCGCCTTCGAGATCGGTGTGCAGCGCTACCTGGGCAAGCCGTACCAGGAGCTGGACCTGATGCGTAACGTGTACGACCTGCTGGGGATCGCCCGTGTCCGTGAGTGAAGCCCAGGCGGCCCCGGCCGTCGCCCTGCTGGCCCGTCCTGGCGCGGCGCGCGAGCGCCTGCGCGAGGCGTTGTCGCATGCCGATGTGCAGCTGGTGCTGGAAGACGACCCCAACGGCCTGGAGCCGCAGCTGCTGCAGGACGCGCGTCCACAGTTCGTGGTGATCGCGCTGGAAGCGGCCATCGAGGATGCTCTGGAGCGGCTTGAAGCGGTGCTGTCCGCACCAGGCCTGACCCTGGTCTTCGACGAAGCCGAGCTGGCGGCGCGCCGTGATGGCTGGGAGGCACAGCGCTGGGGCCGCCATCTGGCCGCCAAGCTGCACGGCCACCAGCAGGTGCTGCCGCCGGGTGCGGAAGACGAACCCGCCCTGCAGCTGGAACCGGGCCACCCGGCACCGCCGCCGGCACCACGGGAAGAAGCGCTCCAGCCGCATCTGGACCAGGCATTGAGCTGGGCCGACGAGGTACCGGCGGACAGCCTGTATGCGCCACCGGCGCACCTGCACGAACCGATCGCGCTGGAGCAGGCACTGGCCGCGCTGCAGCCGGTGGTGCCGGAGCCGCTGGAGGCAGCGCCGATGCAGCCGGTTGCCGCACCGGCAACGCCGCCGGTGTCCTTCGACCACACCGCGTGGTCACTGGTCGAGGACGTAGCAGACGCACCCGCAGCCACCGGGTACAGCGCCGCGATGGAAGCCCCGCTGCCGTCCTTCGATACCGATCACCTCAGCCTGGTGGACCTGGACACTGCGGCGCCTGCGGGCGCACGTGCCGGCTCGCTGCTGGTGCTGGCCGGCATTGGTGGCCCGGATGCGCTGCGCCGCCTGCTCGGTGCGCTGCCGTCGTCGCTGAGCGTGCCGGTGCTGGTGCACATGCGCCTGGACGGTGGCCGCTACGGCAACCTGGTCAAGCAGATGGCACGGGTGTCGCCGCTGCCGGTGCAGCTGGCCGAAGCCGGCCAGCGTGCAACACCCGGTGAAGTGCACGTGCTGGCCGATGACATCGGCGTGCAGGCAGCCAGCGACGGCCTGTATTTCGTCAGCGACGCGCAAGGCATTTCGATTGCCGGGCTGCCGGCCGACCACACTGCGCTGGTCCTGCTCAGCGGCGCCGACCTTGCGCATGTGGGTCCGGCGCTGGATCTGGCCGCCGCCGGTGCCTGGGTGGCCGGGCAGGTCGGCGAGGGCTGCTATGACCCTGCCGCAGCCACGGCGGTGGTCGCCGCTGGCATGGTGGCGGGTGAGCCACAGGAACTGGCGCAGGCCATCGCCTCGCGCTGGGGCGTGGAAGACGATAACGGAGAGGCACCATGAGCTATGCCAGCAATGACGAAATCCGCGGCGTCCTGATCCAGGCCGGCAACGAGCGCGTGCTGCTGCCCAATGCCACCGTGGCCGAAATGATGTCGCGGGTGCCGGTGCAGCCGGTTTCCGACGCCCCGCGCTGGCTGGTCGGCGAAATCGGCTGGCACGGCTGGCAGGTGCCGCTGGTGTCGTTCGCGCGCCTTTCCGGCCTGGGCGAGGAAGCCGTGGGCGGCCACAACAAGGTCGTCGTGCTGAAGGCCCTCAGCGGCAACGCGCAGCGCCCGTACTACGCGCTGCTGACGCAGAATTTCCCGCAGTTGATCTCGGTGCCGCGCGATGGCCTGCTGGCCGATGCTTCCGAGGAAACCCTGCCGCAGATCGTGCACATGCGCGTGCTGCTGGGTGAGCAGAGCGCGCTGCTGCCGAACCTGGATGCGCTGGAAGCCGCGCTGGATTCGCTGGCGGCCTGATCGGCAATCCGCCGGTCGGGTTCCCGGTAGTGCCGGCCGCTGGCCGGCAACCTCATGATCCCTTGGATGCCGGCCAGCGGCCGGCACTACCACCAATCAACCTTACCCCAGGTCGCCCAACCGCGCCTGCAATGCCGCGATCGCGGCCAGGCCGGCCGTCTCCGTGCGCAGGATGCGCGGGCCGAGCTGCAGGCCTTGGAATCCTGCCGCTGCCAGCTGATCCCGGTCGCGCGGCGACCAGCCGCCTTCCGGGCCGATCGCGATCACGATGCCGCCCGTCGGCGCCGCGTCGAGCGTCGACAGGCGATGGGCACCGTGCGGGTCCAGCGTCAGCCGCAGCGTATCGGCCGGCAGCGTCGCCGCCGCCTGCGCCAATGACACCGGCGAGCCCACCTGCGGAATGCGCGCGCGCCCGGACTGGCCGCAGGCCGAGGTCACCACGTTGTTCCAGTGCGCTACGCGCTTCTCCGCGCGCGCGGCATCCAGCTTCACTTCGGTGCGCTCGGCATTCACCGGAACGATGGCGCTCACGCCCAGCTCGGTGGCCTTCTGCAGGATCAGGTCCATCTTCTCGCCTCGGGCAATGCCCTGCAGCAGAGTGATCGCCAGCGGCGATTCGTTGTCCACCGCCTGCACCGCATCGATGCGCACCTGCACCTCGCGCTTGCCGGCGGCAGTCAGCGTGGCGCTGTAGTCGTGGCCATCGCCGTTGAACAGCACGCAGGTATCACCCTCGCGCAGGCGCATCACCCGCACCAGATGGTTGGCCGTCTCTTCCGGCAGGGTCACGGTCTGGCCGCTGTGCAGCGCCAGGTCGATGGGGCAGCGGGTCACGCGCATGCAATCGCCTCGTCAATCGCCGCCAGCGTGGTATGTGCCAGCAGCTCCAGTTGTTCGTCATCCACGCAGTAGGGTGGCATCCAGTACAGCACGTCGCCCAGCGGACGCAGCACCACGCCACGTTTCAGCGCAGCCTTGTAGGCGTGCAGGCCCAGTCGCAGCGCCGGATCGAACGGCGTGCGCTTGTTGCCATCACGCGACAGCTCGAAGGCCACCACCATGCCGGCCTGGCGGACGTCGGCCACGTGCGGATGGTCGCTCAATGGCGCAGCCAGCGCGCCCATCACCGAGGCGATGCCACGGTTGCGGGCGATCACATCGTCGTCGCGGAAGATGTCCAGCGTCGCCAGCGCAGCCGCACAGGCCAGCGGGTTGCCGGTGTAACTGTGCGAATGCAGGAAGGCGCGCTCGCGAGAGTCATCAAGGAAGGCGTCGTACAGCGCCTGCGTGGCCAGCACCGCGGCAAGCGGCAGGAAGCCGCCGGTCAGGCCCTTGGACAGGCACATCAGGTCCGGCATCACCCCGGCCTGCTCGCAGGCGAACAGGGTGCCGGTGCGGCCGAAGCCGGTGGCGATCTCGTCGGCGATCATGAATGCGCCGTGCGCATCACACAGTTCGCGCACCCGCTGCAGGTACACCGGGTCATGCATGCGCATGCCGCCGGCGCACTGCAGGCGCGGCTCCAGGATCACCGCGCAGATCTCGCCGGGATGCTGGTCAAACAGGGTGGCCAGACCATCAGCGGCCTGGCGTGCGCGATCAGCCGCACTCTGGCCCGGCTCGGCCAGGTAGGCATCGGGCGAGGGCGCGAACAGGCCTTCGGCCAGCAGCGGCGCGTAGACGCGGCGGTACAGCGGAATGTCCGCCATCGCCAGCGCTCCAAGGGTCTCGCCGTGGTAGCCGTTCTCCAGCGCGATGAAGCGCGTGCGCCGTGGCTCGCCGCGGTTCTGGAAATACTGGAAGGCCATCTTCAGCGCGACTTCAACGCCGGCCGAGCCGTTGTCGGCGTAGAACACCTTGGCCAGCGGCTCGCGGCCGGGCTGGCGTGGCGCCAGCGCCAGCAGGCGCTCGGCCAGGGTGATCGCCGGCTCATGGCCGAAGCCAGCCAGCATCACCTGTTCCAGCTGCCCGGCCTGCGCCGCGATGGCGCCGCCGATGCGCGGCTCGGCATGGCCGAACAGATTGGTCCACCAGCTGCTGACGGCGTCCAGATAGCGGTTGCCGTCGTGGTCGATCAGCCATGCGCCTTCACCACGGGCGATCGGCACCAGCGGCAGGGTATGCGGGTGCTCACGCATCTGCGTGCACGGATGCCACAGCACCTGCAGGTCGCGTTGCCGCCAGTGCTGGGCCAGCGGGGAGGGGGTTGGGTCTGCTAGCATTTCGGGCTCATGAACATGTTGCTGCCTGCACATTCTATCGGCCCCGGCGCTGGCGCCGGCCGCCGCGGAGATTCCGCATGAACGATGACCGTGCCGGCCGGCGCTTGCCGATCATCCATCGGATCACCGATGAGGAGAACGGCCCCTTCCAGCGCCAGCACCTGGACCTGGAGTTCTCCAACGGTGAACGCCGCCGCTTCGAACGCCTGGTCAGCCGTGGCCATGGTGCGGTGGTGGTGGTGCCGATGCTCGATGACGAGACGGTGCTGCTGGTTCGTGAATACGCCGCCGGCATGCACCGCTATGAACTGGGCCTGGTCAAAGGCCGGATCGACGCCGGCGAAACCCCCGGGCAGGCCGCCGACCGCGAGCTGAAGGAAGAGGCCGGGTACGGTGCACGCCGGGTCGACGTGCTGCGCGCGATGACCCTGGCCCCCACCTACATGAGCCATCAGTCGTGGCTGGTGGTGGCACGCGACCTGTATCCGGAAAAGCTGGCCGGCGACGAGCCGGAAGAACTCGAGGTGGTGCCGTGGAAGCTGGCCGAACTGGACCAGCTGATGCTGCGCGAGGACTTCTCCGAGGGACGCTCGCTGGCGGCGCTGTTCATCGCTCGCCAGTGGCTGCAGGGAACGCGATGATCAAACTGACCACGGACCTGCGCGAGACCGCCATCGCCATCGCCCAGGAAGCCGGACAGGCCATCATGCAGGTGTACGCCGATGGCTTCGAGGTGCAGATCAAGGACGACGACAGCCCGGTCACCGCCGCCGACCTGGCCGCCAACCAGGTCATCGAACTGGGCCTGCGCCAGCTGACCCCGGACCTGCCGATCCTGTCGGAGGAATCGGCGCAGGTGCCGTGGGAGCACCGCCGCCACTGGGGCGCGTACTGGCTGGTGGATCCGCTCGACGGCACCCGCGAGTTCGTCAAGCGCAATGGCGAGTTCAGCGTCAACATCGCGCTGATCTACCAGGGCGCACCTGCCTTCGGCGTGGTGTTGGCCCCGGTGACCGGCATCGTCTGGCATGCCATGCGTGGCGAGCTGGCCTATCGCCGGCAGGGCCTGCACGACACCGTGCTGCGCACCCGCACGCCGGCCACCGCCCCGCTGCGCGTCGCCGCCAGCCGCTCGCACCGCTCGCCGGAAACCGAGGCGCTGCTGGCGAGGATGGGCCGCATCGAGACCATCGCGCAGGGCTCGTCGCTGAAATTCTGCCGGATCGCCGAAGGTGGCCTGGATGTCTATCCGCGGCTGGGCCCGACCTCCGAATGGGATACCGCCGCCGGCCAGTGCGTACTGCACGCCGCCGGCGGTGCGGTACTGTCGGCTGCGACCGGCAAGCCGTTCCGCTACAACCGCCGCGAAACCCTGTTGAACGGCGATTTCATTGCCCTTGGTGATACCAGCCTGCCGTGGCGCGACTGGTTGTCCGACTGACCCTGGAGGCCGCATGAGCGCGCACGACACCCCCACCACCGGCAGCGCCGCCGCCCACGAGCTGGAGCGCCTGCTGGCGATCATGGCGCGCCTGCGCGACCCGCAGGGCGGCTGCCCGTGGGATCTGGAGCAGAACTTCGCAACCATCGCGCCGTACACCATCGAGGAAGCCTACGAGGTGGCCGATGCGATCGACCGTGGCGATCTCGACGATCTCTGTGACGAGCTGGGCGACCTGCTGCTGCAGGTGGTGTTCCATGCGCGCATGGCCGAAGAGCAGGGGGCCTTTGCCTTCGCCGAGGTCGCACGCGCGATCAGCGACAAGATGCAGCGCCGTCACCCGCACGTGTTCGCCGACGTGAGCGTCGACGATGCCGAAGGCGTGACGCGCAACTGGGATGCGATCAAGCGTGCCGAGCGTGCCGCCAAGGGCGAGCAGGACACCTCCGCGCTGGCCGGCATTTCGCGCGGGCTGCCGGAATGGCAGCGGGCGGTGAAGCTGCAGTCGCGTGCGGCCAAGGTCGGCTTCGACTGGCCCGGCCCGTTGCCGGTGCTGGACAAGGCGGCCGAGGAACTGCAGGAACTGCGCGAGGAGTTCGAACGCGGCGATATCGCCGGCAACAAGGCGCGGCTGCAGGAAGAACTGGGCGACCTGCTGTTCGTCTGCGCCAACCTGGCGCGCCATGCCGACATCGACCTGGGTGCGGCGCTGCGCGGGGCCAACCACAAGTTCGAACGCCGCTTCCGCGCGATGGAAGCGCAGGCCGACGCGCAGGGTGGGGCGCTGGCTGCGATGGGCCTGGATGCGCAGGAAGCGTTGTGGCAGCAGGCCAAGGCGGCGGAGAAAGCGTGAAGACGCTGGGCCTGTTCCTGCTGACCGCGCTGGCCGAGATCGTCGGCTGCTACCTGCCCTGGGTATGGCTGCGCAAGGGCGGCAGCGTCTGGTTGTTGTTGCCGGCCGCGGCCAGCCTGGCCCTGTTCGCGTGGCTGTTGACCCTGCACCCGGCCGCCAGTGGGCGGGTCTATGCGGCCTACGGTGGCGTGTACATCGGCACCGCGCTGTTCTGGTTGTGGCTGGTCGACGGCATCCGCCCCAGCCGCTGGGACCTGCTGGGCGCTGCGCTGTGCCTGGCCGGCATGGCGGTGATCATGTTCGGGCCGCGCACCTCATCAGGGTAGCGCCGGGCCGTGCGTGGCTGCGCCTCCTTCCGACCGCGCTGGCGCGCGCAAGCCGGGCATGGCTCGGCGCCACAAGGTCAGCGATGGTGCATGATGGCGACGCCCCTGGTTCCCGGAGCACGCGCATGTCCCGCTTCGCCAGCTTCCGCGAGTTCTATCCGTTCTACCTCAGCGAGCATCGCCACCCGGTATCGCGCCGGCTGCACTTAATCGGCAGCTGCGGGGTGTTGCTGCTGGTTGCGGCGGCAATCCTGCGCGGGCAAGCCATCCTCGTGCTGGCCGCCCTGGTCTGCGGTTACGGCTTCGCCTGGGTCGGTCACTTCTTTTTCGAGAAGAACCGCCCGGCGACATTCCAGCACCCGCTGTACTCGTTCATGGGCGACTGGGTGATGTTCGCCGACATCCTGCGCGGGCGCATGCCCTGGTAGCTCCGCTGTGAATGCGGCCTTCACGCGCTATGCTGGGGCCTGGACGTCATAGATAAGGAAAGCAAGATGTTCCCGACCATGTTCTTTACCGTGGTGCTGGCCTTCGTGGCCGTGGTGATCCTGTTCAAGGCGGTACGGATGGTGCCGCAGGGCTACGAGTGGACCGTCGAGCGCTTCGGGCGCTACACGCACACCATGACCCCCGGCCTGCACTTCCTGATTCCGATCGTGTACGGGGTCGGGCGCAAGGTGAACATGATGGAGCAGGTGCTGGATGTACCCAGCCAGGAAGTGATCACCAAGGACAACGCCGCCGTGCGCGTGGACGGCGTGGTGTTCTTCCAGGTCCTGGATGCCGCCAAGGCGGCCTATGAGGTGGCCAACCTGGAAGTGGCGATGATCGCCCTGGTGCAGACCAACATCCGTACCGTGATCGGTTCGATGGACCTGGATGAATCGCTCAGCCAGCGCGAGGTGATCAATGCCCAGCTGCTGAGCGTGGTCGACCATGCCACCAACCCGTGGGGTGTGAAGGTCAACCGCATCGAGATCCGCGACATCCAGCCGCCGCGCGACCTGCTGGATGCGATGGCGCGGCAGATGAAGGCCGAGCGCGAGAAGCGCGCGCAGATTCTAGAGGCAGAGGGTTCCCGCCAGTCGGAGATCCTGCGCGCCGATGGCGAAAAGCAGGCCACCGTGCTGGAGGCCGAAGGCCGTCGCGAAGCCGCGTTCCGCGATGCCGAGGCGCGCGAGCGCCTGGCCGAGGCCGAAGCGATGGCGACCAAGGTGGTGTCGGCGGCGATTGCCGAGGGCGACGTGCAGGCGATCAACTACTTTGTTGCGCAGAAGTACGTGGAAGCGTTCAAGGAGCTGGCCAGTTCGCCGAACCAGAAGCTGGTGCTGATGCCGATGGAGGCCAGTGGCGTGATCGGTTCGATCGCCGGCGTGGCCGAACTGGCGAAGCAGGCGCTGGCCAGCCAGGACAACAAGGCCGCGGGCAAGCGGCCGCCGCCGCTCGGAGGCTGACATGCGCTGGGAAGTCGTCGGTTGGGGCGCGCTGGCGCTGCTGCTGTTTGCCGCCGAGGCGTTGGCGCCCGGGGCGTTCATGCTGTGGATCGGCATTGGCGCGGCGGCGGTGTTCGTACTGGTTGCGGTGTTCAGCGGCATTCCATTGCTGTGGCAGGTCGTTGCCTTCGTCGTGCTGAGCGTTGTCTCGATCCAGTGCTACCGGCGCTGGGGCAAGGCAAGGGCGCGACCCAGCGATGCACCGTTGCTCAACCGCCGCGCCGAACAACTGGTCGGACGGGTGGTGCCGTTGCAGCAGGGTATCGTTGGTGGGCAGGGCCGGGTCAGCATCGACGACGCGTACTGGCAGGTCAGCGGCCCGGAGTTGCCTGCAGGTACGTGGGTGCGGGTGCGCAGCGTGCAGGGCACGGTGCTGGTGGTCGAGGCGGTGGCCCAGGGCTGAGGCTGCGGTGGTTTGGCCGCGTCCGCGGGTCGTCAAGGCCAGCGGGCGCGGTCGCATGAGGTGTGCTTGCAGATGGCCGCTGCGCTGCGGCACGCCTGCGGGCGACCGATCTGGGATAATGGGCATTCTTGTTTCCTCTGCTGCCGGACCCGGTCATGACCCAGAAGACGCTGCTCAACGATACCCACCGCGCCCTTGGCGCCAAGATGGTCGATTTCGGGGGTTGGGACATGCCCATCCACTACGGCTCGCAGCTGGACGAGCACCACCTCGTGCGTCGCGAGTCGGGTGTGTTCGACGTCAGCCACATGACCGTGGTCGACCTGCGCGGTGACCAGGTCAAGCCGTTCCTGCGCCGCCTGCTGGCCAACTCGGTCGACAAGCTGAAGGTCACCGGCAAGGCGCTGTACTCGTGCATGCTGAATCCGCGCGGCGGCGTCATCGACGACCTGATCGTCTACTACCTGGGCGACGATTTCTTCCGCATGGTGGTCAACGCCTCCACCCGCGAAAAGGACCTGGCCTGGCTGCGCGAGCAGGCCGCGCCGTTCGGCGTCAGCGTCGAGCAGCGCCCGGACCTGGCCATCCTGGCCGTGCAGGGCCCGCAGGCGCGCGCGATCGTGATCGGCCTGGCCCGCGAATCCGAGCGCGAGGCGCTGACCAAGCTGGGCCGCTTCGCCGCCCTGCAGGTGCAGTCCGACGACGGCGTCGAGCTGTTCGTCGCCCGCACCGGTTACACCGGCGAAGACGGCTTCGAAATCCTGCTGCCGCAGGACGCGGTGGTCGCGTTCTGGAACCGCCTGCTGGCGGCGGGCGTGAAGCCGGCCGGTCTCGGCGCACGCGACACGTTGCGCCTGGAAGCTGGCATGAACCTGTATGGCCAGGACATGGACGAAGAGATCAGCCCGTACGAAGCGGCGCTGGCCTGGACCGTGTCGCTGGACGAAGGCCGCGACTTCATCGGCCGCGACGTGCTGGAAGCGCAGAAGAACGCAGGCACCGCGCGCCAGATGATCGGCCTGGTGATGGACGAGAAGGGCGTGCTGCGCCATGGCCAGGCAGTGACCACGGCCAGCGGCCAGGGCGAGATCCTGTCCGGCACCTTCTCGCCGACCCTGGCCAAGGGCATCGCCTTTGCCCGCGTACCCGCCGGTGAACTGGGCCAGGTCACCGTCGACATCCGTGGCCGGCAGGTGCCGGTGCGCGTGGTCAAGTTCCCGTTCGTGCGCGAAGGCCAGGCCCAGCCCGGCGTGCTCGCCGACGCCTGATCCGGACACGCCGGTCGTCACTGACAGCAGTGGCGGCCGGTTGGTTACACTAGCCCCGTTTTTTCCCCCCTGCATATCTCTGGAGCAGTCCCATGAGCGAGATCCCCGGCGACCTCAAGTTCCTCAAGTCCCATGAGTGGGCCCGTGTCGAAGGCAATGGCCGCGTCACCGTCGGTATTTCCGACCATGCCCAGGGCCTGCTGGGTGACCTGGTCTACGTCGAACTGCCGGAAGTCGGCGCCGACGCCAAGGCCGGCGAACAGATCGCCGTCGTCGAGTCGGTGAAGGCCGCCTCGGACGTCTACAGCCCGATCAGCGGCAAGGTTGTCGAGGTCAACTCGGCCCTGTCCGACAAGCCGGAAACCATCAACGAAGATGCCTACGGCGAAGGTTGGATGTTCGTGGTCGAACTGACCAACGCTGAAGAGGTCAACGAGCTGCTGGACCCGGACGCGTACGCCGAAGCCCTGGAGAACGACGACCACTGAGTCGTCGTTTACGGGTTCTGCAACGGCCACCTTCGGGTGGCCGTTTTTGTTTTGGCGAGTACGTCGGCTCATGACGCAGGGTTTGCTGCGCGCCCTCGACGCGGCATCAGCAGACCCGCGAACGGTACCGAGGGGCGTGCGCAGTTTTGCGCAAATCCGCTTTTCCGCCCCGCGCCGACGCGTCCGGATGTGAAAACTTTTCGCCCCCCGTTGCGGTGCCGTTGTGCTGGCGCTGATGCCGGCGCCGGCCGGTGCCGGCGTTGCGTGCATGCAGTGGCCGTCAACATGCATGCATCTGCGCAGAGTGCCTATTTCAAGTGGTTTTTGTTCAACGCTTGCGTTGTTGTTGCTGCAGGCAACGCGCGTGCGTGGTGCTTTGTTGGTCGTCGAGGGCGGAGCGTCGCGACCTTGCAGGCAACACCGCGGATGGCGCGGATGTGAAAATTTTTCGCGGGGGTTGTTGACAGTAAAAAAAACCGTGATTAGGTTTCGCCTCAGCAGACCTTGCCTGCCAAACCGAGTGCGCAGAATCAATCGTCCGATGCGAAGCAGCCCCTTCAAGACCACCGCGACCCAGATGACGGTGGACATGGCCCCGCTTCCCCCGGAGAAATGCAAGGCACCTCCCGTTCCGATGCCCGCTCCGCCGATCGAGGCGGGCATTGCCGCATCCGTAACGGCGCGCTTGACGCGCCGGCGGTCCCCGCACGCAGCATCCGCGGGTTTGATCCACCTGGGCGTTTCAACTCCCTATCACTGACGAGGAGCCATCCCATGGCAACCAAGAAAGCTGCGAAGAAAAAGCCCGCCGCCAAGAAGGCGGTGAAGAAGGTCGCGAAGAAGGCCGCTGCCAAGAAGGCAGTGAAGAAGGTCGCGAAGAAGGCGACCGCCAAGAAGGCAGTGAAGAAGGCTGCGAAGAAGGTCGCCAAGAAGGCCACTGCGAAGAAGGCAGTGAAGAAGGCGGCGAAGAAGGTAGCCAAGAAGTCTGCTGCCAAGAAGACCGCGAAGAAGGTAGCCAAGAAGGCCACCAAGAAGACTGCCAAGAAGGCAACGGCCCGCAAGCCGGCCAAGAAGGTCGCGAAGAAGGCGACTGCCAAGAAGGCCGTCAAGAAGACCGCCAAGAAGGCAGTGAAGAAGACCGCGAAGAAGGCCACCAAGAAGGCTGCCCCGAAGAAGGCAGCGAAGAAGGTTGCCAAGCGCAAGCCGGCCGCCCGCAAGAAGAAGGCCGCTCCGGTCGCTCTGCCGGCAACCCCGGCGCCGCTGATCTAAGTACTTCCCGATAGCCGCATCCTGAAACCCCTTCCCTGGCTGCCCAGCGGGGAGGGGGTTTTTTTATGGGGCCATTGGCAGCGTCGAGCCATGCTCGACCGCCTTGCTGACGGTCGATGCTAGCGGTGCGGCGCCGGTGGAAAGCGCTCCACCAGGAAATCGATGAAGCTGCGCAGGCGGGTCGAGGGGTAGCGGTCGTGGGCGTAGACCACGTGCATCGGCCGCCCCGCGTGGCCGTGTTCGGGAAACAGCTGCACCAACCGCCCAGCCTCGACATCCGCGGCCAGAAGCAGTGCCGATTGCAGCACGATGCCCAGCCCATGCAGCGCCGCTGTACGCAGCGCTTCGCCGTTGTTGATCTGCAGTCGACCTGTGGGCACATGGCCGAGCCCGCCAGCATCGGCCTGCAGCCACTGCGCCAGCGCGCTGGGTTCGAAGGACAGGCATTGGTGCCGGGCAAGCGCCAGCAGGTCGGAGGGCGTACCGTGCCGGGCGAGGTATCCGGGCGAGGCGCACATCATCAAGCGATACGGTGCCAATGCACGTGCCACCAGCACGCTGCTGTCGGCCAGCGTGCCGATGCGCAGGGCTGCTTCGAAACCCTCCTCTGCGAGGTCGACCACGCGGTCGGTCAGCACCGCGTCGACACGCACGTCGGGGTAGCGCGCCATGTAATCGGCCAACGCCGGCACCAGCGCATGCGTGCCGAAGATCACCGGCGCGCTGATGCGCAGCGTGCCTGCGGGTGCCAGGTGCTGGTACTGGGCCTGAGCATCGGTTTCCTCCACCAGCCGCAGGATCTCCCGGCAGCGGGCGTAGTAGTCCTCCCCGAACGGCGTCATGTGCTGGCGCCGGGTGGTACGACTGAGCAACTGCATGCCCAGCCGCGCCTCCAACGCACGCAGGTGCTTGCCGGCCATCGTCGGGGAGATGGCCAGTGCTGCCGCTGCAGCGCTGAGGCTGCCCTTGTCCACGATCAGCACGTACACCTGCATGCTTTCCAGCAGGTTCATCTGACACTCCGGGTGTTGAATGCTGAAACTTTTGCGGAGTTTATCAATCACGGGTGATCAAACAGCATGCACTGCAGGGGCCGGATCCACCGGCCGTGCTGAAAGGAGAACACGATGGATTTGAATCTTGAGGGACGCACAGCGCTGGTCACCGGGGCGGGCAGTGGCATCGGTGCCGCTGTCGCCAGGCAACTGGCCGCGCAGGGCGTACGTGTTGCCATCTCGTCACGGCGGCAGGCACCGCTGCAGGCGCTGGCGGCAGGGATCGAAGCGGCGGGCGCACCCGCGCCGATCATCCTGCTGGGCGATGTCACTGACGCCGGGGACGTGCGACGCATTGCTGACGCGTCGCTGGCGGCGTTGCAGCGTGTGGACATCCTGGTCAACGCGGCTGGCGGTTCGCGGCCAACGACCGTCGATGCAGCCGACACGATCTGGGAGGAGGCATTGGCGCTGAACTTCTCTGCCGCACGACGGCTGACCCAGGCACTGCTGCCGGCGATGCAGGCGCAGGGATGGGGGCGGGTGATCAACTTCAGCGGTTCGATGGAGCCCCGTTCGGTGAATGCCGCCACCGCGGCGAAGGCAGCGCTGCATCTGTGGAGCAAGGGGCTGTCGTCGGAGGTGGCCGAGCAGGGCATCACGGTGAATGCCATTGCGCCGGGTCGGATCAACAGCCCGCAGATCCTGGACCGCCTGCATCCCACCGAGGAAAGCCGACGCGCGTTCATCGCCAGTAACATCCCGATCGGACGCTTCGGTGAGCCGGAAGAAGTGGCGCCGCTGGTGGCATTCCTCGCCTCGCCGCTGGCCGATTACATCACCGGTGCGGTGATTCCGGTGGACGGCGGCATGCACTACTTCGCGCATTAGCCCTCCGTTTGTAGAGTCGAGCGCGGCTCGATTCCACAACAGCCAACAAAAAGGGCGGCCTGCAGGCCGCCCTTCATGCTCACGGTCGCGCCCGCCTGATCAGCGCGGCGACGCCACCGCGCGGTTGCTCGAAGCGCCCTTGCCCTTGCGCTTGTCCTGCTGCGCCGGGCTTGCACCTTCGGCCATCAGGTTGTCGCTGCCGAAGTCGGTGTCCACATCCAGCCAGCGCTGTGCCGGCAGGCCGAGCGCGGAATCGAGCACGGTCGGCAGCAGGCCGCTGGGCAGGCCGCTCTCGCCATTCCACATGATGGCGATGCCGAGATCGCGTTCGGGGACCAGCGCGACCAGGCCGCGGTAGCCCTGTACGGCACCGGCATGGAACACCACGTCGTGGCCGGCGTAGTCGAAGGTGCGCCAGCCCAGCGCGTAGCCGGCCGAGTGCAGGCGCTCGCGGCGCCAGCCCGAACGCATCTCGCCGGGGGTGTTGATCAGGCTCGAATGCAGGGTGGCCAGCAGCGGTGCCGGCAGCACATCGGGGCGATGGCCGGTGTGCGCCAGCAGCCACTGCGCCATGTCGCTGGCGCTGGCGTTGACGCCAGCCGCCGGGGCAACACGGTAGTAGGTCGGCTTCGGTGTCAGCGACACCCAGCCGTTGCGGCTGCGCACGTGCGGACGCGCCCAGCGCGAGCTGGCCTGGATGCCGGCCAGGCCGAGGCTGGCATCGTTCATGCCCAGCGGCTTGAAGATGCGGCGCTCGACCGACTGCTCGTAGAAGCTGCCGGAGGCGGCATAGACGACGTCGCCGATCAGGCTGAAGGCCACGTTCTGGTAGGCGTAGCAGTCGCCCGGCAGGCACTTCAGGCTGGTGTTGGCCAGCTTCTGGGTCAGCGCGTAGTACTCGGCGTTGCCTTCGATGTCGCGGTCGTAGGCGTTGTAGGGCAGGCCGACGCGGTGGCTGAGCACATCGGCCACGGTCAGGCGGTCGGTGGCTTCGGGCGAGTTGAGGCGGAAGCCCGGCACGTAGTCGGTGACCTTGCTGTCCCAGCGCAGCGTGCCGTCGTTGACCAGCAGTCCGGCCATGGTGCCGGCGAAGGCCTTGGACAGCGAAGCCAGGCGGAACACGGTGTGGGCGTCGACCGGCAGCGGATTGTTGACGTCGGTAACGCCATAGCCGCGCGCGCTGAGGATGCGGCCGCCCTGCACGATGGCCACGGCCATGCCCGGCACGCGCTCGCCATAGGTGAGCTGCTGCGCCATCGATTCGATATTGGCGACGTTGAAGCCTGCGGCGGGCGCCTGCACCTGCGGCACCAGCCCGGTACGGTAGGCCGCCGGCTGGGTGTGGGCAACGGCGGTGGCCGCAGCGGACTCGATGTTGGCCGGCATCGGCGGCAACGGCGGCGGGGTCTGCGCGGTGGTGGACAAGGCAACGGGCATCAACATGCCCAGCAAACCGGTGGCCGCCGAACGGATCGGACGACGCAGGCTGTTCTTTTTCATCGGTGGGACCCGTGCGCGACTGCTGATGGCGATTCTAGCGCCGCTTTTCCTCTGTGCACAAACAAAGCGAAGATGAATGCGCATCTCGTTGAAAAAGTTGGGATTTTGACGCCTCGAAAGCGTGTATCGGAACGTGTCATCCGGACCCGGTCATGACACCGCGTTGCGGCCTTCAAACGGCCACCTGCTGGCGATGTTGCAGTGCATTGGATAACGTACGCGCTTCACCGCCCCGGAGCCTGCCATGCCGCTGTCCAACCGCCGTCATCTGGCGAGGGACGCCGCGTGAGCGCGGTACGAGGGAAGGGCCCGCTGCAGGGGCTGATGGCGGCGCTGCGCGAGTCCCCGGCGCTGTGGTGGTCGTTCCTGTACTTCTTCTGCCTGCTCAGCGGCTACTACGTGCTGCGTCCGGTGCGTGAAGCCATGGCCGCCTCGGCGGACCTGGAAACGGTGTTCCCGCCAATGCTGATTGCCTGGTTCGCCAGTCACGGCATCGCGCTGAAGGACTTCGTCCTGCAGTTCCTGTTCTCCTGCGTGTTCGTGATCATGCTGGTGCTGCAGCCGGTGTACGGCTGGCTGGTCAGCCGCTTCCCGCGACGGGTGTTCCTGCCGGCGGTGTACGGGTTCTTCATCGTGACCCTGCTTGGCTTCTACATGATGTTCGACAGCGGCGTGCCTGGCCGCGGCATGGCCTTCTTCTTCTGGATCACCGTCTTCAACCTGTTCGCGGTGGCGGTGTTCTGGAGTTTCATGGCCGATGTCTTCTCCAACGCGCAGGCGCGGGCGTATTACGGCTACATCGGCGCGGCGGGCACCGTCGGTGCCTTCCTTGGTCCGGTCATCACCAGTGCGCTGGTGCAGCGCGTGGGCATCGCCAACCTGATGCTGGTGTCAGCCGGTTTCCTGGCGATCTGCTTGTTCTGCATCTGGCGCCTGCGGCACTGGGCGGTGCTGCGCGAGCAGGAGCAGCAGTTGGTGTCGGGTGAGAAGCCGATGGGCGGCAGCGTGCTGGATGGCCTGAAACTGATCGTGCGCGAGCCGTTGCTGCGCTGGCTGGCGATCATGGTGGTGTTCGGCGTGGGCGTGGGGACGCTGCTCTACAACCAGCAGGCTGCGATCGTGCGTGCGGCGTTCACTGACCCGGCGGCCAGTACCGCGTTCTTCTCGCGCATCGACCTGGCGGTGAACGCGCTGGCGCTGCTGATGCAGGTGGGCCTGACCCGCTGGCTGCTGTCGCGCCACGGCATCGCGCCGGCGCTGCTGATTCCCGGTTTCGCGATCCTGATCGGCTTCTCGGTTCTGGCAGCCTCGCCGATGCCGTTGATGGTCGCGGTGGTGCAGGTGATGACCCGCGCCAGCGAATTTGCACTGGCCAAGCCGGCGCGCGAGACCATCTACACGCGCGTGGACCGGCAGTGGCGCTACAAGGCCGGCGCAGCGATCGACACCGTGGTCTACCGCGGTGCGGACCTGAGCTTTGCCTGGGTGCACAAGGGCCTCTCATTGTTCGGCTCGCACGTGGTGTTCATCGGCGGCATGCTGGTGGCCGCGTGCATGACCGCAGCCGCGTTCGGTGTACTGCGCGAAGAAAAGAAACTGCCGCGCGACCGCTGATTTTCCGGGGCCCGATCCCCATCCCTGTCCAAGGAACTGCCCATGTACTGGATCGCACTCACCCTGACGTTGCTCGTCGCCCTGCTGCACGTCTATTTCCTGGTGCTGGAGATGTTCCTGTGGACCCGCCCGCTGGGCCTGAAGACCTTCCGCAACACGCCGGAGAAGGCGGAGACCACGCGGGTGCTGGCGGCCAATCAGGGCCTGTACAACGGCTTCCTGGCAGCAGGCATCGTGGTGGGGCTGGTGATCGGGCAGCCGGTGCTGGTGACGTTCTCGCTGGCCTGCGTGGTGGTGGCAGGGTGCTATGGCGCCTACAGCGTGAGCCGGCGCATTTTCATGATCCAGGCGGTGCCTGCGATCCTGGCGTTGGTGTTTCGCGCGGTGGCGTGATTTCCAGCCAACGGCGCAGCCCCTCGTGGGTTGGTCGCGTAATGCTTGTCATGGGGTTGGCCGGGCGGGTTGGGTTCGCGGGGGACGCCGCAAGTACGTCCGTGTAGGCTTGGCCGCGGCATCCATGCCGCGGACACCCCCGCGAACCCAACCCGCCCGGCCCCTGACAGGTTCCGTGTGCGGCCAGCCCACGGAGAAGAAAAAGAAGATCAAGAGCAACAGCGGGTCGCTGCGCTCGTGGGTTCTGCGCGCATGAAAAAAGCGGCCGAAGGGCCGCTTTTGCTTTTGCTTTTGCTTTTGCTCTTCTTTTTTCTCTTGCGTGGGTGGACGCCACAGAGATCTGTCAGAGGTCGGGGGGGGGGGCCGGGCGGGGTATCCGCGCCATGGATGGCGCGGCTAAGCCTACACGGACGTACTTGCGGCGTCCCCGCCCGGCCCCACCCCTCCGGCCCAGCCGATAAACCGCATTTCGCGACCCACCCACGAGGGGCTGCGCCGTTCGCGGGAACACTACTTCGCCGGCGACATCCACATGTCGATGACCGCGCTGAACACCTCCGTCCCCGCGCGGTCGCGCACACTCACCGTCACCGGCAGTGCATAGCCCTCGGCAGCGGCCACGATCGGCTGGGCCGGCAATGCCACCGCCTGCAGCATGCCCCGTGCCTTGGCCAGGTACTGCACCTGCATCCCCTTCGGAATCCAGCGCATGCCCTTCGGCAGCGAGGCGTCGACCATCAGCCCGGCGGTCAGTTCGGCCAGGTTGCACATCGCGATCGCGTGCACCGTGCCGATGTGGTTGCGCACCCTGCGGCGGTCGGCCAGCGTGCCTTCGCAGCGGCCGTGTTCCAGGCGGGTGATGCGCGGCGCGATGCTGGCGAAGTAGGGCGCCTTGAAGCAGACCGCGCGCGAGAACAGCCAGGTGCCGGCAGGCCAGCGTTGCAGCCGGTGGTAGAGCGAGAGCAGAGGCGTGGACATGGTCGGTGTTCCGGTCGTCGGATAGAGCGACGGCGGGCCGAGGCCCGCCGTCGAAGGCAACGCGTATCGCGGGCGATCAGGCGGCCTGCGAATGCGGATCCTTGTGCTGGCGGTCGTAGTAGCTGGCCGCGCGCAGTTCGTGGGTGTCGAAGTCGTCCACGGTGATCGTATCCAGGGTCAGCGTGCGCAGCTCTTCCAGCAGGCTGCGCTCGTCCTGGGTGATCACGCCCTCGGCCACGGCTTCGTCCAGCTGGCTCTTGAAGTCCAGCGCCTCGATGCCCTTGCTCTTCAGCGCCTTCAGGAACTTGCGCTCCACCGGCTCGGCCATGATCGCCTTGCTCAGGTAGCTGTTGATGCGGCCACCCGGGTTGTTCTCGCACGGGGTCAGGAACACGCCACTGGCCAGGCGGTCGCGGGCTTCGTTCGGCGCCATCAGCAGGGCGGCGACGCGGCGGCTCAGGCGGTCGCCCGGGGCCTCGGCACGACGGCCCAGCGGGAAGATCAGCGCCCACATCAGCCAGCCGATCGGACGGATCGGGAAGTTGCGCAGGGCCGCCGACAGCGATTCCTCGATCTTGTGCACGCTGTCATGGAAGGCCCAGGCCAGCAGCGGCTGGTCGGCCTGCGGTGCGCCCTCGTCGTGGTAGCGCTTGAGCATGGCGCTGGTCATGTAGACGTGGCTCAGCACGTCGCCCAGGCGGCCGGACAGCGATTCCTTGAACTTCAGCTTGCCGCCGAGGGTCATCATCGAGATGTCGGCCATCAGCGCCAGGTTGGCCGAGTAACGGTCCAGCTTGCGGAAGTAACGGCGGGTGTAGGCGTCACCCGGGGCGGCGCCGAAGCGCGCGCCGGTCAGGCCGAACCAGAACGAACGCACGGCATTGGAGATGCCATAGCGGATGTGGCCGAACAGGCTGCGGTCGAAGTCCTGCAGGCCGGCACGGGTATCCGGATCCTGCGCGGCCTTCATTTCCTTCAGCACCCACGGGTGGCAGAGGATCGCACCCTGGCCGAAGATCAGCAGGCTGCGGGTCATGATGTTGGCGCCTTCCACGGTGATCGCGATCGGCGCGGCCTGCCAGCTGCGGCCGGCGAAGTTGCGCGGCCCCAGGATGATGCCCTTGCCGCCGATCACGTCCATCATGTCCGAGATCACTTCGCGGCTCATGGTGGTGCAGTGGTACTTGGCGATGGCCGACGGTACCGACGGCACGTCACCACGGTCGACTGCAGCAGCGGTGGCCTGCGACAGCGCGCTGATCTTGTACGCCTTGCCGCCGATGCGGGCCAGCGCTTCTTCCACGCCTTCGAAGCGGCCGACCGACAGGCCGAACTGCTTGCGGATGCGTGCATAGGCGCCGGTCACGGCGGCACCGGCCTTGGCACCGCCGCTGGCGGTGGACGGCAGGGTGATCGAGCGGCCCACGGCCAGGCACTCGTTGAGCATGTTCCAGCCCTTGCCAGCCATGGCCGCGCCACCGATCAGCTGGGTCAGCGGAATGAACACGTCCTTGCCGCGGATCGGGCCGTTCTGGAACGTCGAGTTCAGCGGGAAGTGGCGACGGCCGATTTCAACGCCGGCGGTGTCGCGCGGCAGCAGGCCCAGGGTGATGCCGATGTCGCGGGTGTCGCCGATCAGGCCATCCGGGTCGTACATGCGGAAGGCCAGGCCGATCAGCGAAGCGACCGGGGCCAGGGTGATGTAACGCTTGTCGAAGGTCAGCTTGACGCCGAGCACCTGCTCGCCGTTCCACTCGCCCCTGCAGACGATGCCGTAGTCCGGAATCGAGGTGGCGTCGGAGCCGGCGAACGGACCGGTCAGGCCGAAGCAGGGCACTTCGCGGCCATCGGCCAGGCGTGGCAGGTACTGGTCCTTCTGTTCCTGGGTGCCGTAATGCACCAGCAGTTCACCCGGGCCCAGCGAGTTGGGCACACCGACGGTGGAGCTGACCACCGAGGACACCGAGGCCAGCTTCTGGATCACCTTGTGGTGGGCCAGCGCAGAGAAGCCCAGGCCGCCATATTCCTTCGGGATGATCATGCCGAAGAACTTGTTCTTCTTGATGAAGGCCCACAGCTCCGGCGGCAGGTCAGCGTGGACGTGGGTGATTTCCCAGTCGTTGACCATCGTGCACAGCTCTTCGACCGGGCCATCGAGGAAGGCCTGTTCTTCGGCGGTCAGCTGCGGCTTGGGGTAATTGAGCAGGATGTTCCAGTCCGGATCACCGGTGAACAGTTCGCCCTCGAAGCCAACCGAGCCGGTTTCCAGCGCGATGCGCTCGGTCTGCGACAGCGGCGGCAGCACCTTGCGGAACACCTTCATCATCGGGCCGGTCAGCAGCGGCTTGCGGATGAACGGCAGCAGCGGCACGGCGATGACGGCCAATACGGCGGCAGCCACGATCGTGGCGGTCTGGTTGACGTAGGGAATGAACCAGCAGGCGACCAGCAGGGCCACGCTGATCAGCGTCCAGGTAACCAGCCGCATGCGGTGGTAGGCGACGAACGCGCCTGCCAGCAGCAGGGCGAGGAAGGGAAGAACGATGCTCATGAGCGTGCTCCGGTGACGTGCTCGTTTGTGGCGGACGAAGCTGCAGCATCCGCTGCGGGCAACACGTCCAGATAGTCCAACACAGTAGCGGTAAAGGCGTCGTTGTCATCGCCGGCGACCATGTGCGTGGCCTGCGGCAGCTGTACATGACGCGCGTGCGGTGCCAACGCCAGGAATTCGGCCACGGTCTGTGGCGTGACCAGGTCGCTTCGGCCGCCGCTGACCAGCAGCAGCGGGCACTTCACCTGGCGTGCGGCCTCGGCCAGCGCATCCTGGTGCTGCTCGCTGTCGCGCGCCAGTTCGGCCACCAGGCGCGGGTCCCAGTGCCAACGCCAGCGGCCGTGGCCGTCCTCGCGCAGCAGTGCGCGCAGCGACTGCTCGGATTTGCGCGGACGGTGCGGCATGTAGGCCGAGATCACATCGGCGGCCTGGGTGAGCGAGGCAAAGCCGTCGGGATGGGTGGTCATGAAGGCCAGGATGCGTTCAACACCGGCGGTATCCCAACGCGGGGTGATGTCCACCAGCACCATCGCCGAGAACAGGCCCGGCCAGCGCGATTCGGCCAGCAGGCCGAACAGGCCGCCCATCGAGGCTGCGACCAGCACCGGCGGGCGTGGCTGTTCCCCGGCCAGCACGATCAGGTCATCAGCGAACTGCTCGCCGTGATAGGGCAGTTCGGCAGAATTCCAGTCCGAATCGCCGTGGCCACGGGCGTCGTAGGCCAGCGTCTGCAGCCCCGCCGCAGACAGGGCCCGCGCGGTCGCGTTCCATGCGCGCCGGGTCTGGCCGAAGCCATGTGCGAACAACACGCGGCCACGGCGACCGTGGTCGCTGGCGGTTGCGGCCAGGCGTGCGCCATGGGCGGCCTCCAGGCGAAGATCATGGAACGCAGCGGGAGTAGGGGACGTAACCATACTTGCTAGTATGGATCGCTTGTGAGGGAAGTCAATACTGCACGGTATGGTGCGCTGCGGCAGGTGCCCAGGCGGGCGTCGCGACGGTTTCGGCCGCAACCGCGTACTGCAACGAACCCCGGCGTATGGTTAAATCAGCCCATGAATCAACCTGACGCTTCCGCCGGCGAACCGCGCGCCGGCCGCAACAGCCGCCTGAGTGCCGAAGACTGGGCCCAGGCCGCTCTCGATCTGATTGCTGAACAAGGTGTGGGGGCCGTCGCGGTGGAACCGTTGGCGCGGCGCCTGGGTGTGACCAAGGGCAGTTTCTACTGGCACTTCCCCTCGCGTGATGCACTGCTGCAGGCGGCGCTGGAACGCTGGGAACTGTTCGAACAGGAACAGGTGTTCGGCAGCCTGGAGGACGTGCCGGATCCGCGCGTGCGCCTGCGCCAGCTGTTCCAGATGGTCGCGCACGAAGTGCAGCCGCACATCATCTACAGCGAACTGCTGAAGGCGCTGGACCACCCGATGGTGCGCCCGGTGATCGACCGCGTTTCGCAGCGCCGGCTCGACTACCTGGTTGCTTCGTTCCGCCAGGCCGGGCTCAGCTCCACCGATGCACGGCATCGCGCGCGCCTGGCCTATGCCGCCTACGTCGGCTTCCTGCAGCTGTCGCTGCAGCTGCAGCAACCCAAGCAGGCCCGCGAGGATTTCGAGGCCTATGTCGAGCATCTGATCGAGACGCTCATTCCCAGCTGAATGGGAGAATGGCGCCCTGCAAGTGCCGAATGCGCCTTGCAGGCGACCTCAATGCGCCAACGTATGTCGTGGTGAGGCTGGTTTCACGCGATTTGGGCATTTTCTTAACGACTCTTTAATTCCAGATCAAGTGTGGCTACTATCGGGTCACCAGCCGTTTTTTGTGCCTCCCTTTTGGGGCACGTCGGTTGGACTCAGCACACAACCCAAGATCCATGGAGAGAGAGCCCATGAAGTTGAACAGCAACAAGCTGCGCGATGCAGTGTGCGTTGCGCTGGCCGCCAGCGCCGCATCCGTTGCCGGTACCGGGGTGGCGTCTGCCCAGACCGCCACCAACCTGGACCGCATCGAAGTCACCGGTTCGCGCATCCGTACCGTCGACGTCGAAACCGCCCAGCCGGTCCTGACCCTCAACCGCGCTGACATCGAGAAGCAGGGCTTCTCGTCGGTCGCTGACATCCTGCAGAACATCAGCGCCGTGGGTACGCCGCCGATCAGCCGTGCCCAGCCGCTGTCCTCGGGCGAAGCCGTCGGCGGCACCTACATCAGCCTGCGTGACCTGGGCGCCACCCGCACCCTGGTGCTGCTCAACGGCAAGCGCCTGGGCATCACCACCGGTGGCCTGCAGGACATCTCGACCGTGCCGGTCTCGGCCATCGAGCGCATCGAAGTGCTGAAGGACGGCGCTTCGTCGATCTACGGTTCCGATGCCATCGCCGGCGTCATCAACATCATCACCCGTACCAACTTCGAAGGCGCCACCGGCAGCGTCTACTACGGCCAGTACAGTGAAGGCGACGGTGCCACCCGCACCATGGACTTCACCATGGGCGTGAAGGGTGAGCGCGGTTCGCTGACCATCGGTGCCGAGTACGCCAAGGAAGACAAGGTGCGGGCGGCCGATCGTCCGTACGGTGCGTTCCCGCGCAGCTCCAACCACCCGGACTTCGGTTGGACCACCGTCGGTGAGTTCGGCGGTTTCGTCAGCCGTCCGGCCGATGGCCTGCCGGGCGTCACCTATCCGGCCGCCAGCGCATCCAACCCGAACCGCGAAGTGCGCGTGATCCTGCGTGAGGGTGGCAACGCGAACAACAAGGCCGACTACGTCGCGCAGAACGTCAACAGCTTCTCCACCAAGGACAAGACCAACACCAACCTGCAGACCGACCTGCGTACCCCGCAGGAACGCCGTGCAGTGTTCGTCGATGGCATCTACGACCTGACCGACAACGTGCGCCTGCGCACCAACATGCTGTACAGCTTCCGCGATTCGAACCGCCAGATCGCCGGCTACCCGTACGGCGCACTGGCCTTCGGTTCGCCGATTTCGGCCAGCAGTGCGTTCAATCCGCTGGGTGCTGACATCGCCAACTGGTGGCGTCGTACTTCGGAAGTGCCGCGCAACACCCGCGCCGAGCTGACCACCTTCCGCTTCAGCGGCGGCCTGGAAGGCAGCTTCGAGTTCTCCGACCGCCTGTTCGACTGGGATGTCGGCTACCTGTACAACAACAACAAGCTGGTCCAGACCAGCACCGGCGACCTCAACCTGACCGCGCTGCGTGCGGCGGTGGGTCCGTCCTTCATCAACAGCAGCGGCGTGGCGCAGTGCGGTACCGTGGCCAACCCGATCGGGCTGAACCAGTGCGTGCCGTACAACCCGTTCCTGCACGCCGGCATCCAGAGCAACGGCGCCAACGGCGCATTGACCGGCAACACCGCCCTGCAGAACCTGCTGTTCCCGTCCGCGCACTCCACCGCCGAGACCACCACCAAGGTCATCACCGCCAACCTGGCCGGCAGCCTGTTCACCCTGCCTGCCGGCGACCTGGGCTTCGCCGTGGGTGTCGAGCACCGCAAGGAAACCGGCAGCTTCAGCCCGGACGCGCTGGTGCAGTCGGGCAACACCTCCGGCCTGGCCAACTTCCCCACCGGTGGTGGCTACAAGGTTGACGAAGTCTATGCCGAGTTCAACGTGCCGATCCTGGCCGACCTGCCGGGCGCCCGCGAGCTGAGCCTCAACGCGGCCACCCGCCATTCGGACTACGACACCTTCGGCACCACGCTGAACAGCAAGTTCGGCTTCAAGTGGAAGCCGATCGACTCGCTGCTCATCCGCGGTACCTGGGCGGAAGGCTTCCGTGCCCCGACCATCGCCGACCTGTACAGCGGCGGTTCGCAGTCGTTCGACTTCTTCACCGATCCGTGCGATTCGGTCTACGGTGCTTCGCGCACCAACGCTGCGGTGCGTGCCCGTTGCGCCGCCGCACTGCCGGCCGGCGTAAATGCAGCCAACTTCCGCCAGCAGCAGCAGGGCTTCACCCCGACCACCGCTGCATCGTCGCAGACCCCGCTGGCCTTCGTCTCCGGCTCCAACGACCAGCTGACCCCGGAAACCTCGACGTCCAAGACCCTGGGCTTCGTCTGGAGCCCGGGTTTCATCCAGAACTTCAACATGTCGCTGGACTGGTGGGAAATCCGCGTCGAGAACACCATCATCTCGGACACGGCCAACCTGATCCTCAACGACTGCTACATCAACGACATCGCGGCACGCTGCTCGGCGTTCACGCGTGACCCGGTGACCGGCATCGTCAACAACCTCAAGCGCACCGGCATCAACGCCGGTTACCGCGAGGTGGAAGGCTTCGACCTGGATGTCAGCTACCGCCTGCCGACCGATCGTTTCGGCAACTTCAGCGCGCAGTGGACCAGCACCTACACCTCGCGTGATGACCTGGTCACCACCAAGAACGCGGTCACCCACCCGAACCCCCGCACCGGCGTGGGCTGGGCTGGCTACGCCTTCCGCGTGCGTTCGAACCTGAACCTGGGTTGGGAAATGGGTGACTTCGGCGCCAGCTGGACCGTCCGTTACTTCTCCGGCATGAAGGAAGCGTGCCTGAGTGCCGTGACGTTCCCGGAAGAGTGCAACCTGCCGAACTACGCTTCGCCGAACAACCAGGGCGTGGCGGTGGGCAGCGCGACCAACCAGCGTGGCGCGACCGTGTTCAACGACGTCCAGCTGCGCTGGAACGCACCGTGGAATGCGACCGTGGCCGTGGGTGCCAACAACGTGTTCGGCCGCGTGGGCCCGACCATGTACAGCCAGCCGAGCGCGAACGTCTCCTACTACGGTGGCTTCGACATCGGTCGCTTCCTGTACATGAAGTACACCCAGCGCTTCTGATCGCGGCGTAATATGTATGTGTGACATGGCCACGCCCCGAAAGGGGCGTGGCTTTTTTCATGGGGCAGCCAGGCTTGATGGCGCAGGCCTTTGCGCAGCCGTGCTGGACCAGGCCGCGCACAGGCGCTTGCGCATCGCCGCGTGGTGGCGGCGAGGTGTCATTACGGGGATGGGCGAAGAGAGCGCGCGCGGAAACGTCGCGGTGAGGCAGCAGGGAGCTTACAGGTCCTGCTCGTAGCGCACGTACGGCACGGTGCCGTCGTCGTTGCTTTCGTTGCGTGGCGAGAACGGATTCTTGCCGCGGCTGATCACGTTCTCGGCGCCCACGGTGAGCTGGCCGGACCATGGCGTGCGCCAGGTCAGGCCGATACCCAGGCCTTCCCACTTGCCGGGCTTGCCGGGCACGTCGATGACGCGGCCGATGATGCTGCCGGTGAAATTGCCGTAGCCGGCGCCGATGCTCAGGCTCTTGCTGTCCCAGCGGTCGGCAATGGCCGGCGAGGCGTCGGCCAGCGGCACCAGGCGGGCCTTGGCGTAGGTGCCGGCGATGGACACGAAGCCTTCGCGGCCGATGTTCTTCTGCGCGAACACGGTCAGGTCATTCTGCTCGGCGCGCAGCGAAGGGGTCTTGTTCGGGCCTGCCAGCCATGCCGGCAGGGTTTCACGGCCGGTGCCGGCGGTGATGCCGAGGCGGCTGCTGCCACGGTTCAATGCGGCGGTGCCGGTGAAACGCCGGCTGTTGAGGTCGTCCTCGTCGCCGAGGCTGGCCAGCATGCAGTGGCTGGCCAGGCCGCTCATGCTGGTCCCGCTGCTGCTGCAGAGCAGGCCCAGCGAATCGCCGGAGGACAGGCCAAAGGCCGCATCCAGCGAGTTGCGGCCGAAATGCCAGCGCGCCCCGGCCGCCTGCTCACCGGTCGGCTCCAGGTACAGCAGGGCCTCGACCTTGCCGCTGCCCTTGTTCCATACCGGCAGCACGGTGCGGGTGTCCTTGCTCTGCGCATGCACGCCCGTGATCGCGCCAAGGGCGATCATCATGGCCAGCGGTAGACGCAGGAAGGTACGCATCGGACCAGTTCAGACAGGGACGGACAACGGAAGTTCCCGTGGGGACGGGAACTTGATCCTAGGGTGTTTATGAATTCTTAACAAGCCTTGATCCTCCCCAGGTACAAGACTGCCGTTCATTGAAGCCGTTCAGGCGCCGGTACAGCCCCCTGGGCGCCGTGGAACAGTATGCCGAACTCCGTCAATGGAAAGTGATACTCACGCCCGCAGAATTCGCAACGGACCTCGACGGCGCCGGTGTCTGCAGCCGCTGCACGGGCCTCCTCCTCACCGAGCGACTGCAGCATCGCCGCCACCCGCTCGCGGGAACAGGAGCAGGCAAAGGACAGCGGCTTTTCGCCCATCAACGCCGGCCTCTCTTCGTGGAACAGGCGGTGCAGCAGCTGCTCGGCCGGGGTGGCCAGCAGTTCAGCCTTGCCCAGGGTCTCGAACAGGGCGCTGGCGCGCGCCCAGCCGTCCTCGTCGCCCTCGTCGCCCGGCAGCTTCTGCAGCAGCAGGCCGGCGGCACCATTGCGGTCGGCCGCCAGCAGCAGGCGGGTCGGCAGCTGCTCGGACTGGCGGAAGTAGTCCTCGAAGGCCTCGTCCAGTTCCGGCGCGGTCAGTCCGACCAGGCTCTGGTAGCGCTGTGGTTCACGCGGGTCCAGGCCGGGGTTCTCGATGGTGATGGCGAGGATCGCGTCATCGCCCAGGCTGGACAGGTCGCGCGGCGCGTCGCCGCCTTCGCTGAGCTGGGCGATGCCGCGCAGGGTGCCGGCGGCGGTGCATTCGGCGAACAGGGTGCGCAGGGCAGTGCTGCTGCGCAGCTGGATCGACAGGCGTCCATCGATCTTGGTATGGCCGGTGAACAGCGCCGAGGCCACGCAGGCCTCGCCGAGCAGTTCGGCGGCGGTATCCGGGTACTCGGCGTGGGACAGGATCTCCTGCCAGGTAGCCTGCAGGCGCACGTGGACGCCGCGGACGCCGGCGTCGGGGAGCAGGAAGCGGATCAGGGAATCGGAGTTGGCGGTCATCGGCTCACATCGCGCGTAAACGGGGGCAGTTGCCGGATAATGCGCCGACAACCAGATAGAAGAAGGATGCACCAGTAATGGGGGCAGGGGGAGAGCAGCACAAGGTGGAAGCTGTCGTAGAAGGCCCGCGCCGCAGGCGCTGGAAACGGCTGCTGTGGCTGCCGGTGCTGCTGGCTGCTTTCAGCTGCCTGCAGGTCCTGGTGCTGCGGTTCATCGACCCGCCCGTGTCCATGGTGATGCTGTGGCGCTATGGCGAGGCGCTGGGCGAGGCCGATTGGTCCTATCGCCTGCATTACCAGTGGCGCGACCTTGACCAGATGGCGCCGAGCCTGCCGATTTCGCTGGTGGCCGCCGAGGACCAGCGTTTCCCCGACCACAACGGCTTCGACCTGCAGGCCATCGAGAAGGCCCGCGACCACAATGCCAAGGGCGGGCGACTGCGTGGCGCCAGCACGATCAGCCAGCAGGTGGCCAAGAACCTGTTCCTCTGGCAGGGCCGCAGCTGGATCCGCAAGGGGCTGGAGGTCTGGTACACCGTGCTGATCGAAGCGCTGTGGCCAAAGGAGCGCATCCTGGAGATGTACGCCAACATCGCCGAGTTCGGTGATGGCGTGTACGGAGCTCAGGCGGCGGCGCAGAAGTTCTGGGGCAAGGACGCGGCCAGGTTGAGCCCGGCCGATAGCGCGCGGTTGGCGGCGGTGCTGCCGGCACCGCGGCGCTACAACGCCGCAAAGCCAGGGCCGTACGTGCAGCGGCGCGCCGCCTGGATCCAGCGGCAGGCACGGCAGCTGGGCGGGGCCGCGTACCTTTCGGAAGAGTGAGCGCGCGCCGCCTGATCTACGGCCGGCGGCAACGTACAATCCGGGCATGACCCGCGAACGGCTCACTTTCGTCATCGCCGCCTACAACGAGGCCCTGGCACTGCCGTTGCTGCATCCGCGGTTGTGCGCGGTGCTCGACGCGCTGCCCGACATCGACGGCCACATTCTGTACGTGGACGACGGCAGCCATGACGGGACCTGGGAGGTGATCGCCCGCCTGGCCCAATCCGACGCGCGGGTCTCCGCGCTGAAGCTGTCGCGCAATTTCGGCAAGGAAGCCGCACTGACCGCTGGCCTGGACCTGGTGCGCGAAGGGGCGGCGATGATCCTGGATGCCGATGGCCAGGACCCGCCGGAGATTGTCCCGCAGTTCGTCGCGCGCTGGCGCGAGGGCCATGACAACGTCTATGGCACGCGCCTGGCGCGCGATGGCGAGGCCTGGATCAAGCGTGCCACGGCGGCGATCTTCTACCGCGTGATGGGGCGCCTTTCGCGTACGCCGATCCCGGCCGATACCGGGGATTTCCGCCTGCTGTCACCACGCGCGCTGAGTGCGCTGCGCGAGATGCGTGAGCGCCATCGTTTCATGAAGGGGCTTTTCAGCTGGGTGGGTTTCAAGCGCGTGGCGGTGCCCTATCACCGCCACGCACGCGTGGCCGGCACCAGCAAGTTCAGCCTGTGGCGGCTGTGGAACTTCGCCCTGGAAGGCATTACCGGGTTCTCGACCGTGCCTCTGCGCGCGGCGACCTACCTGGGGCTGGCAACCGCGGCGGTGGCCTTCGTGTTCGGCATGTGGGTGATCGTCAAGGCCGCGCTGTACGGCGACCGGGTGGCGGGCTGGCCGACGATGATGGCGGTGATCCTGTTCCTGGGCGGGGTGCAGTTGATCGCGCTGGGCCTGATCGGTGAGTACCTGGGGCGCCTGTACGAAGAGTCCAAGCAGCGGCCGTTGTACCTGGTTGACGCGTGGCTAGCATCCGCCGTGGCAGACTCGGCCCTGCAACCCACCCTCGGAGGGCAGGCAGATGACCACGGTACGGCAACTGTTGGACGGCAAGTCTCCTGAAGTACATGCGGTCGCGCCGGATGCGGCGGTGATCGATGCGATCCGGTTGATGGCGGAAAAGGGCATTGGCGCGGTCCTGGTGATGGACGGGCCGCGGTTGGTCGGGATCCTTTCGGAGCGCGATTACGCGCGCAAGATCGTGTTGCGTGATCGTTCTTCGCGCGATACGGCGGTGGCCGAGATCATGACGAAGCAGGTGGTGACGGTGTCGCCGGGCGAACAGGTGGAGCATTGCCTGCAGCTGGTGACCGACTACCGCATCCGCCACCTGCCGGTGGTGGAGGGCGCGCAGGTGCTGGGGGTGATTTCCATTGGCGACCTGGTGAAGTCGGTGATCGATGCGCAGCGCAGGGAGCTGGATCAGCTGCAGCAGTACATCGTGGCGGGATGAGTTTTTCGCTGGCGGGCCTGCGGCCCGCCGGCCCGCTTTTCGAAGCTCAAAGCCAAAGCAGCGCCTTCCTGATACGTTGGGAGGCGGAGGGTGCGGCTGGGCAGGGGCCTCCGCCTCTGGACACGTTCCCACGAGCGCGGTGCGTTTCAGTGCCGATCCCCCGCTCCTGGTAGATGCCAACCTTGGTTGGCATTGGCTTTTGATTCTGCTCTTTCTTTTGACTTTGAACTTCGCTCTCGTTCCGCGCGCGCAGGAAACTGTCCGGAGCCGGAGCAAGGCGGCAGGCAGGACCGTGAGGCGCATGGATGCGCCGACCGAGCCTACAGGGACGTATTTACGGCGTGTCCTGCCTGTCGCCTTGCTCCGGCTCTACGCGCGGGAAGGGAGGCGCCGCGAACAACGCTGTAACCCTACTTCGCATACTGCCCACCGCAGTTGGCATCCTTGCCCGGCCCCAGTTCAATCGTAGCCAGCAGCGCTGCCGGCGGGACAATGCTGCCCAGTGCCAGGGCCACCGCGCCGCGAATACCCAACGCCTTGAAGTCAGGGCGGAACGACGGGTCCTTGAACGTGCCGCTGATATGCAACGGTGACCGCAGTACCAGGATGCTCTTGTCCTTCGGGCGCGGTTTCAGCAGCAGGTCCAGGGTCTCGTCGCGCAGGCTGACCGTGCCTTCGCCGATGAGGATGGTATCGGTGGTGTCCACCGCCAGTGCCTGGCTGGTCATCAGGCCGTCCTGCACACCGAAGTCGGCGAAGGCGCAGCGCAGCGGAATCTGCTTGTCACCGGTCACCAGGAACTTCAGTGATTCGGTGATATCCAGCCCGGCCAGTTCCATCACCAGGTTGCCGACATGGCCACGGCCCATCGCCAGCCCGACCTTGCCGCTGCTGCTGCCGAGCATGGCGGCGATCGAGTTGCCGTGCCCGCTCAGGTCCACTTCGCCGCCGATGCCGCCCTTGGCCTGCTCGGCCAGCTTCGCATCCGGGAAAAGCTGGCCCAGCTGCACGCCGCGTACGCTGGCCCTCAACGCAGTGCGAATCTGCGCCTGGCGTGCATCCATGCGGACCGTGCTGCGGATATCGCCGCCGGCCACGCCGAAGTTCAGCGGGTCCAGCCGCAGCACGCCGTCATCCAGCAGCAGGTGCGCGTCCATGTCGTCCAGTGGCAACGAGGGCGCGTTGATGCGGTGGGCCTTCCAGCGCACGTCGGCATCCATCGCACGCAGTTTGCCCAGATTGTAGGGCGTGTCGGGCAATACCCGGCTGCTGGCGGCGATGCGGGCGGCCTGTGCCTTTTGTTCCGCGTTCGCGGTTTCGCCGCCGCCGGTCTTCGGTGGCGCTCCCACGAAGCCGGCCAGGTCATCGAAGTCCAGGCGCCTGGATTCCAGTGTCGCGGTCAGCCGTGGACGGTCGCGTCCCACCTCGAACTGCAGGTTGCCAGCGAGGTCGCTGTCACCGACCTTGCCGGTGAAGCTGTCGTAGCGCCAGACGTTGTGGTCGCGCTTCAGCCGTCCGTCCAAGGCGTAGGGCGGTGAGGGCGGGATGGCAATGCCGAGCAGCGGGTACAGGTCCGACAGGTCCTGCCCGCTGAGTGCGAACTGCAGGTCGAACACCCGCAGCTGGAACGGATTGGTCAGCGTGCCACTGGCCACCGCGTGGGTAGCGCCGGCGCGACCGTCGAGGTGGATGCGGAACGGGTGGTCGCTGTCGGTCAGTTCCAGCGGTGATTCGGTTCCACCGCGCAGGGTGAACGGGTTGCCCTGCCAGTGGCCTTTGCCCTGCACCAGCAGCGGCGGCGAGGCATCGGCCTGTTTCGGCTGACCGCTGCGCACGCCCACGCGGATGTCAGTGCGGCCCAATGCATCGATGAACTGCAGCCGACCATCGTCGATGCGCAGGCGTTTGAGCTGCGGGCTTGTGCCGCCGGCGCTGTCACCGAGGAAGTCCCAGTTGCCCGGCTCGCCCTTGCGCGGGGCGGTTTCCAGCAGCACGTCCGGCCGGGTCAGGCGCACCTCGGGCAGCTGCACGCTGCCGCGCAGCAGGGGCCAGACCCGCACGTCGATCTCGACGCGGTCTGCGCTGGCCATCTCAGGTTGTTTCGCCCAGCTGGCATTGGCGAAGGTGATCGCATCGGCGCGGATCGTGCTGGTGCGGCCGAGGTCGACATCAAGGTTCCCGATGTGCAGCACTCGGCCGGTGCGTGCCTGCACCGCGCGCTCCACCGGTCCCTTGAACCAGTTCCAGTCCCACAACGCGAGCAGTACCAGGATCGCCGCCAGCAGGAAAACCAGGATCGTGAGCCAGCGCCGGCCTCGTGGGCCGGGGCGGCGGAGGCGCCAGCGGGGCGTGCGCCTTGCGGCAGGGGAGGCGGCAGCATTCACGCTGCCATGGTTGCCCTCTGTTCGTGGACAGGGCGCGAAGCGACCATGTGCATGGCGTGCACACGCCGCCCTCGAGCGGCCGTTTACAGCACCTGCATGGTGACCGCGACGAAGTGGCAGACGCTGCCGCCGATCACGAACAGGTGCCAGATGGCATGCGAGTACGGGATCGATTCACGGTGGTAGAAGTAGGTCCCCAGCGTGTACGACAGGCCGCCGGCGAACAGCCAGGTGAGGGTGCCGCCATCGATCGAGGCCCACATCGGCTTGATCGCCACGACCACCAGCCAGCCCATGGCGATGTAGATCACCGTTGAGAGCACCTTGAAACGGCCGGTGTAGAACAGCTTGAACACCACGCCGCCCAGCGCCAGCGCCCAGATCGCGGTGAACAGGCCCCAGCCCCACGGACCGCGCAGGCCGATCAGGGTGAACGGGGTATAGGTGCCCGCGATCAGCACATAGATCGCGCAGTGGTCGAATACCTTCAACCGGCCCTTGGCGACCGGATGCTGGATGGCGTGGTACAGCGTGGAGGCGGTGTACAGCAGCAACAGCGCGATACCGAACACGATCGCGCTGGCCAGCTGCCAGCCGTCGCCGTAGATCGCAGCCAGGGTGATCAACACCGCGCTGGCGGCCAGGGCGAATACCGCGCCCAGGCCATGGGTCAGGGCGCTGGCGATTTCTTCACGGATCGAAGCAATGGACGTCGTGGACATGGCGTAGGCATTGTTCGCGGGGAGGGGGACCCGCACCCCCTTATCATCGCCGCGATGGGCGATGCGTGCACGCCGGTCACCGTATGGTGGGTGAATGCCGGCCTTGCGTTGGCTGGGGTCAGAGCCCTTTCCTGCCGGAAAGGGATCCGACCCCGTGGCATCAGCCCACCGAAACGGTATGCGCCGCTTCGCGGGTGGCCGAGAAACGCACGTCCGGCGAGCGTTCCTGCGCCAGCTGCAGGTTGACCCGGGTCGGTGCCAGGTAGACCAGGTGGCCGGCTGCATCCAGTGCCAGGTTCAGCGCATTCTTCTCGCGGAACTCTTCCAGCTTCTTCTCGTTGCTGCAGTGGACCCAACGCGCGGTGGTCACGCTGACCGGCTCGAAGGTGGCTTCCACGCCGTACTCGTCCTTCAGGCGATAGGCCGCCACGTCGAACTGCAGCACACCCACCGCACCCAGGATCAGGTCGTTGCTGGTGAGAGGGCGGAAGAACTGGGTCGCGCCTTCTTCGGACAGCTGGGCCAGTCCCTTCTGCAGCTGCTTGAGCTTGAGCGGATCGCGCAGTCGCGCGCGGCGGAACAGTTCCGGGGCGAAGTTGGGGATGCCGGTGAAGGTGACCGCTTCGCCTTCTGTAAAGGTATCGCCGATGGAAATGGTGCCGTGGTTGTGGATGCCGATCACATCGCCCGGCCAGGCTTCGGCGGCGATCTCACGGTCGCTGGCCATGAAGGTCAGTGCGTTGGCCAGCTTCATTTCCTTGCCGGTGCGCACGTGGAAGGTCTTCATGCCAGCGCTGAAGCGGCCCGAGCAGACCCGCATGAACGCGACGCGGTCGCGGTGCTGCGGGTCCATGTTGGCCTGGATCTTGAACACGAAGCCGGTCAGCTTGTTCTCTTCCGGGGCGATCTCGCGGCCGGTCGTGGAGCGTGCCTGCGGCGACGGCGCATGCTCGACGAAGAAGTCCAGCAGCGGCTGCACGCCGAAGTTGTTCACGCCCGAGCCGAAGAACACCGGGGTCTGCTTGCCGGCGCGGTAGGCCTCCAGGTCGAACGGATGGCTGGCGCCCTGCACCAGTTCCAGCTCGTCGCGCAGGTCGGCCAGCATCTGCGCACCGATCTTCTCGGCCAGGCCGGGGGCGTCGATGGACGGGAAGATGGTCGAGTCCTGGCGGGTGAAGTTGCGGCCCGGCTCGTACAGGTGTACTTCGCCGGTCAGCAGGTGGACCACGCCCTTCAGGCGCTGGCCCATGCCGATCGGCCAGGTGACCGGCGCGCACTGGATGCCCAGCACGGTTTCCACTTCATCCAGCAGCTCGATCGGGTCCTTGCCCTCGCGGTCGAGCTTGTTGATGAAGGTCATGATCGGGGTATCGCGCAGGCGGCACACTTCCATCAGCTTGATGGTGCGCTCTTCCACGCCCTTGGCCACGTCGATCACCATCAGCGCCGAGTCCACCGCAGTCAGCACGCGGTAGGTGTCCTCGCCGAAGTCGGCGTGGCCGGGGGTGTCGAGCAGGTTGACGATCTTGTCTTCGTACGGGAACTGCATCACCGAAGAGGTGACGGAGATGCCGCGTTCCTTTTCCAATGCCATCCAGTCGGAGGTGGCGTGGCGGGCGGCCTTGCGGCCCTTGACCGAACCGGCCATCTGGATCGCGCCTCCGAACAGCAGCAGCTTTTCGGTCAGCGTGGTCTTGCCGGCGTCAGGGTGGGAAATGATGGCGAAGGTGCGGCGACGCGACGCTTCGTTGGCGACTTCGGACATGGCAGTGGCGCCCGCCCGGGGCGCTTTTCAAAGAGATAAGCGCCCGATTATACCGGCCGGGGCCGTTCAGCGCCCGATGCCGCCCTCGGCCTCGCCCTGGCGGGCGAACTGCAGCTGGCCCTGCTCGGCGAAGATGCGTGCCGGCACCGAACGCAGGCCCATGCCGCGGTTGACCTGCACCACGAAGTGCAGGTGCGGTGCGCTGCTGAAGCCGCTGTTGCCGGACAGGCCGATCGGCTGCCCGGCGCCCACCGCCTGGCCGCGACGCACGCGCATGCCGCCGGCCTGCAGGTGGCCGTACAGGGCCATGCTGCCGTCGCTGTGCAGCACGCGGATGAAGTTGGCGCGGGCACCATCACGTTCGCGGTCCTGGCCGTTGCCTCGGAAGCCATCCTGGATCTGCATCACCGTGCCCTCGCGCGCGGCCAGCACCAGTGTGCCCTCCGGCAGTGCGAAGTCGACCGCGTCGCGGTTTGCCTCGTCGTCGTGGCTGAACCGGCCCTGCGGCGCCTGGTCCACGCGCGGGCGTGCATCATCGAAGGGCAGGCGGTAGGCCACATCCTCGGCCTGTGCGGCGGGGTTGCCTGGTACCGACTGCAGGCGCAGGTCCAGCATCCGGCCGTTGACCGGCGCGGGGAGGTGGCCGACGACCAGACTGCTGTCGCCCTGTATCAGTGACTGCACCGGCAAGCCGTCGACCGGGTGCCCAGGGGCGGCGCGCAGTTCGATCTGCAACGGCCCGGCCAGCGTGTTGTCGATCCGGGCCTGCCACTGTTCGCCGATCGACTGCAGGCGCAGCTGGGCCATCGGAAGGGGGGCCTTCGCGTCCGCGCTGGCGGGGGCAGGCGCCTTCGGCAGCATCCCCCAGCCCTGGCGCCAATGGCTGGCGCCGGCAGAGGCGCTGGCCAGCAGCGGCAGGAGCAGGCAGGTCAAGGGCAGGCGTGGCATCAGCGGATTCAGGGAAACGGACCGTCCGGACTGTACCCGATCCTGAACGGAGCGACCGCGACGCCTCTCGCATACCTGTTGCGAAAATATTCATCGCTTTATCCGCATGAAGGGATTGACAGCGCCCGGAAGCGCTGGCATCGTGGCCTCACCATCGAGACCGGCAGAGGGACAGGCCCTTTGAAGCCGGGGCAGCCCGCGGATGCGAAAGCGTTCGCGTAGGTGCCAAATCCTGCGGGGACCGTGGCGTCCACCGAAAGATGGTTCGATCCATGCACCGCACGTGCATCTCGAACGCGAGCCCCGCGAAGGCTCGATGGCCGATTCCCCAACCGGATCCCGCCATGAGCTTCGCTGCCAGTGCCGCCGTTCGCCCCGAACCCTTTGTCCCCGTCAGCGTGCCGGTCGAAGACCGCGTGCATGCCGAGCGCGGTGAGTTCGCCGCGGTGCTGTCGATGCGTCACGCCGGCCCCAGCCCGGTGCGCCTGCGCTATGAGTGGGTCGGCCCGGCCAATGCGCCGGTGGTGGTGCTGGCCGGCGGCATTTCCGCCCATCGCCATGTGGCGTCCAACGCACAGTTCAGCGAGAAGGGCTGGGCCGAAGACCTGGTCGGCAGTGGTCGCACGCTGGATCCGCAGCAGTTGCGCGTACTGGCGTTCGACTTCATCGGGGCCGACGGTGCGTTGGACGTACCGATCGATACCGCTGACCAGGCCGATGCGCTGGCACTGCTGCTGGATCATCTGGGTATCCGCACGCTGAAGGCCTTCGTTGGTTACTCGTATGGCGCGCTGGTCGGTCAGCAGTTCGCGATCCGTCATCGAGCCCGGGTGCGCCAGCTGGTGCTGGCCAGCGGCGCGCATCGTCCGCACCCGTATGCCGCGGCCTGGCGCGCACTGCAGCGCCGCGCCGTCGCCCTCGGCCAACTGCAGTGCGGCGAAGACCACGGCCTGGCGCTGGCCCGGCAGTTCGCCATGCTCAGCTACCGCACCCCGGAAGAGTTCGGCGAGCGCTTCGACGCCGCGCCGGAAGTGATCAACGGCCGCGTGCGGGTCGCCGCCGAGGACTATCTGGACGCCGCCGGCGCGCAGTACGTCGCGCGCACGCCGGTGACCGCCTACCTGCGCCTGTCCGAATCGATCGACCTGCACCGCGTGGACCCCGCCGCCATCCTGCCGCCGACCGTGGTGGTCGCGGTGGAGGGTGACCGCCTGGTGCCGCTGGCCGACCTGGTCGGCCTGGTCGAGGGGCTGGGGCCGCGCGGAAGCCTGCGCGTGCTGCGCTCGCCCTATGGCCACGACGCCTTCCTCAAAGAAACCGATCGCATCGACGCGATCCTCGCCACCGCCTTCCGCACCTCTGGAGAGTCCGCATGAGCCTGCACGCCAACGAGCCGTCCTGTAGCCGCACCACTGCCGCCGTCCGTGCCGGCATCGATCGGGACACCGCGCATGGCGCGGTCACGCCGCCGATCGTGCTGTCGTCGAACTTCAGTTTTGAAGGCTTCGGCAACAAGCGCCAGTACGACTACACGCGCAGTGGCAACCCGACCCGCGACCTGTTGGGTGAAGCGCTGGCCGAGCTGGAAGGCGGTGCGGGCGGCGTGATCACCGCCACCGGCATGGGCGCGATCAACCTGGTGCTGAACGCGCTGCTTCAGCCGGGCGATACCCTGGTCGTGCCGCACGACGCGTACGGTGGCAGCTGGCGGCTGTTCAATGCGCTGGCGAAGAAGGGCCATTTCGAACTGGTCACCGCCGACCTGACCGATCCGCGCGCGCTGTCGCAGGCGCTGGCCACCCAGCCGAAGCTGGTGCTGGTGGAAACGCCGTCCAATCCGCTGCTGCGCATCACCGACCTGCGCTTCGTCATCGATGCCGCGCACAAGGCAGGTGCTCTGGTTGTGGTCGACAACACCTTCCTGTCGCCGGCCCTGCAGCAACCACTGTCGTTCGGCGCGGATCTGGTGCTGCATTCCACCACCAAGTACATCAACGGCCACAGCGACGTGGTGGGCGGTGCGGTCGTCGCGCGCGATCCGGCACTGCATGAGCAGCTGGTGTGGTGGGGCAACGCGCTGGGCCTGACGGGTTCGCCGTTCGATGCCTTCCTGACCCTGCGCGGCCTGCGCACGCTGGACGCGCGCCTGCGCGTGCATCAGGAGAACACCACGTCGATCGTTGCGCTGCTGGACCAGCATCCGGCGGTCGGCCGCGTCTATTATCCGGGTCTGGCCGATCACCCGGGCCACTCCATCGCTGCTCGCCAGCAGAGTGGCTTCGGCGCGATGCTGTCGTTCGAACTGGCGCGCTGCGCGGGTGATGATCCGCACGCGGCGGTGCGCGCGTTCGTCGATGGCCTGCGCTGTTTCACGCTGGCCGAATCGCTGGGCGGCGTCGAAAGCCTGATCGCGCATCCCGCCACCATGACCCATGCCGCGATGACCGCCGAAGCGCGTGCCGCGGCCGGCATCAGCGAAGGCCTGCTGCGCCTGTCGGTTGGCATCGAGGCCGAGCGTGACCTGTTGGCCGATCTCGGCGCCGCGCTGCAGCGTGCCGAAGCGGTGATTGATGCGGCTGCGCGCCGCAAACAGGTGGTGGATGCATGAGCGCGCTCGCCGCAGAAATTCCTGCTCTGGGCGTGGGACGCCTGGCGCTGCTGGGCACCGGCACGGTCGGCTCGGCCTTCGTACAGCGTTACCAGGCATTGCGGGCGCGTGGGCTGGAACTGCCCAGCGTGCAGTGGCTGGCCAATTCACGCACTGCGCTGGAGATCGATCGTGACCTGGCCTTGCCGCTGGAACTGGCACGGCGTGCACCGCGCGATGGCCAGAGTTCGCCACCGTGGGCGAGTGCCGAAGGACTGGAGCGTGGCGACGTGGTGGTCGACGCCACCGCCAGCGAAGACGTGGCCGCGCGCCACGTGCAGTGGCTGGCGCGGGGCGTGCATGTGGTGACCGCCAACAAGCTGGGGCGTGGTGCGCAGCTGGCCCGCGCGCAGGCCATTGCGGAAAGCTGTGCCGACAGTGGCGCACGCTATGGCGACAGCGCGACGGTGGGCGCGGGCCTGCCGCTGTTGAGCAGCCTGCGTGCACTGGTGGCCGGTGGCGATCACATCCATGCCATCGAAGGCGTGCTGTCCGGTTCGCTGGCGTGGCTGTTCCATCGTTATGACGGCCAGTCGCCGTTCTCGGCGGCGGTGCGCGAGGCGCTGGCTGCCGGCTACACCGAGCCGGATCCGCGCCTGGACCTTTCCGGTGAAGACGTGCGTCGCAAGCTGCTGATCCTGGCCCGCAGCAGCGGGTTGGCGCTGGATGCGTCGCAGGTAGAGGTGGATTCACTGGTGCCTGAAGCGCTGGCAGCGCTGCCGCTGGAGGATGCGGTGGCGACGCTCGAGCAGCTGGATGCGCCGTTGCAGGCGCGCTGGCAGCAGGCGCATGACAATGGCCGCGTGCTGCGTTTCGTTGGCCGTGTCGATGGCGAGGGTGCGCAGGTGGGCCTGCGTGAGTTGCCTGCCGATCACCCGTTGGCGCAGGGCGCGGGCACCGACAACCGCGTGGCCATCCACAGCGATCGCTATCACCGCCAGCCGTTGTTGATCCAGGGCCCGGGCGCGGGCGCGGAAGTCACCGCCGCCGCGCTGCTGGATGACGTGTTGCGGATCGTCGGCTGATCGCACTGCTTCTGTAGAGCCGAGCCCATGCTCGGCTGCTACTGGCCAGATCCCTCTTGCTGGATAAGCCGAGCATGGCTCGACTCTACAGGGGAGGGCTGCCGTTCAATGCGCCTTCAATGCCTTCAGCAACGCCGCGTTGAACTGCTTCGGGTCCTGCACCTGTGGCGAATGGCCCAGTTCGGCGAACTCGATCAGCGTCGCGCCGGGAATCGCCGCGGCTGCCGCCTTCCCGAGCACCGGATAGTTGCCCAGCGTCGCCTTCACCGCTGGTGGCGCCAGGTCGCGACCGATCGCGGTGCGGTCCTTCTGGCCAATGAACAGCGTGGTCGGCACCTGAACATTCTTGAGTTCGTAGACCACCGGCTGGTTGAACACCATGTCCGAGGCCAGCGCCTGGCTCCATGCAACGGCCTGCTTGCCCTGGCCTTCGTACATGCCCGACTGCATCCGCGCCCACGGTTCATATGCCGGCTTCCATTTGCCGTCGTAGTACACATCCAGCTGGTAGCGGCGGATGCTGTCATAGCTGATGTTCATTTCGCCGGCGTACCATGCGTCCACGCTGCGCCAGGGAACACCCAGCGCCTTCCAGTCTTCCAGCCCGATCGGGTTGACCAGTGACAGGCTGCGCAGGTCCTGCGGGAACATCAGCGCGTAGCGTACCGCCAGCATGCCGCCCATCGAATGACCGACCAGGTGCACCGGGACATCACCCAGTTGCAGCTGTTGCAGCAGGGCATGGGTGTTGGCGGCCAACTGCGCGAACGAATACTGGTAACGCTCGGGCTTGCTGGATTTGCAGAAGCCCACCTGGTCCGGGGCGATCACCCGATAGCCGGCGGCAACCAGTGGCTTGATCGATTCCTTCCAGGTGGCGGCACAGAAGTTCTTGCCGTGCAGCAGCACCACCACGCCGATGGGTGCCTTCTTCGGCGGGATGTCGAGGTAGGCCATTTCCAGCGGCTGCCGCTGCGATTCCAGCGCGAAGGTCTTCACCGGATAGCCGTAGTCGAAACCCTCCAGCCGCGGCCCGTAAGTGGGCGCGGCCAGCGCAGGCAGTGGAAGGCAGGTAAGCAGGGCGGCAGCGATCACGCGCATGGGGCGGTCCTGGATAGGGGAGCCCCGAGCCTAACCGGAACGCAGTGACGGTGTCGTCCGACCGGGCAAGGGCGACGAGGTAGAGTCGACTGGGTAGAGTCGACTGTTAGTCGACTACCTTCCCCACAACGAGCGAAAATCCCGCGCTGCGCGCGATAGTCGACCAACGGTCGACTCTACCTGTGGCCCGGCGCCATCGCGCCGGGACCGGTCGACCTCAACACTCGATGACGTTCACCGCCAGGCCGCCACGGCTGGTTTCCTTGTACTTGTCCTGCATGTCGCGGCCGGTATCGCGCATGGTCTTGATCACCTTGTCCAGCGACACCTTGTGCTTGCCGTCGCCACGCATCGCCATGCGCGAGGCGTTGATCGCCTTCACCGCGCCCATCGCATTGCGTTCGATGCAGGGGATCTGCACCAGGCCGCCGATCGGGTCACAGGTCAGGCCGAGGTTGTGTTCCATGCCGATTTCCGCGGCATTCTCGATCTGGCTCGGGTTGCCACCCAGCGCCGCGACCAGGCCACCGGCCGCCATCGAGCAGGCTACGCCCACTTCGCCCTGGCAGCCCACTTCGGCGCCGGAGATCGAGGCGTTTTCCTTGTACAGGATGCCGATCGCCGCCGAGGTCAGCAGGAAATCGAACACACGCTGCTCGTTGGCACCGGGGCAGAAACGGTCGAAGTAATGCAGCACCGCCGGCAGCACGCCGGCAGCGCCGTTGGTCGGCGCAGTCACCACGCGACCACCGGCGGCGTTCTCTTCGTTCACCGCCAGCGCGTACAGGTTGACCCAGTCCAGCGTGGTCAGCGGATCGCGCATCGCTGCTTCCGGCTTCGACGACAGCTCGCGGTACAGCGCCGGTGCACGACGGCCGACCTTCAGGCCACCCGGCAGCACGCCTTCCTCGCGGATGCCGCGCGCCACGCACGACTGCATCGCACTCCAGATCTCGCGCAGGTTGGCGCGGATCTCGTCTTCGCTGCGCCAGCACTTCTCGTTCTCGAACATCAGCTGGGCGATGCTCAGGCCGCTGCGCGCCGTCTGCGCCAGCAGCTCGTCGCCGCTCTTGAACGGGTAGGGCAGCGGGGTCTCGTCGGGCACGATGCGGTCATCGGCCGCGTCGTCCTGGTTGACCACGAAGCCGCCACCGACCGAGTAATAGTCGCGGGTGGCGATCACCTCGTCCTCGGCGTTGTACGCGGTGAAGCGCATGCCGTTGGTGTGGTACGGCAGCTTCTGGCGCTTGTTCATGCCGAGGTCGCGCTTCTCGTCGAAGGCGATCTCGTGCTGGCCCATCAGCTGGATGCGCTTGCTGCTGCGGATGCGCTCCAGGGTGGCCGGAATGATGTCCGGATCGATCAGGTTCGGCCGCTGGCCTTCCAGGCCCAGCAGGATCGCCTTGTCGGTGCCATGGCCGCGGCCGGTCAGCGCCAGCGAGCCATAGACATCGGCGCGGATGCGCGCGACTTCGTTCAGGCGACCCGGGTCAAGCAGCCAGCGATGGATGAATCGCTCGGCGGCCTTCATCGGCCCGACGGTGTGCGAGGAGCTCGGGCCAATGCCGATCTTGAAAACGTCGAACGTGCTGACAGCCATGGTTGCCGTACTGCGGGTACCGGAGGAGACCGCTATTCTAGCGGTTCATGCCGCACTTCCATGGCTGCGGCGCAGCATTTCGGCAGAGGGAGCAAAACCGGTGTTGACCCTGTTCCAGCGCGATGACTGCCACCTGTGCGACATGGCCCTGGCCGAGCTGGCCAAGGCGCGGGCACCGGAGTTCGAATCGGTGTTCCTGGATGACCAGCCTGCGCTGGAAGCGCGCTACGGCGCGCGGGTGCCGGTGCTGCGCGACGAGCGCGGCGACCGTGAGCTGGACTGGCCGTTCGACGCGGCCACGGTCCAGGCCTGGCTGGCCGTCGATCGGTAGTGCCGGCCGCTGGCCGGCAACCCCGCGATGCCCGGTGATGCCGGCCAGCGGCCGGCACTACCAGAGGCGGTTTATTTCGCGTCGAACTTCACGATCGTGCTGATCGCGGTTTCGTCCGGGATGGTCTTGGTGTCGGCCCAGTCGCCGCCGCCGACGCCGAAGTCCAGGCGCTTGACCGTGGCCTTGCCGGTCAGCACCGGCTGGGTGCCCGGCTTCCAGGTGAAGGTGAGGGTGACCGGCTTGCTGACGCCTCGCAGTTCCAGTGTGCCATCGGCGGCGAACTGATCATTGCCCACCGCGCGGAAGCCCTTGGCGGTGTAGCGTGCGGTGGCGAACTTGCCAACATTGAAGAAGTCGGCGGTCTGCAGGGTCGAGTCACGGTCGCTGTTGCCGCTCTTGGCGCCGGCCAGCGGGATCACCACGTCCAGCGAACCGGCGGCAGGATTGGCCGGGTCGAAGCTGAGCTTGGTGGCAAAGCCCGGGAAGCTGCCGGTAAACACTTCGCCGTCGTACTTGGTGGCGAACACCAGGATCGAGCCGGCGCCGGGCGCCTGTGCGTAGTCGGCGGCGAACACCGGGGTGGTGGCCAGCATGCCGGCCAGGGCGGCGGCCACGGCGGCCGGAGTGGTCAGTTTCAGGTTCATCGGTCAGTCCTTCTGAGGGGAGGCAAGCCAGCCGCGCGGCAACATGCGGGACAAGGTCGCATCGCGCTGGAACAGGTGGTGGTAGAAGGCAGCGCCGGCATGGGCCAGCACCACCGCGATCAACAGCCAGAAGCCGTACTCGTGGATGGCATGCGATACGGCGACCACCTGCGGGTCGGGACCGCTCAGCTTGGGCACGTCGACCAGGCCGAACCAGCGGAACGGGCGCAGGCCGCTGGCCGAGTCGTACAGCCAGCCCGACAGCGGGATGGCGAACATCAGCACATACAGCAGCACGTGGGTGGCACTGGCGATGCGTTCCTGCCAGCTGGGCACGCCCGGCACCGGCTTGGGGGCACCGGCATACAGGCGCCAGCCGAGGCGGAAGAGCACGAGCGCCAGCACGGTGATGCCGATCGACTTGTGCGCGGTATAGACCCAGAAATACTTGGGGGTCTTGGGCAGTTCGCCCATGGTCAGGCCGACCACGCCCAGGGCGAGGATCAGCAATGCGATCAACCAATGCAGGATCTGGCTGACACTCCCCCAGGCGGCGGGGGTGTTCTTGGCGGTCATGAAGGGTCCTCTAGGGGGCCGTCTTGGGGTCGGAGTGTGGAACGGGAGCGGGAGTTCCCGGGGCGTCGCTGCGGTCGAGGGTGGCTTCGGCCTCGATCCTCAGCTGTACTGCATCACCGATGACGCCCGGCCAGGCGGTGATGCCGAACGCGCGCCGGCTCAGCGTGGTGCTGGCGGAAAAACCGGCGGTGCGTCGGAACGGGGGGAGGGGGTAGCGCTTGATGGCGTTGAGGGTCACGTCCAGCGTGATCTCCTGGCTGACCCCGCGCAGGGTCAGGGTGCCGATCACGTGGGCGCGCCTGGCATCGATCGGTTCGACCCGGCTGGAGACGAAATGTGCCTTCGGGAAACGCTCGCCATCCAGAAGGCTGCGGGCCAGCGTGGCCTGGTTCCATTTGGCGTCACCAAGGTCCAATCGCGACACGGGGACTTCGACGTCCAACGTGGCTTCGCGCCAGTTGTCGGGATCGAACTGCAGCCGGCCCTCACTGCCGGAGACCGTGCCCATCGCCTGCGAGTAGCCCGCGTGGTCGATGCTGAACAGCACACGCGTGTGCACCGGATCGAGGCGATAGGTATCTGCATCCGCCCAGGCGGGAGCGGTGGCGAGCAGCATCGGCAGCAGGGCCAGGCAGGGACGCATCGATGGCGGGCTCCGGAAGGGGGACGCTGTGATCATACGCACAGGCCCCTGCCAAGGATGCGTGCATGGCTGCAACAGTTCGTGGTGGTCCTGCCCCGGCAACAGGCTGTTGCAGCCATGACCCCGGCCCTGTGTGACAATCGGGACAGGACAGGGGGTTCAGGATGACGAGCAGCTGGCGCCTGTGGTGCCTGGGCATCGCGGCAACGGGGCTGCTGCTGTTGGCGTCTGCCACGGCGGCTGCAGCCCTGGACATGGCAGAAACACCACGCCTGCGGCGCTTCGGTGCCGCCGAAGGCATGCCTTCGCGCATGGTGCTGGCGCTGGCCGAGGACCGCCAGGGCCATGTCTGGGCCGCAACCGATGGCGGTCTGGTGCGCTACGACGGCAGCTCGCTGCGGGTCTGGGAACATGACCCGGAACAGCCCGGTTCGTTGCCCGGCAACGAGATCGAGACCCTGCTGGTCGATCCGCTGGACCGTGTGTGGGTGGGCATCAATGGCAAGGGCGTGGCCCGCCTGGATGCCGACCGCGAGCGGTTCAAGACCTTCGATGCGGTCAATGGTCCGTGCCTGGGCCAGTTCTGGACGCTGGCCTACGCCGGGGATGCGTTGTGGATCGGCACCAGCAGCCAGGGTATCTGCCGGTTCGGGGAGGACGGCAGCCTGCGCTTCTTCAAGCACGACCCGGCCCGTGCCGACGGCCTGCCCAGCAACACCATCTACAGCAGCCTGGTCGATGCGCGGGGGCGCCTGTGGATCGGTACCGAGGCCGGCGTCGCACGCTGGAATGGCCGTGACTTCGAGCCCGTGGCACCGCACGCGCTGGGCGCATTGAGCGTGCTGCGGATGAGCCGCGATCCGGATGGCTCGATCTGGGTCGGCAGCCAGAACGATGGCCTGTACCGCATCGATGCGCAGGACCGGGTCAGTCGTCCGCGCTGGAGCGACAGCGCCGGCCTGCGCTCGGCGCTGGTGCTGGCCGATCGCCAGGGCGGCTACTGGGCGGGCACGTCCGATGGCCTGCTGCGTGGCGACGCAAGTGCGCTATGGCGGCTCGACGGCGACCGCGGCAGTGGTTTCCTCACTGCACAGAGCGGTGTGCTCGATCTGCTGCAGGACCATGAAGGCGGATTGTGGGTCGCCCTGCTGACCCAGGGACTGGCCTACCTCCCGCCGGACTGGCGCCGCTTCTCGATCTGGAACCAGCTCGATGGCAAGCCGCTGGACAGCCAGTACCTGCTGGGCGCGGCCAGTGATGGCCAGAACTACTACGTGGGTTCGGCGCACGGCGTGTATCAGCTGGACGCGCACGGCACGTTGCGCCTGCTGGCCAGCGACCGCGAGATCGGCAGCGGTGCGGTGTGGTCGGTACTGCCGCGGTCGGACGGGCGCCTGTGGCTGGGGCGTGCCGGCCGCATCAGCGTGTATGACCCGGCCACCCGCGCGCTGCACGACTGGCACATCGGTGGAGGCGCCGATCTGCGCCAGCGCATCGACCTGATGCGGCAGGCACCCGATGGCACGGTCTGGCTTTCGGTGATGAACCTGGGCCTGCAGCAGCGCAGTGCGGAGGGCCGGGTGCTGCGCAGCTATCCTCTCGACGATTTCCGCAAGGCGGCCGACTCACCCATCGAGCAGATCCGCTTCGATGCCCATGGCAAGGCGTGGGTGATGGGCGACATGGGCATCTGGCGTGAGCAGGCCGGTCGCTTCGAAGCGGTGCCGGGGGTCTCGCGCGGGCTGATCTACGACCTGGTGTGGGTAGATCCGCAGCAGTTGTGGCTGGCCCGCCAGGGCGCGCTGGAGCGCTACCAGTGGGATGGCATGAGCCTGCGCCTGATCCAGCGCATTGATGGAAGCGCCGGTGTGCCGCCGGTCAGCATGGGCGGCCTGGCATTGGCCGACAATGGCCGGGTGTGGGCGACCACGCCGCGCGGCCTGCTGCGCTGGGACCCGAAAGTCCGGCGCCTGCAGTTGTTCAATGAACGCGATGGCCTGTCCGATGCCGAGTTCACCAGCCGGCCGCCAGCGGTGAATGCCGATGGTCGCGTGCTGGCCGTTGCCCAGACCGGCCTGGTTGCATTCGACGTGAATGCCGACGACGTGGTGCTGCCCGGGTCGTCGCTGGTGATTGCCGAGGTGCGCGTGCGCCGCGACGATGCACGCGGCTGGCAGCCGCTGCCGAACACCGGCACCCTGCTGCTGGGACCGGATGATCGCGACCTGCAGATCGATGCACGGTTGTTGTCGTATGCCAATCCCCAGGGCAACCGCTACCGCTTCCGGGTACGCGGGTATGACCAGAACTGGGTGGAGCAGGGCGGCGACGGCCAGCGCACGCTGTCGCGACTGCCGACCGGCAGCTACGTCATCGAAGTGCAGGCGGCCACCGCCAATGGTGCATGGACGCCTTCGCAGCAGCTGCAGGTGAAGGTGCTGCCACCCTGGTGGCGCAGCGGCATGGCGATCTTCGGCTACATCCTGATCGGTTCGCTGCTGCTGCTCGTCCTGGTCTGGTCGATCCGTGCGCGCCTGCGCCGTCGCCAGCAATGGCAGCTGACCGTGCACAAGCAGGAGCTGGCCGAACAGGCCTCGCAGGCCAAGAGCCGGTTCCTGGCCACGCTGGGGCATGAAGTCCGCACGCCGATGACCGGCGTGCTTGGCATGAGCGAGTTGCTGCTGGCCACACCGCTGGACCCGGTGCAGCGCAGCTATGCCGGCTCCATCCAGCAGGCCGGCAGCCATCTGCTGCGGTTGGTCAACGATGCGCTGGACCTCGCGCGCATCGAAGCCGGTCGACTGGAGCTGGATCTGCGTCCGTTCGACCTGGCCGGACTGCTCGACCAGGTGCAGGCGCTGATGCAGCCCATGGCGAAACAGCGCAAGCTGGATTTCCAGCGTGGCGACGATCCGCCCGGCCCGATCAGCATCAGTGGCGACGAGATGCGCGTGCGGCAGATCCTGCTCAACCTGCTGGGCAATGCCATCAAGTTCACCGAGCGCGGTCATGTCGGCCTGGCCGTGCACCTGGAAGAGAACGGCGGCGGTCTCTGCTTCGAAGTGCACGACAGTGGTCCGGGTATCAATGCCGAGCAGCAGGAGCGGCTGTTCCACCGATTCGAACAGGCGGAGGGGCCGCGCACGGCCTCGCGCTATGGTGGAAGCGGGCTGGGCCTGGCGATCTGCCAGGAGCTGGCCGTGGCGATGGGCGGGCGCATCGAAGTGGACAGCCAGCCAGGCAAGGGCGCGCGTTTCCGGGTGCGGTTGCCGCTGCCCTGGACCCGGCAGGCAGCCGCCACGGGCGAAGCGCCGGCACTGCCGATGCTGCCGCCACTGCGCATCCTGCTGGTGGAGGACGATGCCACCGTGGCCGAGGTCATCGCCGGCCTGCTGCGCAGCCGCGGCCATGAGGTGGTGCATGTGCTGCATGGCCTGGGGGCTTTGTCGGAGATCGCTACCGACGGCTTCGATGTCGGCCTGCTCGATCTCGACCTGCCTGCGCTGGACGGCACTGCGATCGCCCGCCAGCTGCGCACCCTGGGCTACGAACTGCCACTGGTGGCGGTGACCGCCCGCTCCGATGCGTATGCCGAATCGCAGGTGCTCGCTGCCGGTTTCGATGGTTTCCTGCGCAAGCCGGTGACCGGCGACATGCTGGTGGCAGCGATCATCCAGGCTCGCGCCAAACGACAGACCACACCTTGAAAACGTCGACGCCGGGCGTGAACGGCGCGACTTTCGGTTTACCATGCCGACGCCCGCGGCGCGGGAATCATCAGGCAGCGTGAGGAGGCAATCGGTGGTGTATCTGCGGGCGGCAATGCTGCTGCTGATCCTCCTGTGCGGCCTGTCACCCGCTGCCGCGCAGCCGGTGCCACCGAGCCCGCGCCAGGTGACGGTATTCGACGGCCTGCCGTCCAATACCGTCAACCGCATGGCCGAAGACCGCTATGGCTACCTGTGGATCGCCACCAACGACGGCCTGGCCCGTTACGACGGGCGCAACTACCGGATCTGGCGTTCTGAGGATGGCCTGCGCGACAACCGCATCTGGACGGTCCTGGTCGATGCGCGCAACCAGCTCTGGATCGGGACCGAGAACGCGGGCCTGGTACGGATGTCGGCCGACCGCCGCCAGCTGCATTTCTACGACCGCAGCAGCCAGCCGTTGATGGGGACCAACACGGTCTGGAGCCTGGCGACCACGCCGGACGGTGCGATCTGGTTCGGGACCCACGAAGGTGGGCTGTACCGGCTGGACAGCCAGGACCGCCTGCAGCGTTTCCTGCCCGAGGCCAACAATCCCCGCAGCCTGCCTGCCGCCTCGGTGCCGTACCTGGCTACGCTGGCCGATGGCAGCCTGTGGGTCGGCACCAAGCATGGCGTGGCGCGCTGGACCGGCACCGACTTCGAGCGGGTCGGCACCGACGTCATTCCCAGCCTGCTGATCAATGGGTTGACCAGCGAACCCGATGGCAGCCTGTGGATCAGCACGATGGCCGGCGCCACGGTGCGTCGCCCCGACGGGCGTTTTGAATCGCCGCCCTGGAAACTGCCGCCGGGCGAGCAGGTGCTCGGCATGATGCTGCGCGATGAACAGGGCGGGCATTGGTTGGATACCCGTACCGGGCTTGGTCGGGCCGTGGATGGGCAGTACCAGACCGTTCCGCTGTACAGCGCCGTTGCGCGCGGGCCGGTGCGGCCGAACTGGACGGGCGCCTACGAGGACCGCGAAGGCGGCATCTGGTTGGCCAGTACCAATGCCGGCCTGTGGCACCTGCTGCCGCGCTGGTGGCAGTTCTCGGTGCTGTCGCGATTGGAGGACGACACCGGTTCGCTGCGCAATGCCTTCGTGCTCGGCACCAGCCCTTCCAGCAATGGCGGCATCTGGACGGTCGGCAGCCACGGCGCGCTGGACCGGTTCGATCCCAGGACCGGCAAGATCGAGCAGCACCGCACCTGGGTCAATGGCATGTACTGGCTGTCCTCGGTACGCGAGGATCGCCGTGGCCAGGTCTGGATCGGCTCGACCGATGCGTTGCTGCGCTATGACCCGAAGCGACGTGAGCTACGTCGCTGGGGCCGTGATGCCGGGGCCGACGCGACCATGGAAGGGGTCATCGAGTCGATGATGACCTGTGACGGCGACAGTCTATGGTTGATGTTGCCTGCAGGCCTGCAGCAGCGTGACCTCGACGGTCGCCTGCGCCGCCAGCTGGAAAACGGCCAGCGCGGCCTGCAGCAGGGCCAGCTCAACCTGGATGTGGAATGCGGGCCGCAGGACCACATCTGGCTGGCCAGTAGCCGTGGCCTGCTGCAGTGGCTGCCGGAAAGCGAGCGCTTCCAGCCGGTGCCGGGCGCGCCGGCGACCGCGATCCATGCGTTGCACGTGGGCCGCGATGGCCAGGTCTGGCTGTCGGAGGATGGCCGCCTGTCGCGCTACCGCTGGAGCCAGGGCCGGCTTGAACGGCAGGCCGTTGTCGGCGCGGAGCAGGGCTACCCGGCAATCTCCGCCTCCGGGCTGGTGGTCGATGCACAGGGCGTGGCCTGGGCCACCAGTGCGCGCGGCCTGGTCCGGGTTGGCGCCGACGGCCAGAGCGTGCGCCTGTACGGCGTGCACGACGGCCTGCCCAGCCAGGAGTTCCGCGAGCACACGTTGACGATGTCCGGCGATGGCCATCTGGTGGCCGGTACCCCGGCCGGCGTGGTGGTGTTCGACCCGGAACAGGTGCGGCCGTCGGTGCGGCGGGCGCCGTTGGTGATCGAACGGGTCGAAGTCCGCCGCAACGAGCAGGTACTCGACCTGACCCACGACACGCCCTTGCAGATTGCCGATGGTGACCGTGACCTGCGCATCGTCGCGCGATTGTTGTCATTCGCCGATTCGGCCTCCAACAGCTACCGCTACCGCCTGGCCGGCTACGACCCCGATTGGGTGGAAGTGGGGCCGGCTGGTGAGCGCCTGTTCTCGCGCCTGCCGCCGGGCAGCTACCGCCTGGAGGTACAGGCGCGCTCGGCCGACCATGTCTGGTCGCGGGTGCAGAGCCTGGAATTCCGTGTACAGCCACCGTGGTGGCGCAGCCTGTCCGGGCTGCTGGTGCTGGCCTCGATCGCGCTTCTGCTGACCAGTTGGTTTGCCTGGTTGTATCGCCGTCGCCTGCAGCGGCGCCATGCCTATCAGCTGGCACTGCATAAACAGGAACTGGCCGAACAGGCCTCGGCGGCCAAGACCCGCTTCCTGGCCAATCTCGGCCACGAAATCCGCACGCCGATGACCGGTGTGCTCGGCATGAGCGAACTGCTGCTGGCCTCGCCGCTGGACCCGCAGCAGCGCGGTTACACGCAGTCGATCCGGCACGCCGGCGAACACCTGCTTCACCTGGTCAACGATGCACTGGACCTGGCACGGATCGAATCCGGACGGCTGGAGCTGCAGTCCAAGCCGTTCGCGCTGAGCTGCCTGCTGCAGGACCTGGCCGCGCTGATGGGACCGCTGGCAGCGCAGAAGGGCCTGCGCTTCACCCTCGACAACCAGTTGCCGCCTGGCCTGCAGGCGACCGGCGATGCGATGCGGGTAAGGCAGATCCTGCTCAACCTGCTCTCCAACGCGGTCAAGTTCACCAGCCGCGGAACCATCACCCTGCATGCGCGCAGCGACGGCGAGCTGCGCGCGTTGCATTTCGAAGTGCGCGACACCGGGCCGGGCATCAGCCAGGAACAGCAGCAGCGCCTGTTCCGCCGCTTCGAGCAGGCCGATGGCGCCCGCACCGCGGCGCAGTACGGCGGCAGCGGCCTGGGCCTGGCGATCTGCCGCGAACTGGCGCAGGCGATGCAGGGGCGTATCCAGGTGGAGAGCCAGCTCGGCCGCGGCACGTGTTTTGGCGTGACCCTGCCGTTGCCGCTGGTGGTCGATGCCAATGCAGAGTCCGAGGGCGAAGTGCACCGCGAGGATGCGGCCAACATGCCGCCATTGCGCGTGCTGCTGGTCGAGGATGATGCAACCGTGGCTGATGTGGTGCGCGGGCTGTTGAGTGCGCGCGGCCATGAAGTGGTGCATGCGGGCCATGCGCTGGCGGCACTGCGCGAGATCAGCTCAGGGGATTTCGACGTCGGCCTGCTGGATCTGGACCTGCCGGGCCTGAGCGGCTTCGAGCTGGCCCAGCACCTGCGCAACCAAGGCTACATGCTGCCACTGCTCGCCGTGACGGCACGGACCGATCCGGACCTTCAGCAGCAGGTGGAAGCGGCCGGCATCGGTGGTTTCCTGCGCAAGCCGGTGACCGGTGAACTGCTGGTGGAAGCGATCGCCAGGGCGATGGGCAGGTAGGGTTTATTGCAGGGCTTGCAGCCCTGCACCTGCAGAGGCTTCAAGCCAAGGCAACAGCAACGGCAAAAGTAGGCATTCCGTGGGTGGTGGGGCGGTGTGGGCTTGCAGGACACGCCGTAAACCCGTCCATGGGGGCTCGATGGCGCCATCCATGGCGCCAACGGTCCTGCAAGCCCACACCGCCCCACCTCTGACAGATTTTCGCGATCGGGTAGATCCACGCCATGCGTGGATGAATCTTCATCGAGATCGAATATGTCGAATTGAGATCGAAAAGCATCCACGCATGGCGTGGATCTTATCTCTTGCCAATCTGGCACCTTGGGTGCCGAGAGCCCGGCGTGGGCGACCGTGTGGATCCAGGTCTTGCGACCGAGAAGTAGCTTGGGTCCCCACGCCGGATTCTCCCTGAACCGCC
>NZ_JCAFRY010000020.1:0-70677 GCF_059368675.1 Stenotrophomonas sp. YJH_SMC_120
ACTATGGACGGTCAAACGGGCATTTTTATAGTGGTTCATCCGGGCTCTTTGGGGTCTGGAGAGGTGTGGTAACCACCATTTTCCAAAGATGTCCCGGATGAACAACGTACAGAGAGATCACAACTAACAGTCGACTCTACCCCCTCCTCCACTGCTGGGAGGTGACCTTGCCGTTAAGGCACTGCCGCCGTCACCACGATCTCGACCTTCCAGTCGGCGTGGGCCAGCTTGGCCTCGACCGTGGCGCGCGCCGGGGTCGCACCTTCCACGACCCACTCATCCCATGCCTTGTTCATGCCATCGAAGTCGGCCATGTCGGCCAGGAACACTTCGGCGCGCAGCACGTGCTGGCGATCACTGGCCACCAGCGCCAGCAGCTTGTCGATCTCGGCCAGCACCTGCCGGGTCTGCCCGATGATGTCCTGGCTGGTGTCTTCCGGAATCTGGCCGGAGAGGTAGGCGACCTTGTTGTACACGGTCATTTCGGACATGCGCGGTCCGACGTCGTAACGCTCCATCATGGGCGTGGCTCCTGCGGGTGATCAGGCCTGCATTGTCCTCCAAACCGGTCAACGATGGGTGCAGGGCAGCCTTCCACACACGGTCACTACCGGCTTCCGACAGCGACGCTGGTCAAATGCCAGCGACAGGCGCACGATGCGCCACGGCTGCATTGACACCGCCCTCGCCCTCCCTGACGCACCCTTGCGCCGATGACCGAAACCACCGACCCCGCCACCGCTCCCTCCACCCCGGCATGGAAGCGGGTCCTCACCATCGTCATCCCGCTGCTGATCCTTGCGCTGGCGCTGCACGGCCTGGCCAACGAGTTCGATGAGAACGGCTACCGCGCCATCCGCCATGCCTTCCACCAGCTCAGTGGCACGCAGATCGCGCTTACTGTCGTGCTGGGCCTGGCCAGCTATGCCTGCCTGATCGGCTTTGATGCCATCGGCCTGCGCCGCAGCGGCATCCGCGTGCATCCGGCGCGCATCGGCATCACCGCGTTCCTGGCACACACGCTCGGCCAGACCGTGGGCTTTGCCGCGCTCACCGGCGGTGCGGTGCGCCTGCGCGGCTACCGTACCGCCGGCCTCGACCTGGCGCAGATCGGCCAGGTCGTGCTGATGAGCACGCTCGGCTTCGTGTTCGGTGCGTGGCTGCTGATCAGCGTGGCGCTGTGCATGGAACCGGCGGCAGCGGCGCTTGCCCTGCCGCTGGACCCGGATGCGGTGCGCGTGGTCGGCATCGTCGCGCTGCTGGCCTATGCGGCCACCCTGCTGCTGGTCGGCCGCGATGGACGCCAGTTCAGCGTGTTCGGCCATGCGCTGTGGCTGCCCGACCGGCGCACGATGATCGGGGTGACCGTGCTCAGCGTGATCGAGCTGGTGCTGGCCAGTGCCGCGTTCTATGTGCTGCTTCCGGACTCGACGCCGACCGGCCTGCCTGGCTTCGTGGGCCTGTACCTGGTCGCGGTGCTGGCCGGCCTGGTTTCGACCGTGCCCGCCGGCCTTGGCGTGTTCGAATGGAGCCTGCTAAAGCTGCTGCCACAGGTGGCACCGGCTGCGGTGCTGGCGGCGGCGTTGATCTACCGCGTCACCTACTACGTGCTGCCCCTGCTGCTGGCCACCCTGCTCGCGCTTGCACCCGCGCTACGCCAGCCGCTGCAGGCCAGTGCCGGGGCAACCCGTGCCGGCTGGAACGCGCTGCGCCCATGGTTGCCGCAGATCATCGCGCTGGGGGTGTTCAGCATCGGTGCTGCGCTGGTCATCGACGGCACGTTGCCCACGCCGCGCCGTCACCTGGTCAACGCATCACTGCCGATCCTGGAAACGTCCCATCTGATCGGGAGCCTCAGCGGCGTCGCCCTGCTGCTGATCGGCCAGGGCCTGGCCCGGCGCAGCCATGCCGCATGGATGCTGGCGATGGCCGTGTGCGTGATCACCCCGTTGCCACTGTGGCTGCGCGGTGGCCAACCGTTGATCGCGGTCTCCGCCCTGCTGGTGGCGATGGCGCTGTGGGCCGCACGCCGCGAGTTCTACCGCCAGGGCGCGCTGCTCGATGAAGCATGGTCGTGGCCATGGCTGCGCAACCTCGGCCTGGTACTGGTGGCGGTCACCTGGCTGTTGTTCTTCACCTACAGCCATATCGAGTACCAGAACGAGCTGTGGTGGCAGTTTGCGATATCCGGCAACGCACCGCGTGCGCTGCGTGCGCTGCTGGTGGTGGCGATCGCGCTGGTGATGTTCGGCCTGGCGCGGCTGCTGCACAGTACGCGCAGCCCGCTGCCAGCCGCCGACGAGGCCACGCTGCAATCATTGGCGCCGGTACTGGCCGGTGCCACCGATACCCAGGCCTGCCTGGTACTGACCGCCGACAAGGCGGTGCTGCGCGATGATGCGAAACAGGGCTTCGTGATGATGCAGCGCTACGGCGGTTCGCTGATCGCGATGGGCGATCCGGTCGGCCCGCCTGATGTGGCGCGCGCGCTGATATGGCGCTTCCGCGAGGAAGCTGACCGGCTCGGCCTGCGCCCGGTGTTCTACCAGGTGGGCGAGACCTACTGGCAGACCTATCTCGACCTGGGCCTGGGCCTGGTCAAGCTGGGCGAGGAAGCGATCGTGCCCTTGCACGACTTCGGCCTGGAAGGCCGCGAACGCGCCGATCTGCGCCAGGCCTGGAACCGTGGCAAGCGCGGGGGCCTTTCGTTCCGCGTGGCACCGGTGGAAGAGATTCCCAGCCTGCTTCCCCGTCTGCACGCGATCTCCAACGCGTGGCTGGAAGACAAGGCCGGCGACGAGAAGGGTTTCTCGCTGGGCAGCTACGATCCGGATTACCTGGCGCGCTTCCCGGTGGCACTGGTCGAAGCCGAGGGCCAGATCGTGGCATTCGCCAACCTGTGGCAGGCACCGGCCGGCGCCGAGCTGTCGGTGGACCTCATGCGCCACGTCAACGAGGCACCGAAGGGCACGATGGACTTCCTGTTCATCGAGCTGTTCCTGTGGGGCCGCGCTCAGGGCTATGCGCGCTTCTCGCTGGGCATGGCGCCGCTGTCCGGGCTGGCCCAGCATCGCCTTGCTGGGCGCTGGAACCGACTGGCCGGCCTGCTGGCGCGGCATGGCGAACGCTTCTATGGCTTCAGTGGCCTGCGCCGCTTCAAGTCGAAGTTCGACCCGCAGTGGCGACCGCGCTATCTGGCAGCACCCGGCGGCATGCACCTGCCGGCCGCGTTGCTGGATGCCACGCGTCTGATCTCTCTGGACCCGCGGCGTAACTGAAGCCCTGAGCCGCCGGGCATGGCCCGGCGCTGCAAACCACCCGGTAGGTGTCGACCTTGGTCGACACGGCGGCGACAGCGTTCGGGCGTGGCCCGGCGCTACGCCCCGCCCTTGAGGATCACTTCGGCCAATCGGTCGTAATCACCATTGAAGTGATGGTCGCCCGGCAGCTTCACCTTCTGCACGCCGTCGTTGGCCGGCAGGCCGGGGCACAGCGCGTCGTCATCCTTGTCGCCATACACGCAGAGGGTCTTGGCCGCCGGCAGCTTCGCCACTTCCGGCGCGATCGGCAGACCATCGCCGCCACCGCCCAGCCAGTTGCTGACATGGAATTCGAAGTCAGCCTTCCTGCCCACCGACAGCAGCACGATACGGTCCAGCGCCTCACGGGTGCCGGCATCAAGCTGGTTGATGGTGGCCGGCAGCACGTCGGCACCCTGCGAGAAACCGATCAGCATCACCTTGTCGCGATGCCACTGCTGGCGGTAGTGATCGATGATCTTCTGCAGGTCAGTGGCAAATCCCTTCGGCGTGCGTTCGCTCCAGAAGTAGCGCAGTGAGTCGATGCCGACCACGGCCACGCCATGTTCGTTGAGCGACGATGCCACGTCCTTGTCCAGGCCGGCCCAGCCGCCATCGCCGGAAACGAACACGGCCAGCGTGTCGCCATTACCGGCAGCGGGTACTTCCACTATCGGCAGGCCCTTCAGCGCGGCTGGTGGCGGTGCCAGGCTGACGCCGGCCTGCGCGCCGATCACCCGCGCCGCCGCCACCAGGCCGGGTGAAGCATCGCCGCGCGCGGTGCGCTTGAACTCGCGTGCCATCGCCACCTGCTGCACGAAGCGGCTGGCCTCGCCAACCTTGCAGCCATGGTCGCCGGCGGCGCTCAGCCACGGGGAATTCAACTCGGCAGGCTGCAGCTTGTTGTGCTTCACGCCATCGCCGCAGACCATGCGCTCGTGGCTGTGATCCGGGCAGAAGCCGGTGGTCAGCAGGCCGGCGAACACCTGGGTGTCGGCCTGTGCGGCCAGCGTGTAGGCCATCTCGGCGCCTTCACCATCACCACCGACCAGCGGCAGGTGGTAGCCAGGCAGGTGCAGGGAGGCCTGCAACCAGCGCGAGAAGTTCTCGACGTCGCCGGAACCGAACGAACAGGTCGGATTCCCCTCGCGCTTGAGCACGCTGCGCAGATGCGCGATGTCCACGGCAGCGACCATCGCGCCATCGGCACGCAGGGCCTCGATCGGAAGGCGGCTGGTATCACCACCGGCGGTGGGTTCATGGAACCAGATCACCACACGCTGCGGCGTGCCAGCCGGCATGTGCACCGGAATCTGCTCGAACCGCCCGTGGCTGAACTGCTGCACGTTGGCCGCCGCCATTGCCGGCAGCGCTGCCAACGCCAGAACCACACCCATTGCCCTGCCCAGCCCTGCACGCTTCATGTCGCATCCCCGATGGAATGCGCACACGATACGCCGCCGCCGCGTACACGGCACGTACCGGCGCAGGCCGTTGGGGATTCAGTGGGCTGCGGCCCGACGGCTGCGCCGGTACAGGGCCATCGCCAGATACAGCAGCCAGCCAACGATCACCGCGATCACGACTTTCTGCCCCAGCCCACGCGGTGGTCCACCACGCCACAGCACATGCAGCCACAGCAGCACGAAGGCCAGCCATGCCCAGCCCCAGAGCAGGCCTGCGGCGGACTGCCAACCCGGTTCGCGGCGCAGATACCAGGCCTGCAGCAGCATGCCGACGCTGGCACACAGGAACGCGGTGTTGGCTGCCAGTCCATGGATGAACGGTGCCAGCAGCGGGGTCGCTTCAGGCAGCCAGCTGTCACCGATGGCGACCGTCGCCAGCCCCAGTGCAGAGACAGTGAACAACAGCGGCGCCGCCGCACTGCGGCGCGGCCCGATGCTGCCGCGATACAGCGCAATGCCAAGCGCCGCAATGGCCAGCGCCAGCAGGCAGTAGGCAGCGCGCAATGCCAGGCCCCACGGCCCGTGCAGGTACAGGCTCAAGGTTGCCCGCACCCAGTCCAGATCACTGCGCGCGACCTGGGTCCACAGCGCGGTGGCCACGAACAGCAGCAGCGCCACCAGTGCCAGCACCGCCGCCGGACGCGCACGGCTCATGGCGTTGCCTCCGGATGCCGCGTCTTCCACTCGGCCAGCGCCTTGCGATAGCGCTGCAGCTCATCGGCGTACAGATCCAGCACGCACAGCGGGCAACCACTGCCGCAGCATTCGTTGGGACCGGGCTCTTCCGGTGGCAGCGGGCGGGGATCGGGATCAGGGACGGACACAGTGGGAAGCGACAATCGGTGAGAGCAGGCCCAAGTGTACCGGTCCAGCTCAGCGGGCCAGCTGTCGACGCAGGTTTTCCCTAGCCGCCGCATCCAGGCGCTGGTGGAAGAAGTCACTGAGGAAGATGCGCGGCGCCCGCAGCAGCCCCTGCAGGAAACGGCGACGCCCGGCGCGGTACAGGAAGCCCGGCACGACCCCTTTGTACTCTTCGGCCACGCCACGATCGTAGGCGGCGAACACCGGCTCGGGCGCGGCCAGGATCGCCATGTCGCAGTCCAGGAACAGCGCGGCCTCGGCATCAACGTCGTCCGGGCCCAGATCGCCATGGCGGGCTGTCAGCAGGATCAACTGCTCGACCCGCGCGGCGTCGACGCCGGCCAGTTCCGGGGCCCGTGCGATTGCCTGCAGGGCCAGCGCCACCGAACGCGCTTCGTTGTCCTTGCGGCCCGCCACATAGATCGCGTCGTGGTAGAGCACGGCCAGGTACACCTCGGCGGGCCTCTGCCAGCCCGGGCCGTCAGCCACATCCTGGCAGTGCTGCAGCACCGCGCGTACGTGTCCGAAGTGGTGGTAGGCGCGGGGCGGCGTTGCGTAGCTGTCCTGCAGCGCCTGCCACTGCGCAGGAGCCAGCGTCAGCGGAGAGAAATCCATACCCGGATCATCCCGCCTGCGCAGCCCCGCGGCAAGCTGATGGTTTTTTCACCACATACTCACAACGCTTGCCCGGTGAGGCCTGGACGCGGTTGTCCACAGCTTTGTCGAGCGCTGGTCCACATCGGTTGTGGATGAAACGCCGTACCGGCCACGCGCCGACCAACGGTCACTGCAGCGCCGCGCCGCCGGGTCTACACTCGCTGCAGGCGGGAGCGCCCGCCGCTGCCGGGAACTGTCATGTACCGCCCTGCCGCCCGCATCTTCGTCGTGGTCCTGGCCGCTTTGATGGCCGCGCCGCTCTGCGCACAGGACCACCCGCGCACCGATGCACTCCCGCCCATCGGAAGCGTCCGCCCGGTGGAGGTCCCCTCACCGGAACAGGTCTTCGCGATTCCTCCCGCAATGCGCGCGATGCTGCAGGCGCAGGTGATCGACCGCAGTTCATCGCGCGAGCAGCGGCTGCAGGCACTGGTGGAAATGATCTTCGGCCGCCAGGGGCTGGACCTGCAGTACGACGCGAACGCGACCTACACCGTGGACGAAGTCTGGCAGCAGCGCCGCGCCAACTGCCTCGCCTTCACGCTGATGTTCGTGGCACTGGCGCGCGAGGCTGGCATCCAGGCCCGCGTCCAGGAAGTCGGCCAGGTCGTGTCCTGGTACCAGGACCAGGACGCCGGCGTGGTCTACAGTGTGGGCCACGTCAACGCGGGCGTGGAGATCGCGGGGCGTTACGCCACGGTCGACCTCGATCGCAACGTACTCTACGACCGCCACGGCCCGCAGCCGGTCAGCCGCGCGCGCGCACTGGCCCATTTCTACAACAATCGAGGTGCCGAACGCATGGCCGAAGGAGACCTCGTCGGCGCCCGCGCGTTCTTCGATGCCTCGGTCGTGCAGGATCGCGCATTCCCCTCGGTCTGGAACAACCTGGGTGTGCTCGACAACCGTGAGGGCAACACCGATGCGGCGCGGCAGGCACTGGACCGCGCCCTGCGCCTGGACGGTCGCCAGGATGCGGCGCTGACCAATGCCAGCGCGCTGTATCGGCAGCTTGGGCTGGATGCGCAGGCCAAGGCCCTGGAGCGACGCTTGAAATCGGTGCAGCGTGAGGACCCGTTTGCGCAGTACATGCTGGGCACACAGGCCGAGCAGGCCGGAAAGCTGGCCGAAGCCATCCGCTATTACCGGCAGGCCGTGCGCCTGTATGACACCGCGCACCAGTTCCACTTCGGGCTGGCGCGCGTGTATTTCGTGTCCGGGCAGCTTGAACGCGCCGACCGTGAACTGACCCGCGCGCAGCTCCTGGGTGGTGCACCGGAGCAGGCACGCTACCAGGCCAAGCTCGACAGCCTGGCCCGCTGGCGCGCGCAGCAGCAGGCCAGGCGCTGAGACCGATCAGGCCTTCTTGAGGAAGCAGGTCTTCAGGACCAGGCCCTTGATCTTGTCCGAGTTGCCTTCGATGTGCTCGGCATCATCTTCGACCAGGCGGATGTTGCGGATCACGGTGCCCTGCTTCAGCGGGATCGAAGACCCCTTCACCTTCAGGTCCTTGATCACGGTGACGGTGTCGCCGGCCTGCAGGGTATTGCCGTTGCTGTCACGCACGACCAGGGTCGAACCGGCACTTTCCTCGGCGGTCCATTCGAAACCGCAATCGGCGCAGATCCACAGCGCGCCATCGGCATAGGTGTTTTCCAGGGTGCACTGCGGGCAGGCGGGAACAGACGACATCGGCAAGTACCTCAAAGTGAATCAACAGCCGCCATTGTAACCGCCCGGTCCGGGGCCCCGGCTCCCTGGCAGGTGCCCGGCCGCCGCCATGACCGCGGCTGGAGCAGCCGTGACGCTGGAACTTGCAGTCGGCGACGAACTGCAGCAGAGTGCGCGGCCCCTGACCGCCCCCGGAACTCCCCATGCGCCTCGGCATCGACTTCGGTACCAGCAACTCCGCCGCCGCCATCGTGCATGAGGGGAAACTGCTGCCGATCCGTTTCGGTGACGCCGAACAGTTCCGCACCAGCGTGTACTTCCCCGGCGTGGTGCCCGACCCGGACGACTTCCAGCTCGACGACGGCCAGGAACACCAGCTGCAGCAGATGATCGATAGCGCCGCGCGTGCAGCCCGTGCCGCCGGCCAGGAACGCACCCCGCAGGCGCTGCGCCGTGAAGCCCTGCGCGCCCTGCGCCGTGAATGGATGGAGGCCCGCGCCGGCAAGGAACGCAGCGCCAGCGATCTGCTGCAGAACGCGGTCTACGGCGACGACGCGCTGGAAGCCTATTTCGAGGAACACGAAGGCAACCTGGTGCAGAGCCCGAAGTCGATGCTGGGCTACAACCTGCACCCACGCGCGAAGCAGACCATCACCGGCATCGCCGCGCACATCCTCGAACACATCCGCCTGACCGCCAGCGCCCAGCTTGGCCAGCCGCTGCGTGCCGCTCTGCTCGGCCGCCCGGTGCAGTTCCGCAGCTCGATCGGCGCGGCCGGCAATGACCAGGCACTGGATATCCTGCGCGAGGCCGCCACCCAGGCCGGCTTCGACCAGATCGATTTCCTCGAAGAACCCGCCGCGGCGGCCATGCACTACCACGCCGAAAGCCGCGAGCGGCACCAGGCGGTGATCGTCGACATCGGCGGCGGTACCACCGATATCGCGCATGCCGAAGTCGGCGGCGACGACGCCCCGCGTATCCACCGCGCGTGGGGTATCGCCCGCGGGGGTACCGACATTGATCTGGCGCTGAGCCTGTCCAGCTACATGCCGCTGTTCGGCCGCGGCATCACCCGCGTGCCCGCCCACCACTATGTGGAAGCAGCCACCGTGCAGGACATGACGCGCCAGCGCGACTTCCGCCAGCACAAATACGATCACGTCGACGAGCCGTGGGGCGGGCGCCTGCAGGCCCTGCAGGACACCGGCAATACCGCCCGCCTGTACCGCGATGTCGAACGCGCCAAGATCGCCCTCAGCGCCGCCAGCGAGCACCGCAGCACGCTGGACTACATCGCCCGCGACCTGCATGCCGACAGCAGCGCCGATGGCCTGGCCGCCGCCGCCCACGGCTACCTGGAGCAGATCCGGGAACTGCTGGCCCAGGTCCGCAGCGACATCGGGGGCGACCCGGATGCGGTGTTCCTGACCGGCGGCATGTCCCGTGCCGGCTACCTGCGCCAGGCCGTGGCCGAGGCCTTCCCGGGGGCCCGCATGGTCCACGGCGAGCCCTCGCTGGGCGTGGTCCAGGGCCTGGCGTTGGCGGCAGCCTGCCAGGATTAACAAAACGTTACGCGGTCTAAGTTACTCTTGGTCGGCTAGAACCCCGCTGCACCTTCCACCGGCCACGCCGGTGTGTGTCCACGGTGCAGCCTGGCCCGCCCTGCGGGCCTAGCGGCCATGCCTTCCTGGCTCGTTCATGGTCCGCGCAGCACCTGAGCCGCCATCGAGACCCGCTTTGGGCACCCGCCAGGCCCCTGTGGCCTTACAACCTGACGCAGCACCTGCACCCATCGACTGCCGCCGTTGTGACGCGGTCTGTTGCCGGCTGCCCGTGCTGCTGCAGCCCGGCGACCACGTGCCTGGCCAGTTCCTGTCACGCGACACCCACGGCCGTGCCGTGATGGCGCGCAACGAGGAAGGCTGGTGCGCGGCGATCGATCCCTATCACCTGCGCTGCACGATCTATTCGCAGCGCCCGGCGATCTGCCGCCAGTTTTCGATGGGCGGCGATGACTGCCGCCGCGAGCGGCAGGACTACCTGCGCCAGGCCGATGCCTGGGCGCTTTCCTCCCCTTCCACCTGACAGGAGCAACCATGCCCCGCAAGGCAAAGACCCCCGCGAAGGCCAGCAACAGCATCCGCAGCGAACGCAAGGGCGCGGCCGCCAGCACCGTGGTCAGCAGCGATTCGATCGCTTCGGACCTGGCAGCGTTCCGCAAGGCCGGTGGCAAGATCGAAGTCCTCGGCACCACCTGGGCGCTGAAGAAAGCCAGCTGACCCAGTACCGACCGCGGCGGCGCTGCCGCCGCGGCCTGCCGGACCGTGCTCAGCGATCCAGGCGTACCCGCACACTGCCCGAATGCGACTGGATGCGGATGTCTCCATCGCCGCCCCCCAGACGCGTATCGAGATGGCTGCCCGGCCCGTAGCGCGGCCGCTCCACCTGACCGGCGTCGCTGTTGATCGAGCCGCTGAAGCTGTTCACCGACAGCTGTGCCGACACCGTGCGTGGCAGGCTCAGCGTGACCGAGGCACTGACCGATTCGACATTGATGCGGCCGCCGGGCGCCAACCCGGCTGCTGCCAGATCGATGCTGCCCGAAACGGTTTCCACCGCCAGTCGCTGCACGCGCCCGGCGTCGACCTGGACCCGTCCGGACACCGTCTGCGCACCGATATCACCGGACACGCCACCGCCGGCCTCGATGCGGCCACTGACGGTGTTCACATCCAGCTTCGGTGTCTGCAGGCGTGCGCTGACACTGCCACTGACCGTGTTGAGCTTGCTGTCGCCACTGCGGCCAGCCGCGCTCAGGCTGCCGCTGACCGTGTCGGCCTGCAGCCGTCGCACGTCGATACCACTGATGTCCTGGCTGGCGCTGACCGTGCTCAGCAGCAGCTCCACCGATCGCGGCACGTTCAACACCAGCGTTGCACCACCGCTGTTGCTGCGGCGCGGATATTCGATCTCCCAGCGCACACGGTTGGCGCTTTTTTCCTGGCGCAACTGCAGGCCGTCGCTGAGCGTGCCGGTGAGCTGCACGTCATTGCGGTCCCAGCCACGCACGGTCACCTTGCCGGCCACGTTGCTCAGCTCGATGCGACCGCCCGCAGCCAAGGTGTGGCGCTCGTCGATGCGGATGTCGGCCAGTGCCACGGCAGGGGTCAGCAGCAGCGCGACACAGCAGGAAATCAGGGTTCGGGTCATGGGGGTCTCCTCAGGTCGTCAAGCCGGACTCGGCGGCATAGGCCGCCTGCCGGGTCAGTTCCAGCCGCAGCGCATAGGTGCGCTTGAGCTGGCCAAGCAGGTGCGGCGCACGCGGGTCCTGCGCCAGGGCGGCACGGATCTGCGCCGCGCTTTCATCCAGTTCGTGCAGGGCCGGCTGCCATTCCGGCGCCCGTCCATCGGGCAGCGAAGCGACGGCCTGCTGATACTGCTCGGTCATCGCCGCGGCCTGCAGCTGCAGGGCGGACGGCGCCGGCGTATCCGGCTGCGCATGCCGCCACGGCGCCACCGCATACAGTGCCAAGCTGGCAGCCAGGGCAGCGCCGGCCGGCAACCACCAGCGGCGCCGCGAACGCACCGGCAGGACCACCACGTTGTCCGTTGGCGCGGGCGCTGCCTGCGATTCACGCGGCGGCAGCCGGGCGGACAGGCGTGCCCAGCCATCGGCGGGCACATCGCGCTCGTTCGGCAGCGCGCGCAGCCGGGCCAGCAGGTCGTGATCGGAATCGTGTTCGTGTGTACTCATGTCATGTCTCCCAGCCGTGCGCGCAACAGGCCGCGCGCACGATGCAGCTGTGCCTTGGAACTGCCGACAGCCATCTGCAGCTGCTCGGCGATTTCCTGGTGTTTCCAGCCTTCGATATCGTGCAGCACCAGTACCGCACGCGCCCGTGGTGGCAGTGTCGACAATGCGCGCTCCAGGTCACGCTCGGTACCCGCGCAACGGTCATGCACCGCCAGTTCCAGCAGGCCGCCATCGACATCCTCCAGACTGTCGTGATCCTGCCCTGCGGCGCGACCACGCAGTTCCATCAGTGCGGCGTTGACCCCCAGCCGATGCAGCCAGGTGGACAGGCTGCTCTCGAAACGGAACCCTGGCAGGGCTTTCCAGGCCTGCAGGAAGGCCTCCTGCAGCGCATCCTCGGCACGTGCCTGCTGGCCGCCACACAACCGCCACAGGACAGCGAATACACGCGGCGCGTGACGCCGGTACAGCAGTTCGTAGGCAGCGGTGTCGCCGGCGGCCGCCGCCCGTACCAGAGCGGGTTCGTCGACGGCGTCGTTGGCGGCGGGCGGCGCGGGCATGGTGGTGTCGAGCATATCGCTTGGATGCGGCGACCCGGGAAAAGGTTTAGAGCCGATCGACGGCCGATGCCATGCAACCTTTTCGACGGCTGCTGCATCCATGGAAGGTCCTTCGCGAATCTGCCGTCCGGGAGTCCTGCCATGTCCAGCCCTTCCTGCGCCGCCCTGCTGGTGATCGCTGCCTGCGTCCTGCTGCAGGCGCTGGGCCTGTCACTGCAGCTGCGCCCCGACAACGGCCGCGCCTGCCTGCAGCAGCACCGCCAGGAGCTGGTCTGCCTGGCCTGGACCCCGGCGGTCGAATCCCCCGCACGCGCCGGGTAACATCGAGGGCCGTTATTGCCACCCGTCGTCGCCCCCATGATGTTGTCCCTGAAGGATCACCTGCCGACCTGGACCTACCCTTGGCTCCACGACGCGGGTATCGCCGTGAAGATCCTGCTCACCCTGCTGGCCGCGTGGCTGCTGCGGGTGCTGGCACGGCGCTTGATCCGCCGCTTCGCCGAGCACTACACGCTGCCACCGGAAATGGTGATGGGCGCGCGCCGGATCACCAGTTTCGTGGTCTATTTCAGCGCAGTGCTGTACATCCTCAGCCTGCTCGGCGCATCGCCGTCGGTACTGTGGACCGCGTTCACCGGCTTCGCGGCGGTGGGTGCGGTGGCCTTCTTCGCGGCCTGGAGCGTGCTCTCCAACATCTTCTGCACGCTGCTGATCTTCACCACGCGCCCGTTCCGCCTGCATGACTACATCGAGGTGCTGGAGAACGGCGAGAAACCGGGCCTGAAGGGCCGGGTGATCGACGTGAACCTGATCTACACCACGCTGCAGGAGACCGGCGACGGCCACGAGGGCACGGTGCTGCAGCTGCCGAACAACCTGTTCTTCCAGCGCACGGTGCGGCGCTGGCGCGACCCGGCGCAGGCCCCCGGCGGCATCCAGGGCGACGGCTGAGGGGGGGGGCCTTTGCAGGGCTGCGCCCTGCACCTGCAGAGGCCGAAGCCGAAGCAAGATCAAGAGCGGCATTCCGTGGGATGGCGGGGCGGTGTGGGTGGTCAGGACACGCCGTAAACCCGTCCATGGGGGCTCGATGGCGCCATCCATGGCGCCAACGGTCCTGCCCACCCACACCGCCCCACCTCTGACAGATTCCGCGCGCTGTTGGTGGGTGCCGACCGTTGGTCGGCACATCTGTCAGATATCGATAGTCAAAATTGAATCCGACCCCGTGCCGACCAACGGTCGGCATCAGCAGCGGGTTCCAACAGATCGCGGAAATCTGTCAGAGGCGGGGCGGTGTCGGAGTGCGGGGTGTCCGCGGCATGGATGCCGCGGCCAAGGCCCCATGGACGGGTTCACGGCGTCCCCGCACTCCGACACCGCCCTGCCAACCCACGGAATGCCAGCCTTTGATGTTGACGTTGCTTCTGCAGGTGCAGGGCGCAGCCCTGCAATAAAACACCCCTTACCTCAGCTGGCTGTCCTTGCTGCCACGCCGGTTGTACCCGGCATGCGCCTGCTCTTCGTCGTCATGCGCCTGCTGGCACGCCACGCACAGCCGTACCCCAGGCACGGCCTGGCGCCGCGCCAACGGAATCGGTGCGTCGCATTCCTCACAGTGTTCCAGACCAGGGCCCTGCCGCAGCTGGCGCCGCGCGCGGGCAATCGCATCGTCGACGGTGGCGTCGATCTGGTCCTGGACCGCGCCGTCTCCCGCCCAACCGGTGGCCATGGCCATCCTCCGCAGGTGTGTCGCCTGATATGGGGACGATACACCCGCGCACAAAGGAGCAGACCTGTGTTGAGCAGAGCCATGCCCGGCTGATCTTCAGCAATCTGAGCAGAACGTGGAGGGCTTCAATCAGGTCGATCGCGACTTAATCCCCTCCGTCCCCTTTTTGCTTACCAGACCAGGTCGTCGGGCACCTGGAACTGCGCGTAGTAGGCGTCGTCCTCGGCGTTGCCGGTGGAGATCTCCGCGGTCGAGCCCGGCTGGCCGTGGTCGACGATGATCGCTTCCGGGGCGCGCTCACGCACCTTCTCGGCAGCAGCACGTGGCAGCAGCGCGTAACCGTCGCCGTGGGCAACGATGACCAGCACGCCGACCGACAGCGCCTTGCGCAGCTTGGGGTCGATCAGCAGGGTGCGGATCGCCGTGCCATCGCTGAAGCGGTACTCGTCATCGCCCTTGTGGGGCACGGCATGGGCCGCGATGATCTGCTTCGCCTGCGCCTTCTGTTCAGCCTGCCTGGCCTGCGCATTGCGCTCGGCGGCCAGCGCGCGGTCGCGCTCGACCTTCTCGGCGCGGGCCCGTTCAGCCTCGCGCTGGACGTCGGCCGAGGTCGATTCGGCCTTGCCCTGCCGGGCCTTGGCCTGCTCGCGCGCGGCGGCGCTGGCCTGCGACTTCTTGGCCAGGCCGGCCTTGAGCAATTGTTCCTGCAGCGCGTTGGGCTTTGCCATGGTCGGTGCGTACCGCGTGTAATCTTGGATGCCCCATTCTACCGACGCCCCGCCGCCCCTGCATGGCAGTCCTGAAGTACCTCACCGGCTATCCCGAACCCTTGGTCGCCCAGGTCAGCGAACTGCTGGCGCAAGGCAAGCTCGGCCCCTGGCTGCAGCAGCGCTATCCCGACCCGCACGAGGTACGCAGCGACCGCCAGCTGTACGACTACACCCAGGAGCTGAAGGACCGCTACCTGCGCAAGTCGGTGCCGCTCAACAAGGTCTGCTACGACAACACGCTGGAAGTGATCAAGCACGCGCTGGGCACTCATACCGCCATTTCCCGCGTGCACGGCGGCCGCCTCAAGGCCAGCCGCGAGATCCGCATCGCCACCGTGTTCCGCCAGGCACCAGCAGCGTTCCTGCGCATGATCGTGGTACATGAGCTGGCCCACCTGAAGGAATCCGACCACAACAAGGCTTTCTACCAGCTGTGCCAGCACATGGAGCCGGATTACCTGCAGCTGGAGTTCGATACCCGCCTGTACCTGACCGAGCTGGCCAACCGCGGCCAGCGTTGACCGGCCGCAGCAGCTACACTGCGCGCCCCCTGCCCGACCTTGCCGCCATGGAACCGATCCGTCTCGACAAACGCCTGTCCGCCCTGCTCGGCATCCCGCGCGGCGAAGCGCGGCGCTACATCGAAGGCGGCTGGGTCACGGTCAACGGCGACGTGGTGGAGCAGCCGCAGCGCCCGGTCGATGACAGCGCGGTGATCGTCGTAGCCGCGCAGGCCAGCGATGAAAAGGCCGAGCGGGTCAGCATGCTGTTGAACAAGCCGGCCGGCGTTGCCGCTGAGACCCTGTGTGCGCTGGTCAGCAGTGACAGCCACAGCGAACTCGATGCCAGCGACATCCGTCCTCTGCAGCGTCACTTCCATGGCCTGCAGCTGGCCGCCTCGCTTCCGGCCAGCGACAGCGGCCTGGTGGTGGTCAGCCAGGATCCGGCCACGCTGGCCCATCTGCAGCGCAATCTGGGCCGCACCGAGCAGGAATACCTGATCGAAGTGGCCGAAGGCGGCCCGGAGCGTGGGCCATGGCTGATGGCGCGTCTGCAGCAGGAGGCCGGCGGCGGCAAGGTCAGCTGGCAGAGCGAACAACGCCTGCGCTTTGCCGGCAAGGGGCTTACCGCCAAGGGCCTGCGTGCAGCGGTGACAGCCGCCGGGCTGCAGGTGACCGGGGTGCGCCGCCTGCGTATCGGACGCGTGGCGCTGGGGCCGCTGCCGCCGGGGCAATGGCGCTACCTGGGCAGCCACGAGCGGTTCTGAGGTGTGCGGGTCAGAGCCCTTTCCTGTGGAATGGGATCCGACCCCATCGGTGACGCCCCCTCGGGGCGGGATCCCGTGCCGAAGGCAAGGGCTCTGACCCCCTGTCGATCCTGCAGGCATTCCTTCACGCATGGCGTGGCTCTACCATCGGGGCATGAGCCTGCCCAAGCCGCTGTGGCGACGCCTGCTGCGCATCGCTGCAATCATTCTCGCTGCGCTGGTGCTGCTGGTGCTGTCCGGCCTGCTGCTGGCCGACCACCTCACGCCGCAGGCACGGGGCACGCCTTCGCATGTGCTGCCACTGCAGTCGGCGCAGACCCGCATCGACCAGCAGATCGTGCCATTGCAGGAGGCCCATCCCGGCCAGTCCGGCGTGGCCTTCCTCAGTGATGGCATGGATGCCTTCGCCGCACGCGCGATGATCACCACGCACGCAGGCCGCAGCCTGGACCTGCAGTACTACATCTGGCACGACGACCTGATCGGCCACCTGATGGCCAAGGCGCTGTATGACGCCGCCGAGCGCGGCGTGCGCGTGCGCATCCTGCTTGATGACATGAATGCCAAGGACAAGGACGCGCTGATGATGGCGCTCGATGCGCATCCGAACATCGAGATCCGCCTGTACAACCCGTTCCGCAACCGGACCGGCATCCTGCGCATGGTGGAGATGGTGCAGCGCTTCTTCAGCGTGAACCACCGCATGCACAACAAGAGCTGGATCGCCGATGGCCGCGTCGCGATCGTCGGTGGCCGCAACATCGGCGAGGAGTATTTCAGCGCGCGCACCGATGTGAACTTCCAGGATCTGGACCTGCTGGTCGCCGGCCCCGCCGTGGAGCAGGCCAACCGCATCTTCGACGACTACTGGAACAGCGAAACCGCCATTCCGGTATCCGCGCTTGCCTTCCATACCGACGCACAACTGCGCCTGCTGGTGCGCGAATCGGACCACGAGGCGCAGCGGGACGTGGCCCGGCCGTACCTGGCGCGCGTGGCCGAATCGCGCAAGCGGCAACGCCCGAGCCCCGAGCCGCTGCGCTGGAGCGGTGCAGTGCGCATCGTGTCCGACCCGCCGATGAAGCACCGCAAGGACGATCGCGCTGCCTGGCTGGTGTCGACCCTGATCAGCGAGCTGCAGGCCGCCAGGCACAAGGCCCTGTTGATCTCGCCCTACTTCGTTCCCGGCAACGAGGGCCTGGATGGCTTTTCGGCCATGTCCGGGCGGGGCGTGCAGGTCGGCGTGGTCACCAACTCACTGGCCGCTAATGACGTCGCCGCCGTACATGGTGGCTACATGGGCTACCGCGTGCCGTTGCTCGAAGCCGGCGTCCACCTTTACGAACTGAAGGCACAAGGGCAGTCCGGCGATGCCGGCGTGTTCGGCAGCAGCGGCGCCAGCCTGCATACCAAGGCGTTCCTGGTCGATGACCGCCGCGGTTTTGTCGGTTCGTTCAACCTCGACCCGCGCTCGGCCTATCTGAACACCGAGATGGGCGTGCTGTTCGACGATCCGGTGCTGGGCGCACAGCTGCGGGACGAGTACCTGCGCCTGGCTGATCCCAGGCACAGCTGGTGGCTGGCGCTGGATGACCGTCGCCGGTTGCGCTGGCTGGAGCGCGAACCGCCACCGCACTGGGTGGAGGCGGAGCCGGGGGCAACGGCGCGCAAACGCTGGTTGTCGCGGGTGATCAGCTGGCTGCCGGTCGAATCGCAGCTGTAGCGCTCAGGGCGTTGGACCCGCCTCTTCCTGTCCGGCCTCATCACGTGTTTCCACGCTGCGTCCATGCAGGCGCCGCCAGATCCAACGCAGGGCATGCGGCGGCGCTGAAGGCAACTGTTCGAGCAGGGCCAGCATGCGGCTCTGGCTGGCATGTCCATGCCGGCACAGCAGGCTGGCTGCCGCCGCAGCGCTGGCCAGACGCAGGCTGTCGGCGAGTGGGCCATCGGCCTCCGGCGCCAGTGCCTGGTGCACGGGCTCGGGCAGCTCCCAGGCTGCAGCCACGCGTTGTGCCAGCGGCAACGACCATTGCTGGAGCAGTTGCAGGGCCAGCGCCGGCTCCACGGTTTCGTCGCGTGCCTGCGCTTCCTGCAGCAGCTGGCGCATCACCAGCGCTGACCCCAGCCCCTGCACCAGGCCCAGCCACTGCGCAGCGAAGGCATCACCGAAGGTGACCGTGCGCGCATGATCGGCGGCCGCACGCGAAGCCAGCAGTGCGTGCTCCCAGATGATCGTGCTGAACTGCGGAAACATGCCGCATTGCACCTGCATCACCGGCTGCACCAGCACTGCGCTGATGATCTGGCGCACGCCCTCGGTACCGACCAGGGTCACCGCACGCTGCAGGCTTTCCACCGGCCGCTCATGCACCTTGTAGGCCGGGCTGTTGGCGATGCGCAGCAGATTTCCGGTCAGCACCGGGTCCTGGCCGATGATCGCCGCCATCAGCCGTGCCGAGGCGGCATCGTCGTTGACGGTCTGGATCAGCTGCGGCAGCAGTTGCGGGCGCCGTGGCAGGTGCCGGGCGGCCCAGTCACGGTCCTGCAGCGCGCGCGCCACCGCTTCGCCCAGTGCCGGATCCTGCACGGGGGCAGGCTCGCCGGCCAGCCGTGGGTACAGGGCAAGTGCATGCAGGCCGCGCTGCAGGTGGGCGGCGATCTCACCGGCCTGCAGGGCCTCGCCCTGAAGGCTGGCTGCGGCAGCAGCGACCGCCTGTCGCGATACGGCCGCCAGGCGCAACGGAGCCGCCCCGGTCGAGCGCGCCAGCCAGCCGCGCAGCGATCGCCACCAGGCCGGCGTCATCGCCGCCTGCCCTGTCGTTGTGGTGCCCTTGCCGTCACTGACCGCCCTGCCTCTTCACGCGAATCCGGCCACCCGCCGTCGTCGCAGCATCGGCCGCACTTTCATCTTCTTTAACCGGAAGGGCGCCGATGTCGACGGCAGCGACCGGGGGAATGGACTAGAATGGCGCCGCGCGACCCGTCCCCCTGCACTGACGACGTCGCTTTTTTTGTTTTGGGACCCTACCGTTCACTGGCCGTTCGCTGCAGTTCGCCGCTGTTCGCGCCATCGGAGACGCCATGCTATTCGAAACCCTCGCCACCACCGGCCACGAACAAGTGGTGTTCTGCCACAACCACGATGCCGGCCTGAAGGCGATCATCGCCATCCACAACACCACCCTGGGCCCGGCCCTGGGCGGCGTGCGCATGCGCCCTTACGCCAGCACCGACGAGGCGCTGGCCGATGTGCTGCGGCTGAGCCGGACGATGACCTACAAGAATGCGCTGGCCGGGCTCAACGTGGGCGGCGGCAAGGCGGTGATCATCGGCGACCCGAAGACGGACAAGACCGAGGTACTGTTCCGCGCCTTCGGCCGCTACGTCGATTCGCTGGGCGGCCGCTACATCACCGCCGAGGACGTTGGCACCGACGTCAACGACATGGAGAACATCTACCTGGAGAGCCAGTTCGTGACCGGCGTGCACCAGGTCCATGGTGGCTCCGGCGATCCGGCGCCTTTCACGGCCTACGGCGCACTGCAGGCACTGATGGCGTCGATGCGCTTCAAGTTCGGCCATGAGGAAGTAGGCAAGACCAGCATCGCGGTGCAGGGCCTGGGCCACATCGGCATGGAACTGGTGAAACTGCTGCGTGACCGCGGCGCCAAGCTGTATGTCACCGACCTGGACAGTGCGCTGGTTGATCGTGCAGTCAGCGATTTCGGCGCCGAGGCGGTCAAGCCGGACGAGATCCACGAAGTGAACGCCGATGTGTTCGCACCGTGTGCGCTGGAAGGCGCGATCAACGCCGACACGCTGCCGCGGATCAAGGCCAAGATCATCTGCGGCACGGCCAACAACCAGCTGTCGAGCCTGGAGATCGGCGACGAACTGCATGCGCGCGGGATCCTCTACGCCCCGGACTACGCCGTCAACGCCGGCGGTGTGATGAACGTGTCGCTGGAGATCGACGGCTACAACCGCGAACGCGCGATGCGCCTGATCCGCAGCATCTACCACAACCTCACCCGCATCTTCGAACTGTCGCAGCGCGAGAACATCGCGCCGCAGCGGGCCGCCGATCGCATTGCGGAAAGCCGCATCCTGTCGATCGGCAAGCTGAAGATGCCGCTGGGCCGCAGCACTCCGCGCCTGGGCAACCTGCGCGGCGGCTGAGGCTGCAGACGTCGCGCCGGGAGCCTTCCCGGCGCGACCGATTGCTAGAACCCGGTGCTGTAGCGCAACGCAGCCTGCCGCGCGCCCTCGCCACCGATACGCTGGTCGAAGCCCAGGCTCAAGCGGCCATTGCGGCCCCACCACGATTCCAGCGCCACGCCGATCAGCGCACTGCCGCGCGGCGCATCCCAGCCTGCCAGCGGCGCCCAGGCATCCACGCCGACAAAACTGGCCTGCCAATCGGCGTCACCGCCGTCCAGCCGCTGCTGCCACTCGGCGTGTCCGCGCAGGTTCCAACGCCCCCAGCCCCGCTCGCCGCGGATGCCGGCCAGCATCTGGCTGCGCTGCGCGCGGGTGGCATCACCCCGCAGGCCGAAGCCGAAACCGCCCAGCTCATTGAACGCATCGGTATCGACACGCGTGGTGCTGGCACCGAGGTAGGGCGTCACCGAAGCGCCTGCGCGGCCCAGGCGATATCCGCCTTCCACGCTGGCGCTGCTGAAACGCCCGCCGTAACGCGCCGAGACACCGTAGGCACCCGCACCCAGCAGCAGCTGGCGATCCAGCGCGCGGGTGAACTGGCCACTGCCGAACTGGGCCAGCGCATAGCCGCGCCCCAGGCTCCAGCCAGCGTACAACTGTGCCTGCGCCTGGCGGTCGCGCCCGCGATCACCGTCGAAGCTGCTGCCTCCATTGCTGCGGGTCTCACCGAAGGCGACGCCCATCAGGCCGTTGCCGCCCAGCGGCAGATCCTGGCCGGCCATCCAGCCCCGGCTGTCGGCGGCGTTGCCGGCGAAGCTGCCCTGCCCCACCTCACCCAGCGCGCTCTGCCAGCTCCCGCGCAGGCGCGGGGTGGCCTGTACACGATCGAAGCGCTCGGCAATCGCACGCCGCGACATGTCGATGCTGTCGAAGGTGGCGGCCTCGGCGCGGGCATGCGCCTGGCCGGACAGGCTCTGCAGGCTGTCGGCCAGGCCCTGCTGGCCGCCTCCGGCCCACTGCAGCGCACCGGCTGCCGCACCGAAGGGCGATCCCTGCAGGCCGGTGTTGCCGTCGAGCACTGCGAATGCGCCTTCCAGGCGCTGCGCTGCGGCCTGTGCGGAGGCGCTCAGGCCACTGGCTGCGGCGGTGACGCTGACCTGGTTCACGTTCAACCAGGCGTTGTTGCTGTCGTAGCCATACGTGGGTGCCACCAGGGTCAGCCCCTGCAGACCGGTGGAAGTGGCTTGGCTACTGAAGGTGCCGTTCAGGCCACCCGCGGCGTGGATGAGGTCCTGGCGCGTTCCGTTCTGCGGCACATAGCCGGAGACGAAGCCGTGCACACGCACACCGCCATTGATCGTTGCGTTGCCGATGACCTGAAGTGCGTTGGCACCGAGCGCGATCATCAGCTGCGCGCCGGGCTGCTGGGTGTAGTTGCCCTCGATGGTGCCGGTGGTGTTGCCGGTGGTGAGGAACACGCTGCCGCCGTTGACCACATTGCCGATCACCCGCGGCGTGCCACCGTTGAACTGCAGACCGGTGGAGTCCGGGTCGGGCTGGGCGAGGATCGTCACATTGGAACGGATCACGCCACCGTTCTGCAGCGTCAGGATGCCGCGCTCGATGCGGGTGGCGCCGGAATAGCTGTTGTTGCCGGCCAGTACCAGCTTGCCTCCGCCCTGCTTGACCAGGCCACCGCTGCCGGTGATGTCGTTGCTCCACATCGAGTTGGTCGAGCCGGCATCAACGTTGGCAACCACATCGCCCCAGTCGAAGCGGCCGGGACCGTTGATCGCGCGACCGATGTCGAGCAGGCCATAGCCGAACACCGGATCCACGCCGGGCGCACCGATGTCCTTGGCAGTGCCCAGCAGGGTCTGCCTCACCAGATCGTTGCTGAAGTAGGGGAAGCGCTGCCAGACCAGCGCCGCCGCACCGGAGACCAGCGGCGCGGCGAACGAGGTGCCGTAGTTCCAGTAGTAGCTGCCACCGTTGGCATCCGGGTAGACCGCGCTGCCCGGCGCTACCAGGCAGTAGCGGGCCGCCTGGCCGCAGGCATTCGAATAGCTGGCCAGCGCGCCAGGCGTAAACGGGTCCACCGCCGTGGCCACCAGCCAGCCGCGCTCCAGATCGGCCGCCGGAAGCGTGCCTGCCACGCCCTTCTGGCTGGGCAGCGCGGCCAGGCTGCTCGGCTCGCTGCGGCCGTCATTGCCGGCGGCGAACACCACCAGGCCACCGTGGTTGATCACGAACGGCCGGTATTCGGCGGCTACCTGCGCGGTGGTCGGCAGGTCGGTCCAGTACAGGCCGCCCCACGAGTTGTTCATCACCTTCACGTTGTAGCTGATCAGGTCCTGGTGGACCTGGGCCACGCCCAGCGGCCCACTGAAGGCATTGCCCTGGCCACTGCCGTCATCGGTCGGCGGCTTGTCGGAAATGATTCTTGCCGAGACGATCTGGGCGCCTGGCGCGATACCGCCCGGCCAGGTCCCCACTGCTGCGCCGGCGGCGAGGCTGGCCACGGCGGTGCCATGCCCGACCACGTCATCAACCGCCAGGTTGTTCCTGGCGGGATCGATGTAATTGAAGTTGGCCAGCACGCGACCATTCAAGGCCACCGCGTTGCGCTGCACGCCCGAATCGACGATGCCGATGCGCACGCCCTGCCCGGTCAGGCCGGCGGCCTGTGCGGCACGCGCGTTGGTGACTGAAAGATGCGCATCAAAGGCCGGCTCCTGCGGCTTGGCCGGCGGTGGTGTCGTCGGCGGAGGCGTGGTTGGAGGGGGCGGCGTGGTCGGGGGTGGGTCGACGCGCACGTTGCTGCCGCCTCCGCCGCCTCCACCACAGGCCGTCAGCGCCATCGCCAGCGCGGTTGCCAGCACAGACCTCACCATCATCGTTCGCTCCATCGATTCCTTCCCGTGAACGTTGGCCTGCCTTCATCCCGGCAGGCGTTCGGCGCCGCACAGCGGCAGCCCTCCCCGACCCTCTATACTTGGGCCGACCCCCACGCAGTCTGCCGGGAAACCGGGGCGCATCCAACGGCCTCCGGTCTCCTTTCCGAACATTGCTTACGCATCAACGAGATTGCCATGTCCAACATCGTCATCGCGGCCGCCAAGCGCACCGCCATCGGCTCCTTCCTCGGCCAGTTCAACGGCGTACCGACCCCGACCCTCGGCGCGGCAGCCATCGCCGCCGCGCTGGAACAATCGGGTGTCCCGGCCAGCGACGTTTCCGAAGTCCTGATGGGCTGCGTGCTGCCGGCCAACCTCGGCCAGGCGCCCGCCCGCCAGGCCGCGATCGCCGCCGGCATTCCGCTGTCGGCCGGTGCCACCACGCTGAACAAGGTGTGCGGCTCGGGCATGAAGACCATCATGCTCGGCCATGACCTGATCAAGGCCGGCTCGGCCAGCATCGTGGTCGCCGGCGGCATGGAATCGATGTCCAACGCCCCGCACATGCTGCCGAACTCCCGTACCGGCAACCGTTTCGGCAACTTCCAGGCGGTCGACCACATGGCCCACGATGGCCTGGTCAACGCCTACGACGGCAAGGCCATGGGCGAATTCGCCGAGTGCGCGGTGGACAAGTACCAGTTCAGCCGCGAAGAGCAGGACGCCTATGCGATCGAGTCGGTCAAGCGCGCGCAGGCTGCCCAGGCCAATGGTGCGTTTGCCGATGAAATCGTCGCGGTGAAGGTAGCCACCCGCAAGGGTGACGTCGAGGTCGCCACCGACGAGCAGCCGGGGCGCTCGGACATCGCCAAGATCCCGACCCTGCGCCCGGCCTTCAAGAAGGACGGCAGCGTGACCGCCGCCAGTTCCTCCAGCATCTCCGACGGCGCCGCCGCGGTGGTCCTGCTGACCGAGGAAGACGCGGCCGCACGTGGCATCACCCCGCTGGCCCGCATCGTCGGCCACGCCACCCACTCGCAGGAACCGGAGTGGTTCACCACCGCCCCGATCGGCGCGCTGCACAAGCTGCTGGGCAAGACCGGCTGGTCGCTGGACCAGGTCGATCTGTTCGAAATCAACGAAGCCTTTGCTGTGGTGGCGATGGCCCCGATGCGCGAACTGGGCATCCCTCACGACAAGCTCAACGTGAATGGCGGCGCCTGCGCACTGGGTCACCCCATCGGTGCCTCCGGCGCACGTCTTGTGGTGACCCTGGTCAACGCTCTGCGCACGCGTGGTGGCAAGCGCGGCATTGCCACCCTCTGCATCGGCGGCGGCGAAGCAACGGCAATCGCCATCGAATTGATTTAAAAAGATTTAACGATGATTTCGCAAAAATGAATGCGGGATCGCTTGACACCCAATCTTGGCTTGTCATCATGTTGTCGGCGCGCAGCATGCGCGTTGCCTAATTCTAACGACGAGGATTTACACAATGAGCATCAACAAGCTGCTGGTCGCGATGTCCCTGGCTCTGGCCCTGGCCGCCTGCTCGAAGCAGGAAGCTGCCCAGGACGCCGCTGCTTCGGCCAACGAAGCCGCCACCGAAGCCCAGGCTGCTGCCGACCAGGCCGCCGCTGCTGGCGCCCAGACCGCCGACGCTGCCCAGCAGGCCGCTGACACCGCCGCCACCGCTGCTGACGCCGCCACCGACGCCGCTGCCCAGACCGCCGGTGCTGCCACCGACGCTGCTGCCGGCGCTGCTGCTGACGCTGCCAAGGCTGCTGAAGGCACCGCTGAGAAGGCCAAGGACGCTGCTGAAGAAGCCAAGAAGTAATAACTTCTTTCTTCACGCCGTTCTGGAAAAGCCGCTGGTTCGCCAGCGGCTTTTTCTTTGCGTGGATGCCGGCGATCAAGCCCCTGCATCGCGACCCGGTCTTCACAACGGCATGAATAGGCTGGCGTCCCCATCCATTGCAGTGCCGGAGACCGCCATGAAGATTCGTCCGATCACCACCACCCTGCTGGCCGCCTCCCTGCTGCTGGCCCTGGCCGCCTGCAAGGGCCCGGAAGCCGAACAGGCCAAGCAGGACGCGCAGCAGGCGGCCGACAGCGCCGGCGCTGCCGCCCGCGACGCCGTCGACAAGGCTGCTGCCGCCACCCGCGAAGCCGCCGACAAGACCGCCGCCGCTTCCGAGCAGGCCGCCGCCGATACCCAGCAGGCGCTGGACAAGGCCGCAGACGCCACTGCCAACGCCGCCGACAAGGCCAAGGACGCCGCAACCGACGCCGCCGCGCACGCCAGCGACGCCACCGCCGACGCCGCGCAGAAGGTCGCCGACAAGGCCCGCGATGTCGCTAATGACGCCAAGGCCAACGCCGCCAAGGAAGAAGCCAAGCACTAAGCCTTACCGGCAGCCGAGCACCGGCTCGGTTCCACAGGAAAAGCCGCGGCACTGCCGCGGCTTTTCTGCTTTTCGCTCCCTGCTTCTTCTGTTGATTCCGTGGTGTGCGCCCACGGAAAGTGTCCAAGGACGCGCGGGTAGGTTGCGCAGGGGCGTAAGCGCCATGGATGGCGCGCCCGAGCCTTATCTGATGAAAATCTGTCAGCGTAGGTGTCGAGAGCCGGCGTGGGCCGCCCCTACGGCAGCGCGCGCGCCAGCATCGCCGTCAGCTCCAGCCCCGCCGGCAGCGTCCCGAACGCCAGCCCATGCTCCGCTTCCAGCCGGCTACGCACGAACGCCTCCGCCATCGGACTGCGCGCACGCAGCAGCAGCGCCGCCTGCAGCAGCAGCGCAGTGCGCTCGCAGAACAGCCGCGCCTGCGCTTCCTCCGGTGGCGGCGCCGCTGCCCAACGCTGCAATGCCGCTGCATAGCGCGCATCACGGTCGGCCACCGACGCCAGCTCACCGCGCAACGCCGCCATCGCCTCCGGTTCACGCGCCAGCGCACGCAGCACATCCAGGCACTGGATGTTGCCGCTGCCCTCCCAGATCGAATTCAACGGTGCCTGCCGGTACAGGCGGGGCAGCATCGACTCCTCCACGTAGCCGGCACCGCCCAGGCATTCCTGCGCTTCATTGACGAAGGCCGGCGCACGCTTGCACAGCCAGTACTTGCCCAGCGCCGTCCCCAACCGCGCCATCGCCGCTTCATTGGCATCCACACCGGCACGATCCACCGCGCGTGCGATGCGCATCGCCAACACCGTGGCCGCTTCCGACTCCAGCGCCAGATCAGCCAGCACGTTGGTCATCAGCGAGTGCTCCACCAGCAGCTTGCCGAAGGTGCGCCGATGGCGTGCATGATGCAGCGCCTGCGCCAGCGCCATGCGCATCTCCGCCGCCGCACCCAGCATGCAGTCCAGACGGGTCATCATCACCATGCCGATGATGGTCGCCACGCCACGCCCTTCTTCGCCCACGCGCCACGCCTGCGCGCCACAGAACTCGACTTCGCTGGACGCATTGGACCAGTCACCCAGCTTGTCCTTCAGCCGCATCAGCCTGAATGCATTGCGGTCGCCGTCGGCCAGCCGGCGCGGCATCAGCAGGCAGGTCAGCCCGCCCGGTGCCTGCGCCAGCACCAGGAAGCCATCGCACATCGGCGCGGAAAAGAACCACTTGTGGCCGACCAGGCGGTAACGTTCGCCATCGATCGGCTCGGCGCGCGTGCTGTTCGCACGTACATCCGAGCCGCCCTGCTTCTCGGTCATGCCCATGCCCAGCGTGATGCCGGTCTTGTCCGCCACCGGCACGTCGCGCGGGTCATAGACCGGCGCGGCGGCCTTGCGCGCCCATTCGGCCAGGTGCGGCTGCGACTGCAGCACTGCCACCGCCGCATGGGTCATGGTCAAGGGGCAACTGGTGCCGGCTTCGGCCTGGTGGTGCAGGTAGCTCAGCGCCGCACGCGCGACGTGTGCGCCGGGCTGCGGCTCGTGCCAGGACAAACACGCCACGCCATGCTGCTTCGCTGCGGACATCAGCTGGTGGTACGCAGGGTGGAACTCGACCGTATCAATACGGTGGCCCTGCGCATCGTGCGTACGCAGCCGCGGGCGATCACGGTTGGCATCGAAGCCGAGCCGGTACAACTCGTCGCCGGCCAAGGCCCCGTACACGGCCAGGCGTGGCGCTAAGGCACCGGCACCCTCGCGATGCACCGCCTCCGCCAACGCCACATCGTCGGTCCACAGCTGGCGGCCCGCGAACGGTGGCGGCTGGTTCAGCACCACATGGGTTTCAAACGGCGCGTTGCTGCTGAAGCTGGGTCCACTCATCCGGTCCATCCTGGCGGCAAGAGGTATGCGGCCCGATTGTGCCGCATGCCCCGCCAAGCCCGTGTTCAGGCCGGTTCTCACCGCCTGCACGAAGCGCAGGCCACAGTGGCCGCATGGAAGGCAATGACGATCTGGTGGTGCTGCGTCCGGAGGGGCTGTACTGCGCCGCGGGAGATTTCCACATCGATCCCTGGCGCCCGGTGCCGCGCGCGGTCATCACCCATGGCCACGGCGACCACGCGCGCCCGGGCATGGGCGAATACCACTGCAGCGAAGGAAGCCTGCCGATCCTGCGCTGGCGGCTGGGCGATGTTGGCGTGCAGGCGCACGCCGAGGGGGTGCCGTTCCGCTTGGGCCGGGTGCAGGTATCACTGCATCCGGCCGGTCATGTGCTCGGTTCGTCGCAGGTGCGCATCGACGATGGTGAACGGGTATGGGTGGCGTCCGGCGACTACAAGCGCCAACCCGACCCGACCTGCACGCCCTTCGAAGTGGTGCCCTGCGATACGTTCATTACCGAAGCGACGTTCGCGCTGCCGATCTATCGCTGGCCGGACACCCCGGCGGTCGCCGCAGAGATCGTGGCGTGGCGCCGCGAATGCGAACAACGTGGCGAAGCGGCGATCCTGCTGTGCTATGCACTCGGCAAGGCGCAGCGGGTGCTGGCCGAGTTGTTGCCACTGGACGACCGCCCCGCGTGGCTGCACGGCGCCATCGCCAATGGCGTGTCGGTCTACCGGCAGGCCAACATCCCGATGCTGGAGACGCTCACCGTCGCCGAACAGGGGCGTCAACCCGATGCCGCCGGCCAGTTGATCCTGGCCCCACCCTCGGCCGCAGGCACGCCGTGGATGCGCCGCTTCGGACCGCATCAACTGGGGTTCGCCTCGGGGTGGATGCAGCTGCGCGGCAACCGGCGGCGCCGCAACGTCGACCGGGGCTTCGTCATTTCCGATCACGCTGATTGGCCCGCGCTGCTGCAGACCATCGAACAGACCGGCGCGCAGCGGGTCATCGCCACCCATGGCAATACCGATGCATTGATTCCGTTCCTGCGCGAGCGCGGCGTGGCGGCTGAAGCCTTTCGCACCGACTTCGGGAGCGAGGAATGAAGGCGTTCGCCGCGCTCTACCAGCGCCTGGACCGCAGTACTGCGACGCAGGACAAGCGCGCCGCACTGGTCGACTACTTCCGCCACGCAGCGGCGCACGATGCGGCGTGGGCGCTGTACCTGCTCAGCGGCGGCAAGGTCGGCGGCGCACGCCGCAGGATCGCCGCCAGTGGTGAGCTGCGCAGCTGGATTGCCGAGGAATCCGGACTGCCCGCCTGGCTGGTGGAAGACAGCTACGCTCAGGTCGGCGATCTGGCCGAAACACTGACACTGCTGCTGGATGACCCCTTGCATCCCGCCGCCGACCGGCCGTTGTCGGACTGGATCGAACAGCATCTGCTGGCGGTGGCCAACCAGCCCGAAGTGGTGCGCCATGCGGCGGTCGTCGCCGGCTGGCAGCAGCTGTGCAGCGGCGAGCGCCTGGTGTTCAACAAGCTGCTCACCGGCGCGCTGCGCGTGGGTGTCTCGCAACGGCTGGTGCAGCAGGCGCTGGCAGAATGGTCCGGCCTGGACATCGCGCGCATCGCCCAGCGCATGCTCGGCGAGTGGGTGCCCTCTCCCGCGTTGCTGGGGCAGCTGCTGTCGCCGGATGAACTGCCACTGGACCGGCAGCAGCCGTACCCGTTCTTCCTGGCCTCACCGCTGGAGGGCGAACCGGGCGAACGGCTGGGTCCGGTCGAAGACTGGCTGCTGGAGTGGAAGTGGGATGGAATCCGTCTGCAGCTGCTGCGCCGACGCGGTGAAGTGGCGCTGTGGTCACGTGGCGAAGAACGGCTGGATGGCCGCTTCCCGGAAATTGAACAGGCCGCGATGGCGCTGCCCGACGGCTGCGTGCTGGACGGAGAACTGCTGGCCTGGGACGAGAGCGACGACCTGCCACGCGCCTTCACCGCGCTGCAGACCCGCATCCAGCGTCGCAAGCCCGGTGCAGCGACCTTGCGCAACACCCCGGTGCGCGTGCTTGCCTACGACCTGCTTGAACGCGATGGCGAGGATCTGCGCGGGCTGCCACTGCAGCAACGGCGTGCACAGTTGGCCGAGGTCATCGGTGCCCTCGGCGATACACGCATCCAGCTGTCGCCCGACGTACCCGCTGGAGACTGGCTGCAGGCGGCCACGTTGCGGGAGGCCGCCCGTGAGCGGGGCGTGGAAGGGTTGATGCTGAAACGCCGGACGTCCGCCTACCAGTCAGGGCGACGGCGCGGCGACTGGTGGAAATGGAAGGTCGCCCCCCTGACCATCGATGCCGTGCTGCTGTATGCACAGGCCGGCCATGGACGGCGCAGCACGCTGTACACCGATTACACCTTCGGCGTCTGGGACGGCGATACGCTGGTGCCGGTGGCCAAGGCCTATTCGGGCCTGGATGACAAGGAAATCCTGGCCCTCGATCGCTGGATCCGCGCCAACACCCGTGAACGGTTTGGCCCGGTGCGCAGCGTGCGTGCCGAACAGGTGTTTGAACTGGGCTTCGAGGCAGTCAACCGCAGCAGCCGGCACAAATCCGGCATCGCCGTGCGCTTTCCCCGCATCCTGCGCTGGCGCCACGACAAGCCCGCCACGGAAGCCGACCAGCTGGCCACGCTGCAGGCGCTGGCGCGATGAACCGCCGCGAGGCGTTGCGTAGGCTGGAAGACTGGTTCGCTGCGCGCGGCTGGCGCTCACTGCCGTTCCAGCGCGCGATGTGGCGGCACTATCTGGCGGGCGACTCCGGGCTGCTGCACACCCCCACCGGCAGCGGCAAGACGCTGGCCATGTTCGGCGGCCCGCTGCTGCAGGCGATGCTCGATCCACCGTCGGCACCGCGCCGGGCCAGCGCGGTGCGGCCGCTGCAGGTGCTGTGGGTGACGCCGCTGCGGGCATTGGCCAGTGATACCGCACGTGCGCTGCAGGCAGTGGTCGACGGGCTGGGCTTGGGCTGGCGGGTCGGCCTGCGCAGCGGCGATGCCAGCAACCGCGAGCGCCGGCAGGCCCGCGAAGGCCGCGTCGACGTACTGGTGACCACGCCGGAATCGCTGGCACTGCTGCTGAGCTATCCCGACACACTGCCACGCATGCGCCAGCTGCGCTGCGTGGTGGTGGACGAATGGCATGAACTGCTGGGCAACAAGCGCGGCGTCCTGCTGCAGCTGAACCTGGCGGTGCTGCGCGACGCCGCTCCTTCCCTGCAGCTCTGGGGACTGTCGGCCACGCTGGGCAACCTGCCGCAGGCCCGCGACGTGCTGCTGCCTGGCCAACAGGATGCACCGATCGTACAGGGCGTTCGTCCGCGCGCGATCAGCGTGCGCAGCCTGCTGCCGGAACCCGGTGAACGTTTCCCTTGGGCGGGGCATCTCGGCCTGGCGCAGCTGCCGCGCGTGCTGGACGCGCTGATGGCCGTACGCAGCAGCCTGCTGTTCACCAACACCCGCGCGCAGGCCGAGCTGTGGCACCAGGCGCTGGCGGCGGTATGGCCGGAAGACGCGGACACGCTGGCACTGCATCATGGCTCGCTGGATCCAGCACTGCGCCAGCAGGTGGAAGACGGCCTGCGCGCAGGCGCGTTGCGCTGCGTGGTGGCGACCTCCAGCCTCGACCTCGGCGTGGATTTCCCGGAGGTTGAACAGGTACTGCAGCTGGGCAGCCCCAAGGGCGTGGCGCGGCTGCGCCAGCGCGCCGGGCGCGCACGCCATCGTCCCGGCGCCGGGGGGGCCATCGTCTGCATACCCAGCCACGCACTGGAACTGGCCGAATATGCAGCGGTGCGCCGCGCACTGCACGAAGGCGTGGTCGAAGCGCGTCGACCGCCGACGTTGTCACTGGACGTGCTGGCACAGCATGCGGTCAGCCGCGCCCTCGCTGGCGGCTTTGACAGTGATGCGCTGCTGGCGCAGGTGCGTCGCACCCATGCCTTCGCCACGCTGGGCGATGAACAATGGCGGGCCGTGCTGGACTTCATCGTGCAGGGTGGGCAGGCGCTGGCGCAGTACCCCGATTTCCACAAGGTCGTGCGCGATGCCGATGGCAGCTACCGCATGCACGATCGCCGCCAGGCGCTGCGGCACCGCCTGTCGATCGGCACCATCAGCAGCGATGGCAGCGTGCGCGTGCAGTTCCTGCGCGGTGGCGGGCTTGGTGCAGTGGAGGAGCAGTTCGCCAGCCGCCTGCGTCGCGGCGACCGTTTCCAGTTCGCCGGGCGCCTGCTGGAACTGGTGCAGCTGCGCGACATGACCGCTTTCGTGCGGCTGGCACGAGGGCGCGGCGATGGTGTGGTGCCGCGCTGGCAGGGAGGCCAGTTGCCGCTGTCGATGCCACTCGGCCGTGAGCTGGAGTGGGTGCTGTCCGGCGCCGACGACAGTGCCGAATCCCGCTGGTTGTCACCGTTGCTGGCACTGCAGCAGCAGCTGTCGGCGCTTCCCGGCCCAGAGCACCTGCTGGTGGAAGAGGTGCGGCGCCGCGAAGGCCAGTTCATGTTCGTCTACCCCTTTGCCGGCCGCCACGTACACGAGGCACTGGCCGCGCTGTTGGCGCTGCGCTGCACCCGCCAGCAACGCAACAGCATTGGCTATGCGGTGAACGATCATGGCCTGGTATTGGCGCCGGCGCAGCCGATCGATCTGGATGAGGCGCAATGGCGTGCATTGTTCGGCAATGACCGCTTGCTGGCCGATCTGCGCGAGGCAGTGAACCTGGGCGAGCTGGCGCGACGTCAGTTCCGGGGCATCGCACGCGTAGCAGGCCTGCTGGTGCCCAGCCTGCCCGGTGGCATGCCACGGTCACTGCGCCAGCTGCAGGCGTCCGCAGGCCTGCTGTACGACGTGCTGCGCGAGCACGATCCGGAACACCTGCTGCTGGCGCTGGCGGAACATGAAGTGCTGTACGACAGCCTCGACCTGCCGGGGGTGCAGCAGGTACTGGAGCGGATCGGCACGCAGCAGCTGTCGCTGCAGCGACCGTCATCACTCACGCCGCTGGGCTTTCCATTGTGGGCCGAACGCCTGCGCGGTCAGTTCAGCAATGAAGACTGGCGTATGCGCGTGCAGCGCGCGGCCCAGCAACTGGAGCGCCGCCATCACCGATGAATTGCCGCTGCTGCTTGCTGGTGAGTCCGTGGTCCTGGTGGGCGCGCGTGCGCTGTACTGGCCCGCGCGGCAGGCACTGCTGATCGCAGACCTCCACCTGGGCAAGGCCGATGTGTTCCGTCGCGCCGGCATCGCGTTGCCCAGCGGCGGCACCGGCGAAGACCTGCAACGCTTGCAGCGGCTTCTGGACCTGCATGCCTGTCGCGAGCTGTGGATCCTGGGCGACATCCTGCATGGGCCGGCGCATCGCGCTGCGTGGTACCAGCAATGGCTGGGATGGCGTGAACGCAATGCTTCGCTGGACGTGCATGTCCTGCGCGGTAATCACGACCGCCAGCTGCCGCATGCGCAGTTGCAGGTCCAGATCCACGATGAAGTACGACTGCGGCCGTTCCTGCTTCGGCATGAGCCGATGCCCGATGCGGCGCTGCATGTGATCGCCGGGCATCTGCACCCGCAGGTTGCCTTGAGGCCACTGCGACGGCGCTTCCCCGCGTTCTGGCTGCGTGACCGGATGACGGTCCTGCCGGCCTTCTCCGCATTCACTGCAGGCATCGTGCCTGCCCCCGCCCGCGGCGAACAGATGATCGCCTGCGTGGAAAGCGGCCTGGTGGAACTGCCGGTCGCCTGACTCAGGCCGGGCCAATGCCCAGCTGCGGCATCAACTGGAAATCAGGGGTGTCATTCTCACGCCGCCGCGGCAAGGCCTGGATTGCCGCCAGCATCTCCTGCGCGCAGGTACGGATGCGTGCGTGGTGTTCCGGCGACGCATGGCTGACCAGGCTGCCGACATGGAACTCGAATACATCCTCCAGTACGTCGGGCTGGTCCTCGTGCAGCATCTGCAGCAGTCCACGCAGCTTGCAGATTTCCGATTCCAGCTCTTCGACCGCGAACAACATGGCGTCCTCCTGTTCAACATCAAGCGGCACGTCCGGGCCGCAACAGGCCGCAACAGCAGCGCTGCCCGGGCCACGCGCGATGTTGATCACGGAAAGGAAAACGGGCGACGCGCAGTCGCGTGCAACCTACTTCTCGCACATCCGCGGTGAGGCAACCGTTAATTCACGTGACGGCACGCTTCACGCGCCGGCCGTGATCGCGTTGCTGCGAGGTATCTCCATCGTCGTCGCCAATGCGTCGATAAAGGCCGGATCCAGCGTGAGCGAACCGAACCACCCCTGCTGCGTGCCGCTGAGCACGCGCAGCATGTGGCCACGGCCTCCGGGCAGGCGCCCCATCGGGCCCAGCAGCACGTCGCGCGTCTTCGCCCAGGCATCGCGATCGGACTGGAAAAGCGGCGTCAGCCAGCGACTCCAGCGCTGGTAGACCGCCACGTGGGCCCTGCGTTGCGCCTGGTAGGCCTGCAACGCTTCGGCACCACCGCCATGCGCGCGCACCGCATCGCGCAGCGCCAGCGCATCGAGCAGCGCCATGTTCACCCCCTGCCCCAGCTGCGGGCTCATCGCGTGCGCCGCATCACCTGCCAGCACCATGCGGCCCTGGTGCCAGCGCGTCATCACTGCATCGCGATAGACCGCGCGCGCCAGCTGGCCGGCATCGCGCAGGTGGGCGAAGCGCGCACTGGCCTGCGGCCACAGCGCATGCAGCTCGTCCAGCCAGGGCGTCATGCCATCGGCCTGCCAGCGCTCGAAGTCGGTGCGTGGCAGGCTCCAGAAGAAACTCAGGCGCGGCGTGTCATCGCCGGGGCGCGTGCCGACCGGCAACAGGCCGATCATCTTGCGCGCGGCCACGTAGCGCTGCCGCAGCTCCTGCACATGCGGCCAGTCTTCGGCCGGCAACAGGCACCACAGCGCTCCCCACGGATACACGCGGTCCAGCCCGGCACCGCCGGCAATGGTGCTGCGCAGCGTAGAGGCCGCGCCATCGGCGGCCACCACCAGGTCGAACGGGCCATGCAGGCGCCCTTCGCTGTCGCGCAGGCGGCCCTGCTCGGCATCCACGGCGGCGATGGTGACGCCCGCATGCAGATTGCCTGCCCCCCCGCGCGCCTGGTCCAACAGCGAGAACAACGCCCCACGCTGCATGCCCAGGCCATGCAGGCGCGCATCCAGACCGTCGTAGCGCATGTCCATCACCGCGCGCTCGCATGGCGTGTCGCCATACAGGCGGTGCACCGGCGCGGCATGCGCGCGCACCGCATCCAGCAGGCCCATCTGCCACAGCACCTGCAGGCCGCTGGGCTGCAGCAGGAAACCGGCACCCACCGGTCCCGGCGTTGGCACGCGCTCGAATATCTCTACCTCGTGGCCGTCACGGGTGAGGAGGATGGACACTGCCTGTCCAGCGGTGCCGTAGCCGATTACGGCGATACGCAGTCGTTCCGTCATGGCCACATTGTGCCCGAGGCGGGTGGACCGCGAACCGGCCGCGGGCACGCCACGCAAAAAAAAACCCCGCCGAAGCGGGGTTTTCAACGCACTGTCGAGTGGATCACTCGGCCGGCGTGATGTTCGAAGCCTGGGCACCCTTCGGGCCCTGGGTCACGTCATAGGTGACACGCTGGCCTTCCTGCAGGCTGCGGAAGCCCTTGGAGTTGATGGCGGAGAAGTGCGCGAACACGTCGGCGCTGCCATCCTCCGGCGAGATGAAGCCAAATCCCTTGGCGTCGTTGAACCACTTGACGGTACCGTTCGGCATGGTGATGCGAGACCTTATGCAATGAATGGGTGGTGTACGCTGAACCCGCGCACAAGCTGAGTATGCAAAGCTTGCTCGGGGAAGACAATCACCCCCGCGCCAATTCGCCCACCAGTTCCGGAAGTCCGTTGCTGGCCGCCTGTACGTTGGCCAGCACTTCGGCCATCGTAATCTCCTCGCCATCACCACAGCCGGCAGCCCAGTTGGCGATGATCGCCAGGCAGGCGTAATCCAGCCCCAGTTCGCGTGCCAGCGCGGCTTCCGGCATGCCGGTCATGCCCACCAGGTCGCAGCCGTCGCGGCGCATGCGGGCGATTTCAGCGATGGTTTCCAGGCGCGGGCCCTGCGTTGCGCCGTAGCAGCCACCGTCATGGACCGTGACGCCGGTCACTTTGGCCGCCGCCAGGATCTTGCTGCGCAGCATCGGCGTGTACGGGTGGCCGAAATCGACGTGGACCACATCGGTGCCCTCTTCTTCACAGATGGTGCTGATGCGGCCCCAGGTGTAGTCGATGATCTGGTCCGGGCAGGCCAGCACGCGCGGGCCGAAGTTCTCGGTGATGCCACCGACCGTGTTCAACGCCAACACGCGCTGCGCGCCCAGCTGCTGCAGCGCGGCCAGGTTGGCGCGGTAGTTGATCTTGTGCGGCGGCAGCGAGTGGCCTTCACCATGGCGCGCCAGGAACGCCACGCGATGGCCGAGCAGCGTGCCGACGCGCACCGGACCGGACGGGCGGCCGAAGCGGGTGTCGACCTCGTGGGTCTGCACGTCGTCAAGCTTGGCCAGGTTGTAGACACCGGTACCGCCGATCACGGCCAGGGCGATCTGTTGCATTCGAAGCACTCCATGAAAAGACGAACGCCGGCACCCGAGGATGCCGGCGGCAGAAGAAGACGCGCCGCGGGCGGCTGCGCCGTTATTCCTTCATCGCGTAGATGGCCGGCACGCAGCGCAGGGTTTCGTTGACGTCCATGCCGAAGCCGAACACGTAGCGGTCCGGCAGTTCGATGCCGGCGTAGTCGGCGGTCACGTCCGGCAGCGCGCGGTCGTGCTTCTTCACCGTCATCGCGGCGATGCGCACGTCGGTTGCGCCCTGTTCCAGGCACCAGGTGCGAACGCCCTGCAGGGTGTAGCCCTCGTCAAGGATGTCGTCGACCAGCAGCACGCGGCGGCCGAACAGCGAGGTGGCCGGCTTGTGCTTCCAGACCAGGTCGCCGCCGGTGGTTTCACCGCGGTAACGGGTGGCGTGCAGGTAATCGAACTGCACGTCCTGGCCGCGCGCGCCCAGTTCCAGCGCCAGCTGGCCGGCGAACGGCAGCGCGCCGTGCATGATCGACAGGAACAGCGGCACCTCGCCCTTGTAGTCGCGCGCGATGGCGTCGGCGATACCAGCGATGGCCTTGTCGATGGTGGGGCGGTCGACCAGCAGGTCAGCCTGGGCCAGGGCCTGGGAAATGGTGAGGTTGGGCATCAGACGGTTCTTCCAAGGGTTTCAAGCAGACGGGTTTGGGTGTCGCCATGGCGGGCATCGGCCAGCAGGCCATCCCAGCCAAGCGCGCCGCGGCCGATCAAGCCCAGCAGCGCAGCGGTATTGAGGGAGCGCCCCTGCACCGCGTGCAGGGCTTCATCGACCAGCTCCGGGTGGCAGACCAGCACCACGTCGCAGCCGGCGTCCAGATGGGCGTGCACGCGCGCCGGCACGCCGCCGGCGCTGTGCGAGGCGGCCATGCCGATGTCGTCGGAGAACACCACGCCACGGAAGCCGAGCTCGCCGCGCAGGATGTCCTGGATCCAGCGCGGCGAGTAACCTGCCGGTTCAGGCGCAATCTGCGGGTAGATCACGTGCGCCATCATCACCGCATCGGCACCGGCAGCGATGCCGGCCTGGAACGGCACCAGGTCCTGCGCGCGCAGCTCGTCTAGCGCGCGCGGATCGATCGCAGTATCGACGTGGGTGTCTTCCAGCACGGTGCCGTGGCCGGGGAAATGCTTGAGCGTGGCGGCCATGCCGACCGAGTGCATGCCACGCACGTAGGCGGCGGTGAACGCGGCCACCACCTGCGGGTCTTCACTGAAGGCGCGGTTGCCGATGGCACGGTTGCCACGGCCAAGGTCGACCACCGGCGCGAAGCTCAGGTCCAGGCCGCTGGCGCGTACTTCGCTGGCCATCAGCCAGGCGTGCCGTTCGGCCAATGCCAAGGCCTGCTGCGGGTCGGTGGCATACAGGGCACCAATGTCCTGCAGTGGCGGCAGATCGCTGTAACCCTCGCGGAAACGCTGTACGCGACCGCCTTCCTGGTCCACGCAGATCAGCTGCGGGCGCGGCGCGGCGGCGCGGATCGCCGCGCTCAGATCGGTCACCTGCTGGCGGGAGGCGAAGTTGCGCTTGAACAGCACCACCCCGGCCACGGCATCGTGCTGCAGCCAGTCACGTTCCTGGGCGGTCAGTTCGGTGCCGGCAACGCCGATCAGCAGCATGGTCGATCTCCACAACGCGCGCCCGCATGGCGCAGTGCCGCATTGTCGCAGAACCGGCCGACAGGCGCAGTGGTCAGAAAAAGGGGAGTGTGCGGTCAGAGCCCCTGCGGGGGGTCGGATCCCCGCAGGGGCCCTGACCCCGATCTGCTCAGACCTTGCAGCCGTCCGGGCCGCAGGCCTCGTCGTCGCCAGCCGGGGTGGCCGGAGCGCCCTGTTCGGCGGCAATCTGGCGCAGGGCGTTGGCGAAGGCCTCGGGGGGCTGCGCCCCGGAAATGGCCCACTTTCCATCGATGACGAAGGTCGGCACCGAGGAGATGCCCAGCGCATGCGCCTCCGCCAGCTTGGCTTCGACCTCGGCCAGGCCGCGGTCGGAGGCCAGCATCTGCGCGATTTCGCCGCCGTCCAGGCCGCCCGCCACACCGGCCTTGATCAACACCGCGCTGTCCGCCAGGTTCTGGCCAAGCTCGAAGTGGGCGCGGAACAGCGCCTCCCCGACCGCGTCCTGCACGCCGTGCTGGCCGGCCAGCCACAGCACCCGGTGCGCCGGCAGCGTGGTCACCCGCACCTGGCCCCGGCTGAAGTCCATCGGCAGGCCTTCCGCACGCGCCGTGGTCTGGGTCTGGCCGAGGATCTGCTCGGTGCGCTCGACGCCACCGAACTTGCGCACATAGGCCTCACGCAGCGGCACCGGGGTTGCGTCCGCGTCCGGGTCCAGCTGGAACGGCTGCCAGTGGATATCGAGTTCAGGCGCATCGGCGCCCAGCAACTGCACGCCCTGCTGGAAACGATGCTTGCCGATCCAGCACCAGGGACAGACCACGTCGGAGTAGATGTCGATTCTCATCCCCCCGACATGGGGCCCGCCCCCGCCGAAAAAAGGGGACGGAGGGGATTAAGTCGCTTTCCGCACAGGCGGGGTAAAGACGACTTAATCCCCTCCGTCCCCTTTTCAGGGTTTCACCACTGTGAATAGGGATGACTGGCGAGCGCGACGTTGTAGTAGCGGGCGTCGTCGGTGACTTCCGCGCCGGCCCAGTCCGGCAGTTCGATGGCCTGGTCGGCGCTGTCCAGTTCCACCTCGGCCACCACCAGGCCGGCGTTGTCGCCGAGGAACTCGTCCACTTCCCAGGTCAGGCCGGCGTGCTCGACCAGATGGCGGCGCTTGTCGATCAAGCCACCCACGCACAGCGCCAGCAGCGCGCGCGCGTCCTCCACCGGAATCGGGTAATCGAATTCCTGCCGGGTGTGGCCGATGGTGCGCGACTTCAGGTTCAGCGCAGCATGGTCGCCCTCGATACGCACGCGCACCGAGGCGTTCTGGGTACCGCGATCCAGCGCGCCCATGTCGTTGATGTAGCCCTGCGCCATCGGGATCACCCGGTGCGCAGCGGATCGCCAGCCATCGTTGATGACCAGGAATTTGCGTTCGATTTCAATGCCCATGGCGCGATTATGCGCCATGGGTGATGACAGCCGCTCAGCGCTTCTCGAACACCGCGATGCTTTCCACGTGCGCGGTGTGCGGGAACATGTCCATGGCACCGGCGCTGACCAGGGTGAAGCCCTGTTCATTGACCAGATAACCGGCATCGCGTGCCAGCGAACCCGGGTGACAGCTGACATAGACGATGCGCTTGAACTGCTTCAGCGGCAGCTGCTGCAGCACTTCGATGGCGCCCGAGCGCGGCGGGTCCAGCAGCAGCTTGTCGAAGCCCTGGCGCATCCACGGCGTGCTGCGCTGGTCCTGGGTCAGGTCGGCGCTGAAGAACTGGGCGTTGGCCAGGCCGTTGCGCACGGCATTCTCACGGGCACGCGCGACCAGGCCGGCATCGCCTTCCACACCCACCACTTCGCGCACGCGGCGGGCCAGCGGCAGGGTGAAGTTGCCCAGGCCGCAGAACAGGTCAAGCACGCGTTCGTCCTCGCCCGGCTCAAGCAGGTCCAGAGCGTGGGCGATCATCTTTTCGTTGAGCTTGGCGTTGACCTGGATGAAGTCCAGCGGGCGGAACGCCAGTTCCACGTCCCAAGGCGCCAACCGGAACGACAGCGGTACCCCCTGCCCGTCCAGCGGCTGCACGGTGTCCACGCCGCCGGATTGCAGGTAGATCACGAAACCATGCTGCTGGCCAAAGGCGGCCCAGGCGGCGCGGTCGGCATCGCTGAGCGGCTGCAGGTGACGTACGGTCAGCACCACCGCCTGATCGCCGGCGATGAACTCGATCTGCGGGATGTCGCGCTTGCCATCGAGCGATTCGATGAAGGTCGACAAGGCCTCGACCTTGGTACCGATCTCCGGGATCACGGTCAGGCACTGGCTGAGATCGGCGACGAAACGCGGGTCCTGTTCACGGAAACCGACCAGGGTCTTGTCCTTCTTCTCGACCCGGCGCACCGAGAAGCGGCCCTTGCGGCGATAACCCCAGCTCTCGCCGACCAGCGGCGCCAGCACCTTGCCCGGCTTCACATGGCCGATCCGCTCCAGGTTGTCCATCAGCACGCGCTGCTTGGCGACGATCTGCTGGTCTTCGTCCAGATGCTGCAGCACGCAGCCGGCGCAGGTACCGAAATGCGGGCACTTCGGGGTCACGCGCTGGGGCGAGGCCTGCAGCACTTCCACCGTGCGCGCCTCGTCGAAATGGCGGCTGCGGGCGGTCTGTTCGGCCATGACCACCTCGCCCGGCAGGGCGCCGCTGACGAAGGTGACCTTGCCGCCCTCGCCTTCACGGCGGGCGACGCCGCGACCATCATGGCTGAGGTCGAGGATCTCGGTCTGGAACGGGGTACGGTCGATGCGGGAGCGGGATCGGGCCACGTGGCAACAGGCTGCGGGCAAAAATGGGGGCACATTGTCGCAGATCCTGACTGGCAGGGTCCGGACCCGCTTGCGCCCGCCGCCGCCGTGCTTGATGATTGCAGCAGCTGACATGGAGGCAGCCCTGATGCAGATGACCCCGCGGGCCAGCCGGCCCCGCTTCCTGCTTGTCGAGGACGACATCATCAGCCGCGGTTTTTTCAAAGCGGCGTTGGAAACGTTACCGGCGGACGTGGACACCGCAGATTCATTGGCCAGCGCGCTGGCCAGCGCCGAGCCCGGCGCGCATGACCTGTGGCTGATCGACGTCAACCTGCCGGACGGCAATGGCGCGCAGCTGCTGCGTGAACTGCGCCGTTCACACCCCGATACCCCGGCATTGGCGCATACCGCCGATGGCGACACCTCCATCCATGCCCGCCTGCGCGAAGCTGGCTTCAGCGACACGCTGGTCAAGCCGCTGGGCCGCGACCAGTTGCTGAAGGCCGTGCGCCGGGCACTGGTGAACAGCCCGGCGGGGATCTCCGTTGCCCCGGCTCCGGCAGCGGTCGAGCTGCAGGTACAGGACTGGGACGAGACCGCGGCACTGGCCGCGCTCAATGGCCAGCGCAACCACTTGATCGCGCTGCGCGAGCTGTTCCTGGCCGAGTTGCCGGGCGTACGCGATGCGGTCGAGCAGGCCGTGGACCAGCACGACGAGCGACAGCTGCGCAGCCAGCTGCACCGGTTGCAGGCGAGCTGTGGGTTTGTCGGCGCGGCACGGCTGGGACGGGCGGTGCGGCAGCTGCATCATGCGCCCGAGTCCGGGCAGGCCCAGGCGGGGTTCCGCGACGCGGTGGCGGCCCTGCTGCATTGAGGGTGTTCGGCAGGGCTTGCAGCCCTGCACCTGCTTCAAGCCAGAGCAACAGCCGAAGCAACGGCAACAGCGGGCATCCCGTGGAATGGCGGGGCACTGTGGGTATGCGGGGACGGCGCAAGTACGTCCATGTAGCCTTGGTCGCGCCATCCATGGCGCTCACACCCCGCAAACCCATAGTGCCCCGCCTTCGACAGTTGACCGGTGGCCAGTAGATCCACGCCATGCGTGGATGAATCTCTGTCAGATATCGAAATCCAAACTGGGGTCAGATCCGTTTTCCTTCGGAAAACGGATCTGACCCCGTCGGCATGTCCAACAGCTCGCAAGAATCTGTCGAAGGCTGGGTGGGTCCGGTTGCGGGAGTGTCCGCGGCATGGATGCCGCGGCCAAGCCCCCAAGGACGGGTTTACGGCGTCTCCCGCAACCGGACCCACCCCGCCTACCCACGGATAACCAGCTTTTGCTTTTGACGTTGACGTTGCCGTTGATTCGGCAGGTGCAGGGCTGCAAGCCCTGCCGAACACCCCCTACCTGCGGGGCGCGAGCTGCTCGAGCATTTCCCAGGACTTCAGGCCGCGTGGCCCGAGGTGATGGGCCAGCACCCGCCGCATCGGCAGGCGCAGGCTGGCCAGGTCGGCGGCAGCGGGCTCTTCGTCGGCCGCCAACGCCAGCAGCGCCGAGCCAGTGGCCGCCGCCCGGCGTTCCCCACCGCGCTCACTGAGCAGGCGCTGCGCGCCTTCCTGTGGGTCCAGCTCGTAGCGCGCGGCCGGGTCGATCGGCTGGCCGTCGCTGGCACTGTCCAGTTCGAAACCCAGGCCCAGCGCGGTCAGCAGCTCGCGCTCGAAACGACGCAGCGTCCAGGCCAGGCCGGCACCGACCGCCAGCCGTGCGCGCGCTTCGCCATAGGCCAGATACAACTCAGGCAACGGATCCTGGCGAGGTGCCAGGCGCAGGGTCAGTTCACTCAGATAGAAGCCGGCCAGCATCGCCTGGCCGACCAGGCGCGGGGCCGCATCCAGCGCTTCAGCGCCGCGCAACTGGGCCAGTTCACCGCGCTGCTGGGCGCTGAAGCGGATCCACTGCAATGGCTGCAGGGCAGCGCGCAGCACCTGGCCCTTGGCGGTTGACACACCACGCGCGAGCAGGCCGACGCGGCCATGCTGCGCGCTCAACACCTCGACCAGCAGGCTGGTCTCGCGGTAGGCCCGCGCATGCAGCACGAAGCCGGTGTCGTCCTCGATCATCATCGAAGCGACCGCAACGGCTTACTCGTAACCGAAGGCCTTCAGCGCGGCCTCGTCATCGGACCAGCCTTCACGCACGCGCACCCAGGTCTCAAGGAACACCTTGGCCCCGAACAGACGCTCCATCTGCAGGCGGGACTTGGCGCCGATCTCCTTGAGGCGGGCGCCGCCCTTGCCGATCACGATGGCCTTCTGGCCTTCGCGCTCGACCCAGATCACCGCGCCGATGCGCAGCAGGTTGCCGTCCTCGGTGAAGCGCTCGATCTCAACGGTGGTGGCGTACGGCAGCTCTTCGCCGAGCTGGCGCATCAACTGTTCGCGTACCAGCTCGCCGGCCAGGAAACGCTGGCTGCGGTCGGTGATCTCGTCCTCGCCGAACATCGGCGGCGCTTCCGGAAGCAGCTTCAGCACGTCGCGCACCAACGCTTCCAGGCCATTGCGCTTCTGCGCCGAGATCGGATGCACGGCAGCGAAATCACGGCCTTCGGTCACCTGCTGCAGGAACGGCAGCAGCGCGCCCTTTTCCTTCAGGCGATCGATCTTGTTGACCACCAGCACCACCGGAATGCCGGCATCGCGCAGCACATTGAAGGCCAGGCTGTCTTCTTCATCCCAGCGACCGGCCTCGATCACCAGCAGGCCGGCATCGACGCCCTCCAGCGAGCCGCGCGCGGCACGGTTCATCACCCGGTTCATCGCCCGCTTCTGCACCTTGTGCAGGCCGGGGGTATCAACCAGCACCAGCTGGCCTTCCGGGTAGGTGGCGATGCCCAGCAGGCGATGGCGCGTGGTCTGCGGACGGTTGGAAACGATGCTGACCTTCGCACCGACCAGGGCATTGGTCAGGGTCGACTTGCCCACGTTCGGGCGGCCGATGACGGCCACGCTGCCGCAATGATGAGGAGTTTGTTCGCTCACTTGGAATCCAGTTGTTCTAGGACGGCCGCAGCCGCCTGTTGTTCGGCAAGCCGCCGCGAGGCGCCTTCGCCCTCGGTGCTGGCGGCCGGGTCGGCTACGTTGCAGCGTACCCGGAAGTGCTTGGCATGGTCGTCACCGGATTCTGACACCAGTTCATACTGCGGCAACGCCTTCTGTCGGGCCTGCAGCCATTCCTGCAGGCGGGTCTTGGGGTCCTTCTCGGGACGGCCGGAGGCCGGCAGCGCCTCGATCGAAGCGCTGAACCAGGGCAGTACCACCGCCCGGCAGGCCTCGAAGCCGGCATCCAGGTAGATCGCAGCCACCACGGCTTCCACTGCGTCGGCCAGGATCGAGTCGCGGCGATGACCGCCGGACTTCATTTCGCCCGGGCCCAGGGTCAGCCGCTCGCCCAACTGCAGGGTGCGCGCGATCGCCGCCAACGCGCCTTCGCGCACCAGTTCGGCACGGGCACGGGTCATCGCCCCTTCGTCAGCCTTGGGCCAGCGTCGGTACAACGCCTCGGCCGCCATCATGTTGACGATGCTGTCGCCGAGGAACTCCAGGCGCTCGTTGTGCGGCGCACCGGCACTGCGATGCGTCAGCGCCTGCTTGAGCAGGGCCGGGTCGCTGAAGGCATGACCGATCAGGTCGCCACGTTGGATGAATTTACTGGGCACCGCTTCGTGTCAGGTCCTGGGAAGAATCGAATTTGCCAACCACATCGAGGTTGCCGATCAGCTGGCGACGCACTTCGTAGTTGACCTTGAGGGTCCAGCCATTGTCGCGACGGTCGAACTTCACGTTGGCCGGCTTCACATTGTCCGAGTAGTTGATGTACAGGCGCTTGAAGAACAGGTCCTGGATCCGCGACGGCTCCATGCTGCCCACGCCCGGCTCGTTGGCCAGGCTCTTCATCGCCGAGCGCACGGCGTAGTACTCCTGGTACATCGGGAACAGCTTCATGCCGATGTAGAGGAAGAAACCGACCACGATCAGGACCGTCAGGAACGAGGTCAGGGTCATGCCGCGCTGCGTGTTCATCGTCTTCATTGCGTTCTCCCCAGATACGCGTTGGATGTGAAGGTACTCAGTTGATGCCCGATCAGTTGATGCTCGAGCCGATCCGCGACGGCTCGAAGCCATCCTTGCAGAACCAACCCTGGCAGTTCAGCCAGATCAGGAAGGCCTTGCCGCGCAGGTTCTCTTCCGGCAGCAGGCCCCAGAAACGGCCGTCGTCGCTGTTGTCGCGGTTGTCGCCCATCACCAGGTACTTGCCGGCCGGCACCGTCCACTGGCCCTGGCCGCGCGGGTAGTCGGTCTCCAGCACGGTGTGGGTGCGCCCCGGCAGGTGCTCGACCAGCAGGTTGGCGCCTTCGCCCTGGCCCTTGTGGCCGGCGTAGATGCCCTTGTTGTCGTACTTCAGCGGCTCGCCATTGAGGATCACGCCGTCGCCTTCGAAGACCACGGTGTCACCCGGCACGCCGATCACGCGCTTGATGAAGTTCTCGCCCTTGGCCGGGTCGTTGTCGCTGTGGCCGGGGAAGTGGAATACCACCACGTCGCCACGCGAGGGCTCGCCGAACGGCACGATCCTGGTGTTGCTGATCGGCAGGCGCAGGCCGTAGGAGAACTTGTTGACCAGGATGAAATCGCCGATCAGCAGGTTCGGCATCATCGAGCTGGACGGGATCTTGTACGGTTCGGCAATGAAGCTGCGCACGATCAGCACGATCGCCAGCACCGGGAAGAACGCACGCGAGTAATCCACCAGCACCGGCTCGGAATCGAGCAGGCCGGCGCGCTGGGCGCGACGCTTGGCGAGGTACAGCTTGTCCGCAAGCAGGATCAGGCCCGAGGCCAGGGTCAGCACGACCAGGAGGATCTCAAACAGTTTCATTCAGGGTCCTTTGCAACGTCACCGGACGACCGGCCCCGCAGGGCCGGTGCGGGATTACTTGTTGTCCATCTGCAGCACGGCCAGGAACGCTTCCTGCGGGATCTCCACGCGGCCGACCTGCTTCATGCGCTTCTTGCCTTCCTTCTGCTTTTCCAGAAGCTTCTTCTTGCGCGAAACGTCGCCACCATAGCACTTGGCCAGCACGTTCTTGCGCATGGCCTTGACCGTGGTACGGGCGATGATCTGCGAGCCGACCGCAGCCTGGATGGCGACGTCGAACATCTGGCGCGGAATCAGGTCCTTCATCTTCTCGCACAGCTCGCGGCCACGACGGTCGGCATGGCTGCGGTGCACGATCAGCGACAGTGCGTCGACCTTGTCGCCGTTGATCAGCACGTCCACGCGCACGAACGGGCCGGCGTCGAAGCGCACGAAGTGGTAGTCCAGCGAGGCGTAGCCACGGCTGACCGACTTCAGCTTGTCGAAGAAGTCCAGCACCACCTCGGCCATCGGCAGCTCATAGCTGATCTGCACCTGGCTGCCCAGGTAGTTGATGCCGATCTGGCTGCCGCGCTTTTCTTCGCACAGCTTGATGATGTTGCCGATGTACTCCTCGGGAGTGAGCACGTTGGCACGGATGATCGGCTCGCGGATCTCCTCGACCTGGTTCACCGGCGGCAGCTTGGCCGGGTTGTCCATGTTGATGATCGAGCCATCGGTCTTCAGGACTTCATATACCACCGTCGGCGCGGTGCTGATCAGGTCCAGGTTGTACTCGCGCTCCAGGCGTTCCTGCACGATTTCCATGTGCAGCATGCCCAGGAAGCCGCAGCGGAAGCCGAAGCCCATCGCCTCGGAGCTTTCCGGCTCGAAACGCAGCGCGGCATCGTTCAGGCGCAGCTTGTCCAGCGCTTCGCGCAGGTCCGGGTAATCTTCGGCATCGACCGGGAACAGACCGGCGAACACGCGCGGCTGCATTTCCTGGAAGCCCGGCAGCGGCTTCGGAGCCGGGTCGCCGGCCAGGGTCAGGGTGTCGCCGACCGGCGCACCGTGCACGTCCTTGATGCTGGCGGTGACCCAGCCCACTTCACCGGCACGCAGCGCTGGCAGCACTTTCCGCTTCGGCGTGAACACGCCGACGTTGTCGACCTGGTGGTTGCGGCCGGTGGACATCACCTGCAGCTTGTCACCGGCCTTGATCTCGCCCTGCATCACGCGTACCAGCGAGACCACGCCCAGGTAGTTGTCGAACCAGGAGTCGATGATCAGCGCCTGCAGCTTCTCGGTGTCGCGCGGTGTCGGCGGCGGGATGCGATGCACGATCGCTTCCAGCACGTCCTGCACGTTCAGGCCGGTCTTGGCACTGACCGGCACGGCATCGGAGGCGTCGATGCCGATCACGGCCTCGATCTCGGCCTTGGCGCGCTCGATGTCGGCGGTCGGCAGGTCGATCTTGTTGATCACCGGCACCACTTCCAGGCCCTGCTCCACCGCGGTGTAGCAGTTGGCCACCGACTGCGCTTCCACGCCCTGGGCCGCATCGACCACCAGCAGCGCGCCTTCGCAGGCGGCCAGCGAGCGGCTGACTTCATAGGAGAAGTCGACGTGGCCGGGGGTGTCGATGAAGTTCAGATGGTAGGTCTGCCCGTCCTTGGCCAGGTACGGCAACGACACCGACTGCGCCTTGATCGTGATGCCGCGCTCGCGCTCGATCGGGTTGGAGTCGAGCACCTGCGCTTCCATCTCGCGGGCCTGCAGGCCACCACAGAGCTGGATGATGCGGTCGGCCAGCGTGGACTTGCCGTGGTCGACATGGGCGATGATGGAGAAGTTGCGGATGTTCCGCATCGAATCAGAAGACATAGGTGGCGGCGGCGCGCGGCGTCGTCAGGGTAACGGTCGATTATCGCATGCCCGGCGCCCCACCGCGAAAGCGGACTGCTCGGGCCCCGCCCGGAAAGGCCGAAGCCCCGCCAGGGCGGGGCTTCAGGGGAGACACAGGGGCCGCCGAAGCGGCCCCGGCAGGCCTTACTGGCCGGCCTTGACCGCCACGAAGGCGCTGTTGCCGTTGCCGGTGCGCACCAGCAGCATCACCACGTCGTCCTTCTTGTAGCTGGACAGCGCCCGGTTCAGGCTCTCCACGCTGCCGACCGGGGTGCGGCCGACCTGCAGGATCACCATGCCCGGGGACAGGCCGGCATCACGCGCCGCCTGGCCCTTGACTCCGGTGATGCGCACGCCTTCGTTGCCATCCAGGCCGAACTGCTTGCGCTGCGGTGCGGTCAGGTCGCTCACGTCCAGGCCCAGCAGGGCATTGGCGCCGGTCTGCGGTGCCGCATCGGGCCTGGCGGCAGACGCCGCACGGGCATTGCCCTGACCGTCTTCGCTCAGCGCCGTGAGCGTGGCGCTGAGGTCGCGCGGCTTGCCGTCGCGGATCACCCCCAGCGTGACCCGGCTGCCCGGTGCCATCGCACCGATCAGCGGCGGCAGGTCGGACCAGCTGTTGACCGGGCTGCCGTTGACCGAACGCACTACGTCGCCGATCTGCACACCGGCCTTCTCTGCGGCACTGCCGGCGACGATCTGGTTGACCAGCGCGCCACGGCTGTCGGGCAGGCCCAGGCCCTGCGCCTTCAGCGCATCGATCGGCTCGACCACCGCACCCAGCTGGCCACGGGTGACCTTGCCACTCTTCTTGATCTGCTCGACCGCGCTCATCGCCAGGTCGATCGGGATCGCGAAGCTGATGCCCATGTAGCCGCCGGAGGCGGAGAAGATCTGCGAGTTGATGCCGACCACTTCGCCGCGGGTGTTCAGCAACGGACCGCCGGAGTTGCCCTGGTTGATCGCCACGTCGGTCTGGATGAACGGCACGTAGCGCTGGTCGGCGCCACCCGTGCTACGCCCCAGTGCACTGACGATACCGGCGGTGACCGAATGGTCGAGACCGAACGGCGAGCCGATCGCGACAACCCACTGGCCGGGCTTCAGCGTATTGGAATCACCCACGCGCACGGTCGGCAGGTTCTTGCCATCGATCTTCAGCAGCGCCACGTCGTACTGCTGGTCGCTGCCCACCACCTTGGCGTTGAACTCACGGCTGTCGCCCAGCTTGACCTTCACGTCGCTGGCATCGGCCACCACGTGGTAGTTGGTCAGCACATAGCCATCGGGCGAAATGATGAAGCCCGAGCCCATGCCGCGGCCCTTGATGCTGGGGCCACCGTCCGGGCCGCCCGGGCCCTGCCCCGGCATCGGGAAGTCCGGGCCGAAGAAGCGACGGAAGAACTCCGGCATGTCGTCGTCACCGCCCATCGGGCCCCGCGAAGCCTGGCGGTTGGTGCGGACAATGGTGGTGTCGACGTTGACCACACCCGGCCCGACCTGTTCAACAAGGTTGGTGAAATCGGGCAGGCCGGTAACCAGCGGCTGTGCCGGTGCCCTTGGCGCGGTGGCTGGAGCAGCCTGGGTCGGGGCGGCCGGAGCCGGTGCCTGCGCGCAGGCCACCAGCGGCAGGGTCAGGGCCAACAGGCCCATGGCCTGCGTGCGGAGTCGGGGAGTCATCGGACGGCAACCTCCGGATCGGATGGAAAGAGGAATACGGGCCCCGCTGACGGCGGGGCGTGAAAGCGCCCGGCTCAGTCGCGCGGGCGCGGCGGCACCGGCAGGTCGTCCTGCAGGCGCGGCTCGAACGGGTAGAAGGCGGCGCCACCGGTATGGGCCGGGAAGCTGGCATTGAGCGCGCCGCCGGCGGCAGGCGCCAGGCTGGAACGCGGCCACGGTCGCGCCTGCAGCCCACCGACCTCGCCAAACGGCATGTTGCGGCTGCCATTGGCCGGTATGGTCGGGGTCAGCGGCGCCTGCGCAGCAGCCACCGCGCGTTGCGGCACGTCCTCACGCTGGGCGGCACGCGCGGCCTGCTGGCTGCGGGTGGCACTGGCGCGGCGGGTGTCCTGGCGGCGACCGGCAGTGGCCATCGCCAGGGCGGGAGCCGCCGCCACAGCCATCGCAGCCGTGTCTGCAGAGGCTTCGGTAACCGGGGCAGGATCGGTCGGCACGGTCGGCAGCTCCGCCTGGCTGGCGATCACCTGAGGTGCCAACGGCTCGCCCGGGGTGGCTTCCTTCAGCTTCTCACCGCCCATGAACAGCGCCACCGCTGCCACTGAAGCGGCCAGTGCGGCACCACCGCCCCAGGCCCGCCAGCCACTGCGACGCACCTGACGGCGCGGCTCGGCCTGCGGCGCAGGCTCGGCGGCGATGGCAGCAGCCACGGCGGAACTGAACCCGGCCGGGGCCAGTGCCGACGCCTGCCCACGCATCACGTCGCCCAGCAGCTGCCAGCGCTCCTGACAGCCGGCCAGTTCGGGGTCATGCTCCATCCGCCGCAGCAGGAAGCGCGCTTCATCGGCGCCCAGCTCGCCATCGACCAGGGCCGACAGCTGCTCGCGATGGCGCTGGTCCAGGCGCTGCCCGGCGGGCGATTGATGGTTCTGCGATTCGTTGAACGGATTACTGGTCATACGCGGCTCTTCTCACGGGTGGCGCTGCCGATGTCCAACAGCGGCCGGAGTTCGGTGTCGATCGCCTCGCGCGCCCGGAAGATCCGTGAACGCACGGTGCCGATCGGGCACCCCATCTTCTGCGCGATTTCCTCGTAGCTCAGGCCTTCCACCTCGCGCAGGGTGATCGCCGACCGGAGCTCTTCCGGCAGCGCGTTGACGGCCTTCATCACCGTCTGTTCCAGCTCCTGGCGCATCAACTCGCGTTCGGGCGTGTCGGTGTCGCGCAGGCGCGTACCACTGTCGAACTGTTCGGCGTCGCCGATGTCGATGTCATCGGTCGGTGGCCGTCGATTGTGTGAAGCCAGGTAGTTTTTGGCGGTATTCACGGCGATTCGATGCAACCAGGTTGAGAACTGGGCGTCGCCACGGAAACTTCCGATCGCGCGATAGGCGCGGATGAAAGTGTCCTGGGCGACGTCCTGACATTCACTCCAGTCGGCGATGTAGCGGCCGACAAGGGCCACCACGCGATGCTGGTACTTGCGCACCAGGACATCGAACGCGGCGCTCTCGCCGTGCTGCACGCGCCGGACCAGTTCCAGATCCAGCTCCTGTGGTGTATCAACCTCGGCCATGAGGGGCCGCACTCCTGTCAGCCCAACCGACGTCGGGCAATGAGACTGCCAATCCCGGGAAAAGTTCAGTCGCCGATCACCCGGCGCCGCACCAGCTTTTAACCACCGTTCCGTTAGCGTTCCGGTCCACGGCCATGGATCCGGGGTCGCCACTCCCCTGCTATTGGGATTTGACGCGGGGGAAACAACCTCTGGATCATAGCCGCTTCTCCATACACAACCGGATGGAACGTCCATGCTCTCAGGCTTCGATGGTCTCCGCTTCAGCCACTGGCACCCCGAGATCCGCGACGACGGCGTGGTGGTCCTCTCCCTGGATCGCCAGGACAGCAGCGTCAATGCCATGTCGCAGGATGTGCTGCTGGAGCTGGGTGACCTGCTTGAGCGCATTGCACTGGACCCGCCCAAGGGCGTGGTGATCCAGTCGCTGAAGAAAGCCGGCTTCATTGCCGGGGCGGACCTGAAGGAGTTCCAGGAGTTCGACCGTCGCGGCACCGTCAACGATGCCATCCGCCGCGGCCAGGCTACCTACCAGAAGCTGGCCGAGCTGCCCTGCCCCACCGTGGCGGCCATCCACGGCCATTGCCTGGGCGGCGGCACCGAGCTGGCGCTGGCCTGCCGCTATCGCGTGGCCTCCAATGACAGCAGCACCCGCATCGGCCTGCCGGAAACCCAGCTGGGCATCTTCCCGGGCTGGGGCGGCAGCGCGCGCCTGCCGCAGCTGGTCGGCGCTCCCGCGGCAATGGACATGATGCTGACCGGCCGTACGCTGTCGGCCTCGGCCGCGCGTGGCATCGGGCTGGTCGACAAGGTGGTGGCACCGGCCGTGGTGCTCGACACCGCCGTGGCGCTGGCGTTGTCCGGCACAACGCGCCCGTTCAAGCAGCGCGCGACGGCCTGGGCCACCAACACCTGGCTGGCACGCACGCTGCTGGCACCGCAGATGGTCAAGCAGGTCGCGCGCAAGGCCAAGAAGGACCAGTATCCGGCGCCCTACGCGCTGATCAGCACCTGGCAGCGCAGTGGCGGCAAGCCGATCCAGGCACGCCTGGATGCAGAACGCCGCGCCGTGGTGAAGCTGGCCAGCACCCCGACCGCGCGCAACCTGATCCGCATTTTCTTCCTGACCGAACGCCTGAAGGGCCTCGGTGGTGGTGATTCCGGCATCCGCCACGTGCACGTGGTCGGCGCCGGCGTGATGGGCGGTGACATCGCCGCCTGGGCCGCCTACAAGGGCTTTGAAGTGACCCTCCAGGACCGCGAGCAGCGCTTCATCGACCCCGCCATGGAGCGCGCGCAGGCGCTGTTCGCCAAGAAGGTGCGCGACGAGAGCAAGCGCCCCGCCGTGGCCGCGCGCCTGCGTGCCGACCTGGAAGGCAACGGCGTGGCCGAGGCCGACCTGGTGATCGAAGCGATCATCGAGAACCCGGAAGCCAAGCGTGCGCTGTACCAGACGCTGGAACCGAAGATGAAGCTGGACGCGCTGCTGACCACCAACACCTCGTCGATTCCGCTGGTGGAACTGCGCGACCACATCCAGCGCCCGGCGCAGTTCGCTGGCCTGCACTACTTCAACCCGGTGGCGCAGATGCCACTGGTGGAGATCATTCACCACGACGGCATGGCGCCGGAGACCGAGCGCCGCCTGGCCGCGTTCTGCAAGGCGCTGGGCAAGTTCCCGGTACCGGTGGCCGGCAGCCCGGGCTTCCTGGTCAACCGCGTGCTGTTCCCGTACATGTTGGAAGCCGCCACCGCGTATGCCGAAGGCATTCCGGGCCCGATGATCGACAGGGCCGCGGTGAAGTTCGGCATGCCGATGGGCCCGATCGAACTGATCGACACCGTCGGCCTGGACGTGGCCGCCGGCGTCGGCCGCGAACTGGCGCCGTTCCTGGGCCTGCAGATTCCAGCGGCCTTGGAGACGGTGGAGCCGGACAAGCGCGGCAAGAAGGACGGCCAGGGCATCTACACCTGGGAAAACGGCAAGCCGAAGAAGCCGGACGTGGCCAGCGATTACCAGGCCCCGGCCGATCTGGAGGACCGCCTGATCCTGCCGCTGTTGAACGAGGCGGTGGCGTGCCTGCACGAAGGCGTTGTGGCCGATGCGGACCTGCTGGATGCCGGCGTGATCTTCGGTACCGGCTTTGCCCCGTTCCGCGGTGGTCCGATCCAGCACATCCGTGCGGTCGGTGCCGATGCGATCGTCGAGCGGCTGAAGGCACTGCAGCAGCGTCACGGCGACCGTTTCGCCCCGCGCCCGGGCTGGGACAACCCCACCCTGCGCGAACCGGTGATTTGAGTTCATCGGCCGGGCCTGCGGCCCGGCGCCCGCAGAGGCAACCGCCGAAGCCAGAGCCAGAGCCAGAGCAACAGCCGGCTCTGGCTTTTCTGTTTGTTGGGCGGGGCGGTGTGGGCAGGCAGGACACGCCGTAAACCCATCCATGGGGGCTCGATGGCGCCATCCATGGCGCCAACGGTCCTGCCTGCCCACACCGCCCCACCCCTGACAGTTTCCCGGTGACGGTCGGTGAATCTCGATTCCGGTGTGGATCACTACGAACGGGTGGGTGGCTACCTGGGCCGCCACCAGGAGCGAAGCAACCAGCGTTTGATTTTGACTTTGATTTTCTTTTTTCTTCTCCGTGGCTGGACGCACACGGAAACTGTCAGAGGTCGGGCGGGGTGGATTCGCGGGGGTGTCCGCGGCATGGATGCCGCGGCCAAGCCTCCACGGACGGATTCACGGCGTCCCCCGCGAACCCACCCCGCCCGGCCAAGCGCGGCTTTTGCTTTACGCGACCAACCCCACAGCCACGAGGGGCTGCGCCGTTGGCTGGAACACCCTGTTACCCATACGGGGCATGTGCCCGTCACAGCCGCATGCGATGCTGATCACCTGATCCCTGCCAGCGAGAACGCCCGCATGACCACCATCATCGCCCCGCGCGTGCACGACATCGGCGGACTCGAAGTCCGTCGCGCCGTCCCCACCCTGCAGGCGCGCAGCATCGGCTCGTTCGTGTTCGTCGACCAGATGGGCCCGGCGCTCATGCATCCCGGCACGGCCATCGACGTGCGCCCGCATCCGCATATCGGCCTGGCCACCGTCGCCTACCTGTGGTCGGGCGCCATCGGCCATCGCGACACACTCGGTTCGGACCAGGTGATCCGCCCCGGAGACGTCAACTGGATGACCGCTGGCCGCGGCATCGCCCATTCCGAGCGCACGCCGCAGCCGGACCGCGATCACGACAACCCGATCCATGGCATGCAGACCTGGGTAGCGCTGCCGAAATCGCACGAGGAAATCGAGCCGGCGTTCTACCACCACGCCGCGGCCACCCTGCCCGAGCAGCGCCGCAACGGTGCCTGGCTGCGCGTCATCGCCGGCCGCGCCTATGGCGAGGAATCGCCGGTGAAGGTGTTCGCCGACACCCTCAACGTGGCAATCGATCTCGACCCGGATGCGGAAATCGATATCGACGACGGCCACCGCGAGCGCGCGCTGTACATCCTCGAAGGCGATGCACAGCTGGATGGCGTGGACATCCCTGCACAGCATCTGGTGATTCCCGAAGCCGGCGCACGTGGCCGCCTGCGCGCGAAGACGCCGGTGAAGGCGATGCTGTTCGGTGGCGAGCCGCTGGATGGCCCGCGTCACCTGTGGTGGAACTTCGTGTCCAGCTCGAAGGAACGCATCGAGCAGGCCAAGCACGATTGGGAGGCCGGCCGCTTCGGGACCATTCCAGGCGACGACAAGGAATTCATCCCGCTGCCGCAGTACTGAACATCGCGTGTTGCACACATCCGAAGGTGTATGCCTGCCCCCGGCGCTGACGCTACAGTCACCCGCTGATCATTGAAATGTGACATAAATCACACTTTCGACCGTCAAAGGAGTGCAACACATGAGCATGGGTAAACGCTTGTCCGCCGAATTCCTCGGCACGTTCTGGCTGGTTCTGGGTGGCTGCGGCAGTGCGGTGCTGGCCGCCAAGTTCGGCGGTGACAGCAATCCGCTGGGCATCGGGTTCCTCGGCGTGGCGCTCGCCTTCGGCCTGACCGTGGTGACCGGCGCCTATGCGTTCGGCCATATCTCCGGCGCGCACTTCAATCCGGCGGTCAGCGTCGGCCTGTGGGCCGGTGGCCGCTTCCCGACCAAGGACCTGGTGCCGTACATCATCGCCCAGGTGGCTGGTGGCCTGTTGGCCGGCTTCATCCTGCTGCAGATCGCCTCGGGGGCCAGCGGCTTCGCCATCGACGGCAGCCAGGCCGGTGCGTTCGCCAGCAATGGCTATGGTGCGCTGTCGCCCGGCGGTTACAGCGTGGCGGCGGCCTTCCTGTGCGAAGTGGTGCTGACCGCCGTGTTCCTGATCGTGATCATGGGCGCCACCCACGGCAAGGCACCGGCTGGCTTCGCGCCGCTGGCGATCGGCCTGTCGCTGACCCTGATCCATCTGATCAGCATCCCGGTCACCAACACCTCGGTGAATCCGGCCCGCTCCACCGCCGTGGCCTTCTTCGCCGGCAGCGGGGCGGTCAGCCAGCTGTGGCTGTTCTGGGTCGCCCCGCTGCTGGGCGGTGCGATCGGCGGCATCATCTACAAGTGGCTCGGCAACGACCGCTGAGGCCTGTGCGGACCATTGCGGCTGACCTTCGGCCGCAATGGTTACGCTTGTAACCGCAATTTGTGCGATCGCTCACGTTCCGTTAAGGTTGAGTTGACCGTCCGTGCACATGCCGGCCGGCGGGGCATCCGGGGATGGGATGCCAAGGCCGCCGGTCCATCCGACGGAGCCACGACACACCACCTTGGGGGATGCATGAAGTTCGCGCCTGTAGTGTTGTCGAGCCTGCTGTTCGCTGCGGCCCAGGCCGCCGCGCAGGCTCCCACCGAATGTCCTTCATTGCCGGCCAACAGCGGCCTGCAGTGGCAACAGCAGGCACAGGCCGATTTCCTGGTCTGCCGCGCCAGCACCAGCGATGGCCGCGAGGTACTGAGCCTGATGCTCAGTGCACGCGACCCCAACCTTCCATTGAACCGCTCGCTGCGCCAAGAAAAGGGCAGCTTCGGCGGTGAATCACTGTACTGGTACCAGCCCGATCTGGGAGGCCAGCAGCCGCCCGGTTACGCCGAGCGCCGCATCAGCGTGGTCAAGCTCGACAAAGGGCGTTACGCGCAGATTTCGCTGTATCCGGGCAGCGCGCAGGAACTGGGTTCGCTGCAACAGCTGGCGCAGGGGATGAGCCTGACCCCGTCGGCCGTGGCTGCCGGGAACTGACGATGGCGGGGATGACTGCCTTGCAGCATCCCCGCAATGCGAGCCGACCTGACGGTAGTGCCGGCCGCTGGCCGGCACCTCGATCCGCCGTGACCGCAGGCAGTTGCCGGCCAGCGGCCGGCACCGCCTCAGAACTTGCCTTCCTGGAAATCGACGAAGGCCTGCATCAGTTCCTGCCGCGTGTTCATCACGAACGGGCCATGGCGCATCACCGGTTCTCGCAACGGACGACCAGCCACCAGGATCAGCCGCGCACCCTCGCTGCCGGCCGAAAGATGCAGCTGCTCGCCCCCCCCCAGCACCGCCAGTTCCTGGCGGGCGACGTCGCGCGCCGCGTCCTGCTCACCCACCGTCACCGCACCTTCGAACACATACGCGAAGGCGTTGTGCCCTTCCGGCAAGGCATAGGTCCAGGCGCGATCCGGGGCCAGCGTGATGTCCAGGTACAGCGGATCGGTGGCCGGCTGCACGATCGGGCCCTGCGTGCCATCCACGTTGCCGGCGATCACCTTCACTTCCACGCCGGCGTCCGGCCGCACCACGGGAATGCGCTCGGGCGCGAACTCCTGGTACTTCGGCTCGGTCATCTTCTCTTTCGCCGGCAGGTTCACCCACAGCTGGAAGCCGCGCATCTGACCGCTTTCCTGCTCGGGCATTTCCGAATGCACCAGGCCACGGCCTGCGGTCATCCACTGCACGCTGCCCGGGGTAAGCAGGCCCTCGTTGCCGTGGTTGTCGCGATGCCGCATGCGCCCGTCGAGCATGTAGGTGACGGTCTCGAAACCGCGATGCGGATGCTCCGGGAAGCCAGCGATGTAGTCCTCGGCACGGTCGGTGCCGAATTCATCGAGCAGCAGGAACGGGTCCAGGTCAGGCAGCGTCGGGCCGCCGATGACGCGGGTCAGGCGCACGCCGGCACCGTCGGAGGTGGGCATGCCACGGATGGTCCGCAGTACGCGGACCGGTTCGGGAAAGCTCATGGCGACTCCTGTTGGATGGATGCCACTGAAGATGGACGCCACATGGCCGCACGCCAATGGACGGCGCCGCAACCGATTGTTCCATCCCTGATGTTCGCTGCATGTCAGCACAACAAGCGTACGACCAAAGTACTACCGCCGATTCGTCCTGTGCCAATTGACCCTGCCGAGGGCACGCGGGACTCTTTGACTGTCTTTCCGGGAGAGAGCACCTCATGAAAGGGTTTTCCAAAATAGGCTGGGCGGTACTCGCCCTGCTCGGCGCCTTCTGTCTGGGCACCGTGGCCCTGCGCCGCGGCGAACACATCAATGCCCTGTGGATCGTCGTCGCCGCCGTTTCGCTGTACCTGGTGGCCTACCGCTTCTACAGCCTGTTCATCGCCAACAAGGTGATGCAGCTCGATCCGACCCGGGCCACCCCGGCGGTGATCAACAACGATGGCCTGGACTACGTGCCAACCAACAAGCACGTGCTGTTCGGTCACCATTTCGCCGCCATTGCCGGTGCCGGCCCGCTGGTGGGACCGGTGCTGGCCGCACAGATGGGCTACCTGCCCGGCCTGCTGTGGCTGGTGGTGGGCGTGGTGCTGGCCGGCGCGGTGCAGGACTTCATGGTCCTGTTCCTGTCCAGCCGCCGCAACGGCCGCTCCCTGGGCGATCTTGTGCGGGAAGAGATGGGCCAGGTGCCCGGCACCATCGCGCTGTTCGGTGCGTTCCTGATCATGATCATCATCCTGGCGGTGCTGGCGATGGTGGTGGTCAAGGCGCTGGCCGAAAGCCCGTGGGGCATGTTCACGGTGATCGCGACGATGCCCATCGCAATCCTGATGGGCGTGTACATGCGCTACATCCGCCCCGGCAGGATCGGCGAGATTTCGGTGGTCGGCCTGATCCTGCTGCTGGCCGCGATCTGGTACGGCGGCAAGGTCGCCGCCGATCCGGTCTGGGGCCCGGCCTTCACCTTCACCGGCACCCAGATCACCTGGATGCTGATCGGTTACGGCTTCGTCGCCTCGGTGCTGCCGGTGTGGCTGCTGCTGGCCCCCCGCGATTACCTGTCGACCTTCCTCAAGATCGGCACCATCATCGCACTGGCCGTCGGCATCCTGATTGTGATGCCGGAACTGAAGATGCCGGCGCTGACCCAGTTCGCTGCCAGTGGTGATGGCCCCGTATGGAAGGGCGGCATGTTCCCGTTCCTGTTCATCACCATCGCCTGCGGTGCGGTCTCCGGCTTCCACGCGTTGATTTCCTCCGGCACCACGCCGAAGCTGCTGGCCAATGAAGCGCACATGCGCTACATCGGCTACGGCGGCATGCTGATGGAATCGTTCGTGGCGGTGATGGCGCTGGTGGCGGCCTCGATCATCGATCCGGGCATCTACTTCGCGATGAACAGCCCGGCGGCGGTGATCGGTGCCGATGCGGCCTCGGCGGCGCACTACATCACCAACACCTGGGGCTTCACCATCACGCCCGAGCAGCTGACCGCGACCGCGGCGGCCATTGGTGAACCGACCATCCTGCATCGCGCAGGTGGCGCACCGACACTGGCGGTGGGCATCGCGCAGATCCTGCACGAAGCGATTCCCAGTGGCAGCGACGCGATGATGGCGTTCTGGTACCACTTCGCGATCCTGTTCGAAGCGTTGTTCATCCTCACGGCAGTCGACGCTGGCACCCGTGCCGGTCGCTTCATGCTGCAGGACCTGCTGGGCAACTTCGTGCCGGCCCTGAAGAAGACCGAATCGTGGACCGCCAACATCATCGGTACCGCCGGCTGCGTGGCGCTGTGGGGCTACCTGCTCTACACCGGCGTGGTCGATCCGTTCGGTGGCATCCAGACGCTGTGGCCGCTGTTCGGCATCTCCAACCAGATGCTGGCGGGTATCGCGCTGATGCTGGGCACGGTGGTGCTGTTCAAGATGAAGCGTGACCGCTATGCGTGGGTGACGGCCGTGCCGGCCATCTGGCTGCTGATCTGCACCACCTACGCCGGCTTCATCAAGATCTTCGACAGCAATCCGGCGCAGGGCTTCCTGGCCCAGGCACACAAGTTCCAGGCCGCCCTCGCCAGCGACACCATCACGGCACCGGCCAAATCGGTGGCGCAGATGAAGCAGATCGTGGTCAACGCCTACGTCAACACCGGCCTGACCGCGCTGTTCCTGCTGGTGGTGGGCGCAGTGCTGGTGTATTCGATCAAGACCATCCTGGCGGCCCGCCGCAATCCTCAGCGCAGCGACCGCGAGACCCCGTACGTGGCGCTGAAGCCGCATGAAATGGTGGATCTGTGATGAGCACGCAACTGGTTCCCGCCGGCCAGTACCAGGCACACCGCCGCATCTGGCGGCGCCTGGTGCAGACCGCCCGACTGTGCTGTGGCATTCCTGATTACGACAACTACGTCCGGCACATGCTGGAAAAGCATCCGGACCAGGAGCCGATGGATTACAAGACGTTCTTCCGCGAGCGCCAGGAAGCGCGCTACGGCGGACGCAACGGTGGTCGCTGCTGTTGAGGGTTGGGTGTGGGTGCCGGGCTTGCCGCCCGGCGCCCGCACCTTCGACAGATTTCCGGCGACGGCGGATAGCATCAGGGGCCAGATCCGGTTCCTCCGGGAAACGGCTCTGACCCCTTCTTCGAAATGCATCCACGCATGGCGTGGATCTACGCAGGCATGACGCAGGGGCGGCCCGGACTCAGCCGTTGGCCATCCACTTCAGGATCAGGCCAGTGACATAGGCCAGCCCGGTGCCGGTGGCGTAGCCCACCGTGCCCAGCAGCACGCCCACCGGAGCCAGCGTCGGATGGAACGCCGCGGCCACCACGGGGGCCGAAGCGGCTGCGCCGATGTTGCCCTGCGAACCGATCGCGAAGAAAAACAGCGGCGCGCGCAGCAGCTTGGCCACCACCCACAGCACCAGCACATGCGTGGCCATCCAGATCGCGCCGAGCAGGAACAGCCACGGCCGGTCCAGCAGCGACAGCAGGTTCATCTGCATGCCGATGCAGGCGATCAGGAAGTACAGGAACACCGTGCCCAGCCGCGAAGCGCCCGCAGCTTCCAGCCGGCGCGCACGGGTGAAGCTCAGGCCCAGGCCCATCGCGGTGGACAGCAGGATCACCCACACGAACTGGCTGTCCAGGCTGAACTGGCTGGCCCAGCTGACATTAGCCTTGAACCAGCCCGCCAGCGGCGCGGCGATGGCATGGGCCAGGCCGACGCCGCCCAGTGCCACGCCGACGATCACCATCAGGTCGGTCATGCTGGGAATGCGCGCATTCTGCGCCTCGTAGGCGCTGATGCGCGCCTTCATCTCGTCGATGGCACGGGTATCGGCACCGTTGCGGGTATCGATCTGCTGCGCGCGGTTGGCCAGAAACAGCAGGATGGCCATCCACAGGCTGGCGCAGGCCACGTCGACCACCGCGAACTGGCCGAAGGTGGTGGCATCGGTGCCGAACACTTCACGCATGGCCACCATGTTGGCGCCGCCGCCGATCCAGCTGCCGGCCAGCGCCGCCATGCCGGCCCAGGTATCACCGGCCACGGTTTCGGGGTGGATCAACTTCATCAGCTGGAACGAGACGATGGCGCCGAGCATGATGCCGGCGGTACCGGCGCAGAACACGATCAGCAGTTTCGGGCCGAGCTTGGCAATACCCTTGAGGTCGATCGACAGGGTCAGCAGGACCAGCGCGGCCGGCAGCAGCACGTCACGCGCGACCGGGTTGTACAGCGAGGTGTTGTGGCCGTCGATGACACCGGCGGTGTTGTAGATGGCGGGGACGAAGTAGCACAGCAGCAGCGCCGGCACCCAGGCGAAGATCTTCTTCAATAACGGGGTCGGGCCACTGGCAGCCCAGAAGATCAGGGCCAGGGTGGCGGCAATCAGGCCCAGGCCAACGATGTCGTTGCTGATCAGGGCAGTAGCGGGTTCGGTCGGCATGGGATCCTCTGTCGATCGAAAGAGCGGGAAAAAAAAGCGCCGCATGAAGCGGCGCACCCCGAGATTAACATTGTCTTCACGCCGGGTCATGCTGCAGTGCCGGCTGCCCTTTCCCGGAGCCACTCCCATGCAGCTCGGCGCCTTCTCCGTCAGCCTCTCGGTCAGGGACCTGGCGGCCTCCCGCAGCTTCTACGAAGCACTGGGCTTCTCGGTGACCGGTGGCGAGCCGGCGCAGAACTGGCTGGTGATGCGCAACAACGGCATTGTCATCGGCCTGTTCCAGGGCATGTTCGAGGGCAACCTGCTCACCTTCAACCCGGGCTGGGACCAGCACAAGCAGGAACTGCCCCACTTCCAGGATGTACGTGAACTGCAGGCGGAACTGGATGCGAAGGGCATTGAACTGGCGGTGCGTACCGACTCTCATGGGCGGGGCACCGGCTACCTGCAGTTGGCCGATCCCGACGGCAATGTGATCCTGATCGACCAGCATGTGGCGCGGCCGAACGGCTGGTAATGCGAACGGACATTGCGTGGGCAGGCGTCGACCTTGATCGACGGGCAGCATGCCAACCAAGGTTGGCATCTACCAGGACGGCCGGTTCAGGCCGGACGTGAAGCGCTGAAATCGAGCGTGGCGCGCGTGCCACGCGGCTCGCAGGGCTGCAGCTGCAGGGTCCAGCCAAGGTGCTCGCAGAGCCGGGCGATCAGGTCCAGGCCGATGCCGCCGCCACGGTCGGCGCGCTCGCCGCGGGCCATCCGCGCGTGGATCGCCGCAATCTCCTCCGGGCTCATGCCATGTCCCGGATCCTGCAGGGTCAGCACCGCCGACGAGCTCAGGCGCAACTCAATGTGGCCACGCCCGCTGTTCTCGATGGCATTGCGCAGCAGGTTGCCGATCGCGGCCTGCACGACGGCCAGCGGCGCGACAATATCCACCGGGGCCGCCTGGATGCCGATGCTCAGGTCCTTGTCACCGAGCAGGTGACGATGGTCGTCGACGATTTCCGGCAGCAGCTGGTCCAGGGCGATGCGCTCGGCGCGTGCGGCCAGGCGCGCCGGGTCACGCGCCAGCACCAGCAGCAGTTCGATCAGCTGCTCCACGCTCTGCGCGGTGCGCAGCACGCGTTGCATCTGCTGGCGCGCGCGCTCGGGCAGGCCCGGCTGTTCCAGTGCCAGCTCTGCGGCACCGGTCATCACCGCAATCGGCGTACGCAGCTCGTGGCTGGCGGTGCTGATGAACACCCGCTCGCGTTCGACAAACTGCTCGTTGCGGTCCAGATAGTCGTTCAGTGCATCGGCAATGGTATGCAGCTCGGAGCTGCCACGCGGGTCGACCTCGATGCGCTGGCCCTGGACACCCGGCCGCAGCGCCGCGATGTGCTGCGCCAGCAGGCTCAACGGGCGCACCATGCGTTCCATGCCGAACGACGCCATCAGCACGGTGACGAAGATCATGATCACCCCGGCCAGCATCACCCAGCGCGTGGCGAACTGTTCCAGGTCATGGAAGTCGGAAATGTCCAGCGCCAGCGCCACCCGCCCCATCGAGCCGGTGTCACGCACCATCACCGCAGTCTGCCGCCCCTTGATCGGCACCCCGTCATGCAGCCCCGGGTGCAGCAGGCGCACGCTTTCCGGCATGTTGCCTTCATCGAAGCGGAACAGGCTGAGCGTGTCAGAGTCCTGCCAGCGATAGTGCGGCTCGTGCTCGGTGTGCTCGACGATGCTGTCCAGTTCGGAATTGAGCAGCGCGCGCCAGGCAGCGTGCTCCGCATGTTCATGCACGTAGTTGCCGACGCTGAACACCGCGATCGACAGCAGCGCCAGATAGCCCAGCAACCACCACACCACGCGCCGGTACAACGGCCCCGGCTTACTCGCCTTCATCATCATCCTTGCCGGCATCGCTGGGCGTGGTCACGGCCAAGCGGTAACCCACCCGCGGCAGGGTATGGATCAGTTTCTCGGCGAACGGTCCGTCCACACTGCGGCGCAGCTCGTAGACATGCGAACGCAGCAGGTCGCCATCCGGCGGTTCGTCGCCCCACAGAGCGAATTCCAGCTGCTGGCGGGTCACCGCGCCGGGGCTGGCGCGCATGAGCACTTCCAGCAGCTTGCGGCAGGCCGGGTACAGGTGCAGCACCTGGGTGCCGCGCTGGGCTTCCAGGGTGGCCAGATCCAGGACCAGATCGCCCACCTGCAGGCGCTTGCGCGGGTTGCGTCCCTGCGCACGCAGCAGCAGCGCTTCCAGCCGCACCTCCAGCTCCGGGAGTGCGAACGGCTTGGTCAGGTAGTCGTCGGCGCCGGCGCGGAAGCCGGCAATCTTGTCCGGCAGCTCGTCACGCGCGGTCAGCATGATCACCGGCACTTCCGATGCATGCTCGGCGCGCAGCCGGCGCAGCACCTCCGGGCCCTCCATGCGCGGCAGCATCCAGTCCAGGATGACGGCGTCATACGGATGGCTCCCGGCCAGGTGCAGTCCGGTGATGCCATCCGGCGCCACGTCGAGCACATGCCCGCGCGACTCGAAATAGTCGAACAGGTTGGCCACCAGCTGGCGGTTGTCCTCGATCACCAACAGACGCATGCACGAAACATCCACGGAAGTTCGTACCATGGTAGCGCCGCACATGTCGGAATGCGGTCGCCCCGGCGCCGCTCTGACGCTTTTCCCACCCCCGCCATCTCAGAATGGCCGTTTTGCTCCCGGAGCCTGCCGTGCCCGTAGCCCTGCCCCGCCGTTGGCGCCTGCCCCTGTTGTGGCTGCTGATCATTGCTGCGCTGGCAGCGGGGATCGGCCTTCGGCAGCCGCAGCCGCCGGACGAGCCGCGCTTCGTGCTGGCGGCCCGGACCATGGTCGAGAGCGGGCAATGGCTGCTGCCGCACCGTGGCGTGGAACTGTATGCGGAGAAGCCACCCGTCTTCATGTGGCTGCAGGCCGCCGCCTACGAGATCGTCGGCAGCTGGCAGTGGTCCTTCCTGCTGCCGTCGTTGCTGGGCGCCCTGCTCAGCCTGTGGCTGGTGTCGGACCTGGCGCGGCGGCTATGGTCGCCACGACATTCCATCTACGCCGTCGCTGCGCTGTTCTGCACCCTGCAGTTCGGGCTGATGGCGAAGCGCGCGCAGATCGACATGGTGCTGGTGGGCATGACCACCGTGGCCCTCTGGGGCCTGATGCGTCATCTGTGTGAACGCCGCAACCTGCCTGCCCTGTGGCTGGCCGGCTTCGCCGCAGGCGTCGGCACAGTGACCAAGGGCGTGGGTTTCCTGCCGCTGCTGATGGTGCTGCCCTGGTTCGGCTGGTGGCTGTACCAGCGCCGCCGCGGACGCACGGTGGAGGGTCCGCATCCGGCAACCCTGCTCTGGCTGATCCCGGCCTTCCTGCTGGGTGTCGGGGTGTGGCTGGCGCCGCTGGGCTGGGCCCTGCTGCACACGCCCAGTGCCGAACTGCAGGCTTATGCGCACGAGCTGCTGTTCAAGCAGACCGGCACCCGTTATGCCAATGCGTGGCACCACCGGCAGCCCGCCTGGTATTACCTGCAGGTGATCCTTACCCTGTGGCTGCCGGGCAGCCTGCTGCTGCCGATGCTGTTCAAGCCCTGGTGGCGCCGTATCCGCCGTGGCGACCGCCGCCAGTGGCTGCTGCTGGGCTGGGCCGTGCTGGTACTGGTGTTCTTCAGCGCCAGCCCGGGCAAGCGCGAGGTGTACCTGCTGCCGATGTTGCCGGCGATGGCGCTGGCCGTAGCCCCGCTGCTGCCCGGCCTGCTGCGCCGCCTGTGCGTTCGCCGCTACCTGTTCGGCTACAGCGTGGTGCTGATGCTGGCCACTGGCACGCTGGGCGTGATGCTGCTGACCGAACACGCTTGGGCGGTGGCCCAGCTGGAACGCCGCGCCATGCCCGATACCCTGCTGCCGGTGCTGGGCGATGGCCTGCTGACCTTCGCCATCGCGCTGGCCACGCTGATCGTGTGGTTGCGGGTGCGCCGCGCGGCGACGCTGGTGCTGCTGACCCACGGCATGCTGTGGATGCTCTACGGCCTGGTACTGATTCCGGCGCTGGATCCCTATGCATCGGCGTCAGCGCTGATGCGCCGGGTCGGCGCGCGGATCGGACCGGATGCCGAACTGGCGCTGGTGGCCTGGCGCGAGCAGAACCTGCTGCAGGCCGACCGCCCGGTACGCGAATTCGGCTTCAAGCGGCCCTGGGCAGAGCAATGGCATGACGCCGGCCCTTGGCTCGCTGAGGCGCCGGACAAGCGCTGGCTGCTGGTGCTGGACGATGCGATGAGCCCCTGCGTGGATCCGGCCAAAGTGATCGACATCGGTGTTGCCAACAGGAATCGTTGGCAACTGCTTCCCGGTACCGCATGGAACCCGGAGTGTCACGCCGAGCGGACAGGATCGACCGCCGAAGAAGACTGAACGTTGACATGCGCCGAGGACTCATTAACCCGGCGCGAACGGGCGTCCGACCCTTCTCCGACATCCAGGTGACGAGCATGAGCGCGGATTCCCGAACCGCCCCTTCCCAGCATGCCCGTCCGTCCCCTTGATTCGGTAGCGCCGCTTGCGACATCACCACTGGCGTCTCGATTTGCCGTAACTCACCTCTGGCTGCCTGTCGCAATCGGTCTGCCGTTGTTTACGCTGCTGATGGGCTTCGGCGGCGATCAATGGGTGGCCGATCACCTGTTCCGTCTTGAAGGCAGCCACTGGGCGCTGCAGGACGCCTGGATCACCCGCAGCGTCGTGCACAAGGCCGGCAAATGGTTGAGCACGGCGGCGGCGCTGGTCGTGATCCTGCTGTGCTTCCACCACTGGCGTAAGGGTCGCGATCGCACCCTGCAATGGGCGCTGCTTTATGTCGTAATTGCCATGGCACTGGGCACCGGCGTGATCTCCCTGCTGAAGTCGCTGGTGCCGATGGAATGCCCGTGGGACCTGCTGCGCTACGGTGGCCACCAGCCTTTCATCGGTCTGTTCACCCTGCGCCCGGAAGGCATGCCGGCACAGGCCTGCTTCCCGGCAGGCCACGCCAGCGCAGGCTATGCGTGGCTCTGCCTGTACTTCTTCGCGTTGCTGTGGCGGCCGTCCTGGCGCTGGACCGGGCTCTGGATCGGCCTCGGCACCGGCCTGGTGTTCGGGATCAGCCAGCAGTTGCGGGGCGCCCATTTCCTTTCGCATGACATTGCCACCGCGTTGATATGTTGGCTGCTTTCGTTGGGCCTGTATGTTCTGATCCACCGTCAGCTGGACCGTCCCCACCGCCAGGAGGCAAACGCATGAGTGCATCGGTCCAACGCCCCGCCCGCCTCCCCGCCCTTGCGGGTCTTCGCAACTGGCGGCCGCAGCTCTCCACGGAAGCACTGATCGCGCTGACCAGCCTGTTCTTCGCGGTGGCCGGCAACGGCCTGTTCTGGCACAGCGCGATGGCCAGCCATCCAGGCAGCCTGCGTTACGCGCTTTCGCTGCTGCTGTTGCTGCTGGGTGCACACGGCGTGCTGCTGGGCATCCTGGTCTGGCGCTGGAATGCCAAAGTGGTAATCAGCCTGTTGCTGCTGGTGACGGCGTTCGCTGCGCACTACATGAGCCGCTACCACATCTATCTGGATGCGGACATGCTGCGCAACGTGCTGGCGACCGACCCCAAGGAGAGCCGCGAGCTGATGACCGTATCGCTGCTGTGGCCGGTGCTGCTGCTGGCCGTGCTGCCGATGGTGGTGCTGTGGCGCGTGCAGCTGCGCCGACGCAGTTGTGGCCGCAGCCTGCTGTGGCGACTCGGCTTCCTGGTCGTGGCGGCGGCGACCGCAGTTGGCGGTGCGCTGATCTCGTTCCAGGATATCTCGGCGCTGATGCGCAACCAGCGCGAAGTACGCTATCTCGCCACCCCGGCCAACGTGCTGCTCGGTATGCCGCGCGCGCTGCGTGGCGACAACCCGGTGCAGCGCGCGCCGAAGCTGCCGATCGGCACCGACGCCAAGGCCACGCCACGCGCCCCGGCCAGCAAGCCGCGCCTGCTGGTGATCGTCATGGGCGAAACCGTGCGCGCGCAGAACTGGGGGCTCAACGGTGGCCGCAACACCACCCCGGAGTTGGCCCAGGCACCGGTGATCAACTTCCCCGACATGCACTCCTGCGGCACCAGCACCGAAGTGTCGCTGCCGTGCCTGTTCTCGCCGTGGGGACGTCACGACTACGATGAAAAGAAGATCCGTGCACACCAGTCGCTGCTGCACGTGCTGAACCGCGCCGGCATCGCACCGTTGTGGCGTGACAACCAGTCCGGCTGCAAGGGCGTCTGCGAAGGGCTGGAGTTCCAGTCGCTGTCCGATGCGACCACGCCGGGGCTGTGCGCCGATGGCCGCTGCATGGACGAGATCCTGCTGCAGGACCTGGCCACCCAGGTGCGTGCCAAGCCCGGCGACCGCGTGGTGGTGCTGCACCAGCTGGGCAACCACGGCCCGGCCTACTTCGAGCGTTACCCGGCAGCCTTCGCGCGCTTCAAGCCAACCTGCGACACCCGTGACATCGGCCGTTGCTCTCGCGAAGAGATCACCAACAGCTATGACAACGCGGTGTTGTACACCGATCATTTCCTGAGCAAGACCATCGGCACCCTGCAGGGCATGCAGGATTACGACACGGCGATGATCTACCTGTCCGACCATGGTGAATCGCTGGGCGAGAAGGGCCTGTTCCTGCATGGCGTGCCGTATGCGATCGCTCCGGCCGAGCAGACCCGCGTACCGATGACGATGTGGTTCTCGCCGGGCTTTGCCAGCAGCCGTGGGTTGGACCTGCAGTGCGTGCGCAAGCGTTCGGCGGCCTATACCGACCACGACAACCTGTTCCCGTCGGTGCTGGGCCTGATGCAGGTGAAGACCTCGCTGTACGAGCGCGATCGCGACCTGTTCGCCAACTGCGAAGGTTGAGGGTTGTTCGGCAGGGCTTGCAGCCCTGCACCCGCGGTAGTGCCGGCCGCTGGCCGGCAGCCTCGACAGCAACAGCAGAAGCGGGTTTCCTGAGGGATGGCGGGGTGGGTCCGGTGGCGGGAGACGCCGTAAACCCGTCCATGGGGGCTTGGCCGCGGCATCCATGCCGCGGACACTCCCGCCACCGGACCCACCCCGCCTTCGACAGTTTTCCGCGATCTGTCGGAACGACGCATTGCCCTGGTGGGTGTCGACCTTGGTCGACACAGTAGATCCACGCCATGCGTGGATGACTCATTCGATATCTGACAGATGTGTCGACCAAGGTCGACACCTACCAACAGCCGCCGGAATCTGTCGAAGGCGGGGCGGTGTGGATGGGCAGGACCGTTGGCGCCATGGATGGCGCCATCGAGCCCCCATGGATGGGTTTACGGCGTGTCCTGCCCACCCACACCGCCCCGCCATCCCACGGAATGCACGCTGTTGCTTCGGCCTTTGCCCTTGCTTGAAAGCCTCTGCGGGTGCCGGGCGCCGCCCGGCCGACTTCCGCCACTTGCGGTGGCAGCGACGGCCCACTAGCCTTCGGCCGTCGTTCACCACCCAAGGACCGCCCGTGAAACACCGTCATCTCCTGCTGGCCTCGGCAATCGCCGCCGCCACGCTGGCCCTGGCCGCCTGCAAGAAGGAAGCTGCCCCAGGCACCGATACCGCCAGCAGCAGCGTCCCGGCCGGCGAAACCGCCGACCAGTTCGTGGCCCGCATCAATGCCGAATTCAAGGCCGCCTACCCGGAGATGACCTCGGCGCAGTGGCTGTCTTCCACCTACATCAACAGTGATTCCGAACGCATCGCGGCCAAGGCCAACGAGCGCTCGCTGACCCAGCTCAACAGCTGGATCGAGCAGGCCGCCAAGTTCGACGGCAAGCCGATGAGCGAGGACAGCAAGCGTGCGATCCACCTGCTGAAACTGATGTCCTCGATGCCGGCGCCGCGCGATCCGGCCAAGCTGGCCGAGCTGACCCAGATCGCCACCCGCATGGAAGGCAGCTACGGCGCTGGCAAGTACTGCACCGACGCCAACGATCCGAACTCCTGCCGCCAGCTGGGCGAGCTGGAACAGGTACTGGCGCGCAGCCGCGACTACGGCAAGCAGCTTGACGCCTGGCAGGGCTGGCACAGCACCACCAAGAGCATGCGCGGCGACTACCAGAAGTTCGTCGGCCTGGTGAACGAAGGCGCCAAGGGCATGGGCTTCACCGATGCCGGCCAGATGTGGCGCAGCGGCTACGACATGCCGCCGGAGCAGATCGGCCCGGAAACCGACCGCCTGTGGGAACAGGTCAAGCCGATGTACGAGCAGCTGCACTGCTACGCGCGCGGCAAGCTGGACAAGACCTATGGCAAGGACAAGGCCGAAGTAGGCAATGGCCTGATCGCCGCGCACCTGCTGGGCAACATGTGGCAGCAGGACTGGTCGAACCTGTGGGACCAGCTGGAACCGTACCCGGGCGCCGGCAGCCTGGACATCACCGCGGCGCTGGAAAAGCAGTACCAGACCAACCTGAGCGCGGCGCTGGCCAAGGCCGGCAAGGATGCCAACGTGGCCGCGCAGTACAAGGCGCAGCGCGAGGCCGAACTGCGTACCGCCAAGCAGATGACCGAGCGCGCGCAGGACTTCTACGTGTCGCTGGGCATGCCGTCGCTGCCGCAGTCCTACTGGGAAAAGACCCAGTTCATCAAGCCTGACGACCGCGACGTGGTCTGCCACGCCAGTGCCTGGGACATGAACATGGAAGGCGACGTGCGCACCAAGATGTGCATCAAGCCGAACGAAGAGAACTTCACCACCATCTACCACGAGCTGGGCCACATCTATTACGACCTGGCCTACAACCCGCTGCCGCCGCTGTTCCAGGGCGGTGCCAACGATGGCTTCCATGAAGCGATCGGCGACACCATCGTGCTGGCGATGACGCCCAAGTACCTCAGCTCGATCGGCCTGGTCGATGCGCCGACCGAAAGCCGCGAGGCGGTCATCAACAACCAGATGCGCATGGCGCTGTCAGGCGTGTCGTTCCTGCCGTTCGGGCTGATGATCGACCGCTGGCGCTGGGGCGTGTTCGATGGCTCGATCACTGCCGACAACTACAACAAGGCGTGGTGGGACCTGAAGGCCAAGTACCAGGGCGTGGCGCCGGCCAGCACCCGTGGCGAAGAGTTCTTCGATCCGGGCGCGAAGTACCACGTGCCGGGCAACACTCCGTACACCCGCTACTTCCTGGCGCGCATCCTGCAGTTCCAGTTCTACAAGGGCCTGTGCGACGCGTCCGGCTACAAGGGCCCGCTGCATGAGTGCACCTTCTACGGCAACAAGGAAGCCGGCCAGAAGTACTGGGCGATGCTGAGCAAGGGTGCCAGCCAGCCGTGGCAGGCCACGCTGAAGGAGCTGACCGGTACCGACAAGCTCGATGCCGGCCCGATGATCGAGTACTTCACCCCGGTCAACGAGTGGCTGAAGCAGCAGAACGAAGGCCAGATGTGCGGCTGGCAGGCCAACGCGGCCCCGGCGGCGAAATGAAAAAAGGGGCGGGTCCGCGAGGATCCGTCCCTTTCCGGTAGTGCCGGCCGCTGGCCGGCAACTGCACGGTGGAAATCCATCTGGCAGCCGGCCAGCGGCCGGCTCTACCGAAACAGCAGTCAAAGGCCAGATGTGCGGCTGGCAGGCCAACGCGGCTCCGGCGGCGAAATGAGAAAAGGGGCGGGTCCGAAAGGATCCGCCCCTTTCCGGTAGTGCCGGCCGCTGGCCGGCAACTACGCGGTGAAGGCCCAACGGGCAGCCGGCCAGCGGCCGGCTCTACCGAAACAGCAGTCAAAGGCCAGATGTGCGGCTGGCAGGCCAACGCGGCCCCGGCGGCGAAATGAAAAAAGGGGCGGGTCCGCGAGGATCCGTCCCTTTCCGGTAGTGCCGGCC